>USMB01000070.1 GCA_900555615.1 uncultured Clostridium sp. | reverse complement strand
GACATGATATGGTTTATGTATGTTATGATAATGGAGCATATATGAACACAGGAATACAAAGGTCATCTGCAACTCCAAAATTTGCTGATACAACAACATCACCAGCAGGAAAAGTTATTCCAGGAAAGATGCAAGTAAGAAAAGATTTAACAGAAATAATGGCAGAACATCATATTCCTTATGTAGCTCAAACACTTGCAATGACAAATTTTAAAGATTTATATGAAAAAGCAGAAAAAGCAATTTATACAGAGGGACCAGCATTTTTAAATGTTATGGCACCATGTCCAAGAGGATGGGGATATGCAACTGAAGATTTAATGAAAATTAATAAATTAGCTGCAGACACATGCTATTGGCCATTATATGAAGTTGTTAATGGAAAATATCATATAACATATAAACCAGCAAAAAAATTACCAGTAGAAGAATTTTTACGTCCACAAAAACGTTTTAAACATATGTTTAAAACAGGAAATGAATGGATGATTGAAGAATTCCAAAGAGTTGTTGATGAAAGATGGAATGAACTTTTGGAATTAGAAGAAATTACTAATAAATAAATGATTACACGCAAAATAATGAAGAGAAAATTTTGCGTGTTTTCTCTATAATAATATGAACAGGAGGGAAATATGAAAGTAAATATAGTAATGGTAGAACCTGAAATACCACAAAACACAGGAAATATAGCAAGAACATGTGCAATAACAGGAGCAAAATTGCACTTAGTCCATCCTTTAGGATTTCAAATAGATGAAAGAACATTAAAAAGAGCTGGATTGGATTATTGGGATAAACTTGATATAGAAGAACATGATTCATTAGAAAAATTTTTGGAAAAATATAAACCAGAAGAAAATAATATGTTTTTTGCAACAACTAAAGGAAAAACAAAATACACAGATATTGATTATTCTAAAATGGATGAAGTATTTGTGCTATATGGAAAAGAAACAAAAGGATTGCCTGAATGGTTATTGGAAAAGTATTTAAATGAGAAAACAATACGAATTCCTATGTTGCCAACATTAAGATCACTTAATTTATCAAACTCAGTTGCAATTATAACTTATGAAATTTTAAGACAACACAATTTTGAAGATTTACAAGGAACAAGTACATATTTTGATAAATAAAAGTTGACAAGAATATTTAATTCAGAGTAAAATATAATTATAAAAGGGGGAAAATTATGACAAGAATTGAACTAAAAAACGCAGCAAAAGAACAAATACAAGGAAAAATAGGATTATTATTTGTTATGTTTCTAATAGTTGCAATAATTGGAGCAGGATGTTCACTAGTTCCTGTAATAGGATGGTTTGCTACAATAATAATAATGCCAGCATTTGAAATTTCTTTATGTATGATATATTTAGCTTTAGCTAGAAATGAAGAAATTTCTGTAGGAGATGTTTTTAAAGGATTTAATATAACAGGAAAGGCAGTATGGCTATCTATAATTACAGAATTTTTTACATTTTTATGGTCATTATTATTAATTATACCAGGAATAGTAAAAGCATTTTCTTATGCAATGGCACCATACATATTAGCTGATAATCCAGAGCTTACAGCAAGAGAATCATTAAATGAAAGCAAAAGAATTATGGATGGACACAAATTTGATTTATTTGTATTACAATTATCATTTTTCTGGTGGTATATCTTAGGCTCAATTACATTTGGAATTGCGTATTTATATGTTATTCCATATATAAATGCAACAACAGCTAATTTTTACAATTCAATAAAAGAATAGAAAACAGGGCGAAAGCCTTGTTTTTTTCTGATCATACCAAATATAGAGCAGATTAGCTCGTTTTTTCGGAAAAAGTTATTAAAAAACTTGACAAGTTTTTGCAAATATGTTAAAATTAATAACTGTAATCCGCTTAGTCAAGGCAACTAAATGTTATTTGAAATATAGATAACTGCCTGTATTAAGGATTAGCGAGTATACGAATAAGGGAGGTGCATTTTAAATGTACGCAGTAATTGAAAGTTGTGGAAAACAAT
>USMB01000069.1 GCA_900555615.1 uncultured Clostridium sp. | reverse complement strand
ATTAAGACATTTTCCTAAATGATTTATTAAGACATTATCATAAATGAATCATAACTAAACTAAATTAAATAGATAAATTATTTGACATTTATAAAATATCTGTGTATAATAAGTATAGGAAATGACAAATCCACAAACGTGGTTTTGCCGAAATAGATTTGAAAAGCTCACATCTAAACCGCCAAGTTACAGATGTGAGTTTTTTTATTTATGTAGTTGCTTATTATCATTTCCTATGTGAAATAGTATAGCATACAAGTTAAAATAAATCAATATAAAAGAAACAAATTTTCGCAAAAAATTAGCGAAATTTCTTGATATATTATAGTTAAAAATGGAGATCCAAGAAAAGGAAACTATTAAAAAATTTAAAACAATTAGAAAAAAATAAAAAAGCTTTGAAGAAAAGCTAAACTGCAAAGAAACCGTGAAATCATTGAAAAAACAGGGAATATGTGATATAATATACTCAATATTCGTGGGTACAGCGAAATATAATAAATGTACCATTTTTTATGGACGCTAGATATAGCGTTTTACAAAAAAGATAAGGAGACAGTAATGAAACGGTGTTTTTCGAAAGTAGCTAAGGTATTAATTTGTGCTATGCTGGTAGCAATTTCACTTTTGTTCACAGGATGTAATGAAAGGGAAACTGTACCAGAGGAAAAAAAATTGGAAGTACTTAGTCCGCTTAAAGGAAATTCGTTGGAAAAAAGGCATGAAATTGAAGGATTTGAGTTTATAACAACATATGATACTGGAGATTATGATTTGAGTCGTTGGAGAATAACAGATTCAAAAGTAATCAATATGACTGCAAAAGTTGATAATCTTCCTGATGGTACAACAGTAATGATTGAGCATGTACATATAGATATGTCGCTCAAATCGACAAATCCTCAGCTGGACGGTCTTTCTCAAGATAATATGGATGATTCTTACCATGGATCGTCGCAAGATGGCTTTTGGATAAATGAAGAATATCATTATCAAAATCAATTTGCGGTAGAAGGTTTTAGTAAAGATTTAATTAGTGGTTGGTCATTTGCTTGTGGAGAATATGGCAGTGGTTATATATCTCAAACAAGACTTACCGAGAAAAATTTGGTGGTGGCAGGTAATGTATATGCCAATAAGATGCAAGTGGTTTATGATGTACTTGTGAAAAATGAAGGCGAAGAGTTCTATCATGTAGAATCCGTTTTGGATGAATTCCTTATTCCGGTGGTGTACGATAAGTAGTTTCGTACTAGCCCAGTTAACAATTTGTTAACTGGGTGTTTTTTATTTGCAATATTGCAAATCTAGAAAAATAGCCAATTACATGAGAAATGTGAAAATTTTGTGAAAATTAGCAATCCACTATTGACAGTGCTAAAAATAGTGGTATAATATAAGTGTAAATAGAAAAGAAACAAAATGTAAATACTATTTACATGTGTTAATAAAATGTATCAACACATAATTAAGGAGGTAATGTATTATGATGATGATACCAAGAAGAAATGGAAATGGATTAGATTTTTGGGATGAGGTTTTACCTGATTCATTCTTTACAGAAAAAGAAACAAAAATAATGAAAACCGATTTAAAAGAAAAAGATGGAAAGTATTTACTAGAAATAGATGTACCTGGATATGACAAAGAAGACATTAAAATAGAATTACATGATGGATATTTAACAGTATCAGCAGAGAAAAATGAAGAAAAAGAAGACAAACATGCTAAATATCTAAAGAGAGAAAGATTTACAGGAATGTGTTCAAGAAGCTATTATGTTGGAGAAAATGTAACAGAAGAAGACATTAAAGCAAACTTTAGAAATGGTATATTAACAATAGAATTTCCTAAAGAACCAGAAAAGAAAATTGAAGAAAAGAAATATATACCAATTGGTGAATAAGATGAGTCTTGCAAATGAAGCTACTCAAGAAGTAGCTTCATTTGCAAGTTTTTTTTTTACTTTATATTATAAGTTTAATTATAAAAAATTTAAAAATCTTTACGAAATGCCAATTACAAGAGAAGAAGATAAAAATGCTATAGCTAAGTTGAAA
>USMB01000068.1 GCA_900555615.1 uncultured Clostridium sp. | reverse complement strand
TCAGAGGGGAAAAAAGCAGAAAAGATTTCTTCAATGAAATACTGGATATATTAACCTTGCTCGGAGGTGAAGTAGGAAATGTTAGGTAAATTAGCTGTTAGAAATACAAAAAGAAGTTTAAAAGACTATTTGATTTATCTGATAACTATTACAATTTCATTTTCTCTTATATTGGCATATAATCTGGTGGCAAGTTCTAACGAAGTTGTAGAATTGTCCTCAGGCATGGAAACATTCAAAACAATACTAACCTTTGTTAATGTGATTATCATATTTGTTGTTTGTTTCTTGATTAACTATACAACAAGATTTATGTTTGAGAAAAGAAGCAAAGAACTTGGAACATATATGCTTTTGGGGATAAAGAAAAAAGTAATTGCACGTTTACTCGTTAGTGAAAATATATTATTGGGAATATTTGCATTTATTCTATCCATTCCACTTGGATTTATATTTAGCCAGTTTGTATCATTAGTCATTGTGAAACTATTGGGGATTCCAGAAGTCATTTTTATTTCTATGAACTTTGCTTCCATAGAATTGCTGGCAATTTACTTTTTGGTAATTTATGTTTTAGTTTTGCTTAATCTTTTAAGAAGAATAAAAAAAATGACAGTGCATGATTTTCTATATTTTGACAAACTGAATGAAAAGAAAATGTTTCATAGCAGTAAAATAAGAAATATCATCTTTGTTATAAGTGCTATAATTGGAGTTGTGTCACTACTTCTTTGGAACTCACAATTTGACATAAAAAAAATTGGCGGCTCTGAAATAATTACATACTTAATGATTAGTTTGATTATGCTTATAATCAGCATTTATGGTATTTATGCTACTTTTTCGGATATGTTGTTATCCATTTTATTAAAAAGCAAAAAATGTAAATACCAAAAAGACAATCTGTTTGTTGCTAGAACCTTTGCGTCAAAAGCCAGAACCATGAGCTTTACGTTTGGTACGCTTTCGATGTTAATACTAATTTCCTTAATTTGTTTGAATTTCTCAAGTATTAACAAAGGAATGTATAAATCAACAATAGAATTAAATGCTCCTTATGATGTAGATTTATTTGATGAGAATAATACATTCAAAAATATTGATAAATTTTTATGTATTATAGATGAAGATTATACAATAAATCAAACAGTTGAATATAATATTTACAAAGAACCAAATTATCAAATACAAAATTATTATGCCGTAGAATTTTATAATTATGACCCAGTGATGAAATTGAGTGATTATAATAAATTGCTCAAAATTAGAAATATGGATACTATAAAATTAAATAAAGATGAATATTTGTTGGTAACTCCTAATGAACTGTTATATAAAGTTGAAAATAATAATGATATAAAAAATATTCAATTTTCTGGCAATGAATTACGTTTAAAGGAAATCGATACAAAATCCTATTGGGATGCTATGAATAACACTGGAAGATTTACCATAGTCGTTGCAGATGAATGTGTACAAGGGTTGGAAATATCGGAACGGCATTTAATTGTTGATACTAAGGAAGATACAACAACAAAATTAGAGGAAAAACTAGAAAAAGAGGCTGAACTTCAATTAGCTGAAACAAAGGAAAATAAAGAAAGCGACGGACACTATTATTATATTCATACAAGAGGTTCAGAAATCGAACAACAGAATACCATGACCGCTACGATAGCAAGTCTTTGTTTATACATCGCCTTTATCCTGATTTCTGCTGTTGGAACAATTCTTGCCGTACAGTCATTAAGTGACGCTGCTAAATATAAATATCGTTATCTGACTTTGAGAAGATTAGGTGTGAATAATGAAACATTATTCAAGACAATTAGAAAGCAACTAATAATATTGTTTGGTGTTCCAGTTGTTTATTCTGTTATTGCAAGTTTCTGTATGGCGTTTTCAGTCAACAATGTTTATCAAATTCTTTTGACAAGTAGATTTATCTATTTGATTTATTTTGCAGGCAGCTTGGCGATTTTATTCTTGCTATATGGTATTTACTGGATTGCCACGTATATTGGTTTTAAACGAAATATCAACGAGGAGAGTTAGACTTTTCTAGCTC
>USMB01000067.1 GCA_900555615.1 uncultured Clostridium sp. | reverse complement strand
CTCCAGTTGGACATTCAGGACCAATGACACCTTGGGGTAAACCAGCATTAGGATACAAGACAAGAGATTCTAAAAAGAAAACAAATAAATTTATCGTAAAGAGAAGAAAGTAGAATAGGAGGAAAATCATATGTCAAGATCAAGTAAGAAAAAACCTTTCGTAGCACCAGAATTACTTAAAAGAGTAGAAGCTATGAATGAAAGTGGAAACAAAGAAGTAATCAAGACATGGTCAAGAGCTTCTACAATTTATCCACAAATGATTGGACACACAATTGCTGTTCATGACGGTAGAAAACATGTACCAGTATATATTACAGAAGAAATGATAGGTCATAAATTAGGTGAATTTGCTCCTACAAGAACATTCAAAGGTCATGCAGGAGAAAAAACAACTACAAATAAATAATTAATAAGGAGGGAATTGTAGTGGAAGAAACAGCAGTAATGGAAGCAAAAGCAACATTAAAATATGCAAGAATTTCTGCTAGAAAAGTAAAAATCGTTGCAGATTTAATTAGAGGAAAAAATGTTGATGAAGCTTTAGCAATAGTAAAATTTACACCAAAAGCATCTTCAGACATTATAGAAAAATTATTAAAATCAGCAATCGCAAATGCTGAAAATAATCATGGAATGAAACATGAAAATTTATATGTAGCTGAAATATATGCAAATCAAGGTCCAACTCTAAAGAGAATTAGACCAGCTGCAAAAGGTTCAGCAGTTAGAATTAGAAAAAGAACAAGTCATATAACTATCGTAGTTAGAGAAGCAGAATAGGAAAGGAGGATAATTACAAAATGGGACAAAAAGTACATCCAACAGGTGTGAGAGTTGGAATAATCAAAGATTGGAATGCTAAATGGTATGCAGATTCTAAGAACTTTGCAGATTACTTAGTAGAAGATCAAAAAATCCGTAAATTTTTAAAGAAAAAATTATATACAGCTGGAGTTTCAAAAATCGAAATTGAAAGAACAGCAAAATTAATCAAAGTTAATGTTTATGCAGCTAAACCAGGAATTATAATCGGAAAAGGTGGAGCTGGAGCTGAAACATTAAAAGCAGAATTAACAAAATTAATTGGTAAAGATGTAAATATCAATATAGTTGAGGTAAAAGCAATAGATACAGATGCACAATTAGTTGCTGAAAATATCGCTGGACAACTAGAAAGAAGAATTTCATTTAGAAAAGCTATGAAACAATGTATGCAAAAAGCTATGAAATCAGGTGCTTTAGGAATCAAAACTTCAGTATCTGGAAGATTAGGTGGAGCTGATATGGCTAGAACAGAATTTTATAAAGAGGGAACAATTCCTCTACAAACTTTAAGAGCTGATATTGACTATGGATTTGCAGAAGCAGATACAACATACGGAAAAATCGGTGTTAAAGTATGGATTTATAAAGGTGAAGTTCTTCCAGCTAGAAAAGTGGAAGGAGGAGACAAATAATGCCATTAATGCCAAAAAAATCTAAATATAGAAAAATGCAAAAAGGTAGAAATAGAGGAAAAGCAACAAGAGGAAATAAAGTAACAGACGGAGAATACGGAATACAAGCTGTAGAAGCTGGTTTAATCAAAGGAAACCAAATCGAAGCAGCACGTATTGCAATGACACGTTATACAAAAAGAGGTGGAAAAGTTTGGATTAAGATATTTCCAGACAAACCAATAACACAAAAACCAGCTGGAACTCGTGGTGGTAAAGGTAAAGGTAATGTTGAATATTGGGTAGCAGCTGTAAAACCAGGTAGAGTTATGTTCGAAATTGCAGGAATTCCTGAAGAGACAGCTAAAGAAGCCTTGAGATTAGCTATGAATAAACTACCAATCAAATGTAAATTCGTAGCAAAAGAAACTGTAAGCAAGGTGGGTGATAGTGATGAAGATAAGTAAAATAAGAGAAATGTCTTCACCAGAATTAGAAAAAGAATTAGGTGAACTAAAAACAGAATTATTTAAATTAAAGTTTAGTTTAGCTACAAATGGAATAGATAACCCAATGAAAATTAAAGAGGTTAAAAAGGATATAGCTAAAATAAACACTGTATTAACAGAAAGAAAAATAGCAAGTAAAAAGGAGGATTAATCTATGGAAAGAAATCTTCGTAAAGTTATGGTTGGTACTGTAACATCTGACAAAATGGATAAAACAGTAGTTGTTTCAGTTGAAACAAGTGTAAGCCATAAAATGTATGGAAAAACAGTTAAAAGAACATATAAATTAAAAGCTCATGACGAAAACAATAGCTGTGAAATAGGAGATAAAGTAAAAGTAATGGAAACAAGACCAC
>USMB01000066.1 GCA_900555615.1 uncultured Clostridium sp. | reverse complement strand
ACATCAAACCTAGAAAACAAGGTGAAGAGGGTGGAATAATCCCAGTTGAATGTGCAATTGATAGCTCAATAGTAAATGTAGTATGTCCAAAATGTGGAAAAACTACAAGAGTAGAATATAAAGTAGAAAATGATAAAAAAGTTCGTGTTTGCAAAAAATGTGGAGCTAATATCAAATAGTGAAAGGAGGATTAACTGAACATGGAAAAACTAAGAGAACAATATCAAAAAGAAGTAATTCCAGCATTAATGAAAAAATTTGAATATAAATCAACTATGCAAGTTCCAAAGCTTGAAAAAATAGTTATAAATATCGGTTTAGGAGATACAAAAGAAAATCCTAAATCATTAGAAAATGCAGTAAATGATTTAATGCAAATCACAGGTCAAAGACCAATGATAACAAAAGCAAAAAAATCAATTGCAGCATTTAAATTAAGAGAAGGAGCTAACGTTGGATGTAAAGTAACATTAAGATCAGACAAAATGTATGATTTTGCTTACAAACTATTCAATGTTGCATTACCAAGAGTAAGAGACTTTAGAGGTGTTTCTGAAAACTCATTTGATGGAAGAGGAAACTACTCAATGGGTATTAAAGAACAATTAATATTCCCAGAAATCGAATATGATAAAGTAGACAAATTAAGAGGTATGGATATCATATTTGTAACAACAGCTGAAACAGACGAAGAGGCAAAAGAGCTATTAAAACTATTAGGAATGCCTTTCAAAGCATAATTTAAGGAGGAGAATAAATAATGGCTAAAAAATCATTAAAAATTAAACAAGCTAGACCACAAAAATATGCTACTAGAGAATATAATAGATGCAGAATTTGCGGAAGACCACATGCTTATATCAGAAAATATGGAATTTGCCGTGTATGTTTCAGAGAATTAGCACACAAAGGTGAAATTCCAGGTGTTAAAAAAGCAAGTTGGTAAAATTAAAAAAGGAGGTAAAGTGAATTGAATACTACAGATCCAATAGCAGATATGTTAACAAGAATCAGAAATGCTAACAGTGCTAAACACAAAACAGTTGATGTACCAAACTCAAAAATGAAAACAGCAATAGCTGAAATCTTATTTAAAGAAGGATATATCAAATCATTTGAATTAATCAATAATGAAAATCAAGGAATCATCAGAATTACATTAAAATATGATGAAAAAGGAGCTAGAGTTATTGACGGAATAAAAAGAATCAGTAAACCAGGATTAAGAGTATATGCTGGTAAAGAAGAATTACCAAGAGTATTAAATGGATTAGGAACAGCAATAATTTCTACATCTAAAGGTCTAAAAACAGACAAAGAAGCTAGAGAAGCTGGAATGGGTGGAGAAGTTTTAGCATACATCTGGTAATTGCAAAAAACAAAAAAATTGTTAAAGGGTAATCACTGTTTCACACGGGGAGGGGACATATCTTGTCCCAAGAGAAAGACCGGTGAAAAAGATATGTCCCCTGACAAATGAAAGGGAAAAATTAACCTAATCGTGAAAATGCAGAAATGTAAAAATGGAATGTTAGGCGAACGCCCAATATAATAAGAAAGGTGAAAATAAAATGTCAAGAATAGGAAATAAACACATTGTAATACCTGAAGGTGTTGAAGTTAAATTAGACGGACAAAAAATAACTGTAAAAGGACCTAAAGGTACATTAGAAAGAGAAATACATAAAAATATTTCTGTATCTATTGAAAACAATACAATTATAGTAACAAGACCAAATGATGAAACTTTAAACAGAAGTTTACATGGTTTAACAAGAACATTAATCAATAATATGATAAATGGTGTTGAAAAAGAATATACAAGAGAATTACAAATAAATGGTGTTGGTTACAGGGTTGCAAAACAAGGTAACAACTTAAATTTAACATTAGGATATTCTCATCCAGTAATATTTGAAGCACCAGCTGGAATTTCATTTGACGTTCCAAACGCTAATACAATCATAGTTAGAGGTGTTGACAAAGAATTAGTTGGTCAAACAGCAGCTAACATCAGAACAAAGAGACCACCTGAAGTATATAGAGGTAAAGGTATCAAATATGCTGAAGAAGTTATTAGACGTAAGGAAGGCAAGACAGGTAAATAATTGAAAGGAGATTAAAAATGGTTAGTAAAACAGATAGAAAATTAGAAAGAACTAGAAGACATGCTAGAGTTAGAACTAAAGTATCTGGAACAGCAGAAAGACCAAGACTATGTGTATATAGAAGCAATACAAATATCTATGCTCAAATCATAGACGATGTTGCTGGAAATACATTAGTATCTGCTTCAACATTAGATAAAGAAGTTAAAACTAAAAATTCTAATGTAGAAGCTGCTAAAGAAGTTGGAGCTTTAATCGCAAAAAGAGCAACAGCTAAGAACATCAAGACTGTAGTATATGATCGTAGTGGATATATATACCATGGTGTTGTAAAAGCATTAGCTGAAGCCGCAAGAGAAGGAGGCTTAGAATTCTAATGGAAGAAAATAAAATGCCAGAATTAAAAGAAAAAGTAGTAGCTATTAATAGAGTTGCAAAAGTAGTAAAAGGTGGTAGAACATTTAGATTCAGTGCTGTAGTTATCGTTGGAGATGGCGCAGGACATGTTGGAATTGGAAATGGTAAAGCTGCTGAAGTACCAGATGCTATCAAAAAAGCTATTCAAGA
>USMB01000065.1 GCA_900555615.1 uncultured Clostridium sp. | reverse complement strand
TTACTTGTTGATCAGCATGTTTTGAATCTACACCTAATTTAACATGTAATTCAACAGTTTGATCAAATTTTGTTTTTGGCATTTTTTCTATAATATCTAATGCTTCTTTAATTTCGTATTCTTTGTTAGAATCTACTAATTTTGCACTTTCTGCATATCTTTTTGATGTTTTCATTTAAATCCTCCTTTGGTTTTAACGAGCTTATGCTCTCCCACTATTATAATTATATTTTTATTAGTCTACGACAACTACACCCATTGCTCTTGCTGTTCCAGCAACCATGCTCATAGCTGCTTCTAATGATGCAGCGTTTAAGTCTGGCATTTTTTGCTCAGCTATAGCTTTTACTTGTTCCTTTGTTATTTTAGCAACTTTTTCTTTGTTTGGTTTTCCAGAACCTTTTTCAATTTTTATTGCTTTTTTAATTAATACAGCTACTGGTGGAACTTTTGTTATAAATGAGAAAGATTTATCTTTGTATACAGTAATTACTACTGGGATAATAAATCCTGCTTCATTTGCTGTTCTATCATTGAATTCTTTTACGAATTGCATGATGTTTACACCACTACCTCCTAATGCTGGTCCAACTGGTGGAGCTGGAGTTGCTTTTGCTGCTTCTATTTGTAATTTAATAATATTTGAAATTTCTTTTTCTGCCATTTTAAAATTTCGCCTCCTTTAATCTACTTTTTGTATTTGTGAAAATTCTAATTCTACTGGTGTTTCTCTACCAAACATAGATATTAAAACTTTTACTTTGTGCTTTTCTTTATTAATTTCTTTAACTGTTCCTATTGAATCTTTAAATGGTCCATTTAAAATTTGGACTGAATCATCTATATCATAATCAACAGTTATTGATGCATCTTCAAATCCCATTGCACGAATTTCATCGTCTGTCAATGGTATTGGATCTGTTCCAGAACCAACAAATCCTGTAACACCTCTTGTATTTCTAACAATATACCAAGTCTCTTCAGTTACAATCATTTTAACTAATACATAACCTGGAAATACTTTTTTCAAATTAGCTTTTCTTTTTCCATCTTTAATTTCAATTTGTTCTTCCATTGGAACAACAATATCAAAGAAGTAATCTTCTAATTCTCTATTTTTGACTGTTTTTTCAAGATCTGTTTTTACTTTGTTTTCATATCCTGAATATGTATGCACTACATACCATCTAGGAGACATATCATAATCTTTTTGTGACATTTTATTGACCTCCTTCACTATTCTGCACCTTCAGCAGGTGTTTCATTGTTTTCTGTTGTAGTGTTTTCCTCTACAGTATTTTCTGTATTATTTTCAGTATTTGCGTTTCCTTCTTCGCTACTTGTTGTATTGTCTGTGCTTGTATTATCACTAGTAGTATTTTCAGCAGGATTATATTTTTCATTTACAACATTTTGTAAACGACTTATTCCATATTTATTTCCCATATCGAAAACAACATCTAATACAAATACAATTGCAGCAGTTATTAATACAATTGTTACAACAGCAACAGTATTATTTACTAATTGCTTTGGTGTTGGCCAAATTACTTTTTTTAGTTCTGCTTTGAAATCTTTGAAAAAATGTTTTTTAACTTTGTTTTCAGTTTTGCTTTCTTTTTTAGCCATTTTATTTCCTCCTTAAAATAGCCTTAAACTATTTAGTTTCTTTATGTGTTGTACGTTTTTTGCAGAATTTACAGTACTTAACTATTTCTAGTCTATCTGTATTATTTCTTTTATTTTTTGATGTAATGTAATTTCTTTGTTTACATTCTGTACATTCTAATGTAATATTTTCTCTTGGTCCTTTAGCTGCCATTTAAATACACCTCCGACTTTTTTAACCTTACTTTTTTTAAACGATGTGAGCATACGTTTATTCTACGTACGCTCAAATATTTTACCACTTTTTTCTAGATATGTCAATGAATTTTTGCTATTTTTTCTTCTTTTTTTTATTTTTTTGTACCGAAAATCCAAATCTACCTATTTTTTTTCCTAATGAATAATAATTTCCGTTTGAATATGCAATTAAGTCGCATTTTGAAATATCAAAAGCACCTTTTTCATCTATATATTTCTCGTCTGCATTGATTGCTAAAACCTCTGCTACAAACATATGATGACTACCTAATTCTTTTATTTCTTTTACTTTACATTCAACTGATACAGGACTCTCTTTGATCATAGGGCATTTAACAAATTTAGCTTTTTCTTTTGTTAAATGCATTTCTGCAAATTTGTCCACTTTTGCTCCTGTTTTTACTCCACACCAATCTGTAGCATATGCTAAATCTTTAGTTGTAAGATTTATTACAAATTCTCCGCTTTCTTTTATTAAGTTATATGAATATCTTGTTGGTCTTACAGATATATATACCATTGCTGGATTTGTATTTAATATACCTGTCCATGCTACAGTTATAATGTTTGATTTCTCCATATTTCCACATGATACCATAACAGCTGGTAATGGATATAAAAAAGTTCCTGACTTCCATGTTACTTTAGACATTATTATTCCTCCTTATTTTATAATTAAAAAAACATAAATTAAACCTACATATAGTAACTCTAATTTATGTTTTCTTTTTGTAAAATAAAAAAAACTGGCAACAACCTATTTTCCCAGCAGGGTAACCCGCAAGTATTTTTGGCACATTAGAGCTTGACTTCTGTGTTCGGGATGGGAACAGGTATTTCCTCTATG
>USMB01000064.1 GCA_900555615.1 uncultured Clostridium sp. | reverse complement strand
TATGCTAAAATAAAAGAAGTAAAAAGTCGAGAAATCGAAAGAGAAAATGAGAGGAAAACACTATGGAAGAAATGTTTGATATAGAAAAATTCAATATAATAAGTGATGAAGAAAATTACTACTTTTTTAGGTCATTAGAGCCAGGAGACATAAAAGACCTAGAAGAAGGAAACATAAAAGATGAGAACGGAAATTATATAAGATTACGTACAGATAGAGAAAGATGGGAAGGAACACATAGTTTAACACCAAGATGGAATTCAGAAAGTCAAGTAACATTAGAAGAAATGTATAACCACATAAAAACACCATATAGTTTAGAAACAAATTGTATATCATTATCAAGCAATGCCAATGTAGCAAGAACATATGGAGAAACATTTAGTGATAAATATGTAATGATAAAAGTTCCAAAGAAAGAAATGGGACAAAGAGTATATAATGCAGGTCAATATATGTTATCAGAAATTGCCAGAAAAGTTCAAGAGAGAATAGCTCAAGGAAATATTCCTGAAGAAGTATTAGAAGATTTAAAAAAGATAGATGAAGCTACAAAACCAGAAGATTTAAAAGAGATAATAAAAGTAAAATATACAGCACCAAAAGGAATAGACACAAGCAAATCTGGAATGAAAAAAGGTATAGTATATAAAGCACCACTTTCAAGAATAAGTAGTTTCCAAGCATTAAATGATGAGCAAACATTAGAAAAAAACAAAATAGTAGCAAAACTAACAATATTAGAACAAAAAGGATTAATGAAACCTGCTGTATCAAGAATTAAGACAAACAGTGAATTAATAAAAACAATGGGAAGTGCATTTGCATCAGGAGAGCAAATATATTATGGAGATATAGAAGGAGATAGAATAACAGACATATCAAAAGAATTATTAGATATGTTTGCATTAATACAACAAACAGAAAATCAAGATAAACAAATTGTAAATGAATTAAAAACAGAATTAGTAAAATATATAACCAAAGGTGGAAAATTAGAAATACCAGAAGGAAGCCTATTAAGAGATGACGGAACACCAAGAACAGACATATCAATAGAAGAAATGTATGAATTGACAGCAGGAAAAGTTGAATATGGACAAGCAAGTTCTATTGTAAAAAATATGTATTATTTATCAAAAGGACAAGCAAATGCTAGAATATTAGCAGGAATGCTAAGAAAAATAACAGGAAACAATCCTAAATATGAAGAAATTATAAAGTACATTGAAAATAATGGATTTGAAATTGAGCCAAAAATAACTGCAAGAAAAAGTAATAAAGGATATAGAATAAGTGAATCTGTAAACTTAGACTTAAAACCAAATGAAATAGGATTAGTAGATTCAATAAGAAATTTAACAACTGAAGAACAAATGCAAATAATACAAGATAGAGGTCTATCAAATGTAAGAGACATAATGAATACAAGTTTTGCACAAATGCAAACAGCACACCAAATATCAAAAGAAGACTATTTTGCCAGTGCAATAGTAGACACATATGACTGGGACAAAATTAATGTTGAAGAATTATCTATAACAGAAAGAAATGAATTAATCCAGAAATTAAAACAAAGTAATTGTGTATCAATATATGAAAAATTAAAAGAAGCAGGAATAGAAAATAAAGATATACCAACAGCAGTTATAAATATGGCATCAAAAGGAAGATTAAATGAAATATTACAAACAGAAAATTATGTAGAACAAATACAAGAAAATATAGGAGAAATAACACAAAATCTATCAATAGAACAAATAGAAAGATATTTAGGATATTATGATGTAAAAGGAACAGGAATAAGCTTAAGAGACTATCAACAAGATGCAGTAGACAAAGCAGAAGAAATATATAAAGAAAAAAGATATGCAAGTATAATATTACCAACAGGAGGAGGAAAGACATATGTAGCATTAACAGAAATGTTACAATATGGAAAAACAGCAGAAGAAATAGCAATAGAAGAAAATCAAATAGAATTAGGAAAAATAGCATATAAAACAAATAATAAAAAAATGCTATATTTAGCACCATCAAATGAAATATTAGAACAAACAAAAGATAGGATAATAGAAAATATTCATGGTAAAATAGGAACATCAGGAAAAAGTAAAGATAAAATAATAGCAGATGTATTTAAAAACTTACAATTTGCTACATATCAAAGTTTAATAACAAAAGCAGGTAAAGAAACATTAAAAAAACAGTATGATTTTATAATATTTGACGAATTACATAGAACAGGTGCAGAAAAATGGGAAGAAGCATTAAATAAATTATTAGAAAATCAACTAGAAACAACAAAAGTTTTAGGAATAACAGCAACACCAAGAAGAGATGCAGATGACAGAAATATGGCAGATGAAATAGCCGAAAAGTTAGGATATACATATGAAGAAAGACAAGAAAATAAACATATAGCAGCAAAGATAGAACTAAAAGAAGCAATACAATTAGGAATGGTAGTAAATCCAAAGGTAGTTTCATGTGAGTATAATTTATTAACAGATGGAAGCATGGAAAATTTAGCAGAACAAATAAATGAGATAGAAGATGAGAATGAAAGAAAGAAGAAATTAGAACAATATGATAGGCTAAGGAAAAATCTGGAGAAAGCAAAAGGAATACCAGAAATATTACAAGAAAACTTAAAAGAAGGTGGAAAATATATTGTATTTATACCAGTTGGAGGGAATGAAGAAGGAAAAGACAGTATAGATAAAGTAAAAGAATGGGAAAAGCAAATAAGTGAATATTTAAAAAACTCAGGAATAGAACCAGAATATTATTCAATGCTAGGGGCTTATAGTGATAAGGAAAATGAGAGACAATTAGAGGGATTTGAAAGTGAAAAATCAGATAAAACAAAATTTATGATAGTAATGAATAAATTGAACGAAGGTGTTCATGTAGATGGAGTAAATGGAATATTATGGTTTAGACCATTAGATGAAAATTCACAAATATTGTATAAACAACAAATAGGAAGAGTAATAACATCAATAGATCCA
>USMB01000063.1 GCA_900555615.1 uncultured Clostridium sp. | reverse complement strand
GATCTTCATGACCATTATATCCTGTTTCAGATATTGTTTCTTTTCCATCTTCTATCACTATTACTTTTGAAACGAATTTTAATAATGCTAAATCAAAATATTCTACTTTTACGTGTTCAACATCTTGATCATCTTCTCCTTCGTTCCATTCGTCTGGTGTTGAATCTTTATCTGTTATGTCTTTGCCGTCTTTATCTGTATCATCAGATATTTGGGCTTTATTTGTAATAATAATTGAATTTGAATTTGGGTCTTTTACTTTAAATGCTATTTTTATATCTCTATATTCCAATGTATTTCCATCAAATGCTTTTAATAAGTTTTGTTCACCATTTTCTTTTGATAGATATGTTGTTGTTAATTTTACTGCTTTTGAAACATCTGTTGTTTCTTCACCCTTTTCATCATACATTTTCCACATATATTCAACATTAGTGCTTTCTTTTGGTAAATATTCTAGATATTCTGGAATGTCATCAGATACTTCACTTGCATATCCATCAATTTCGCCCTCATTATAAATTCTCAAAGTATATATTACTGTATCTCCAACATGTACTGTTAAAGGTTCTTTTGTATGTTCATAAGTAATTTTTCCATCTTCCATTTTTGGTTGAGGTACTCTGTTTGTTATTGATTTTTCTTGAACTTCTGTAATGAATTTTCTTAATGCTAAGTCAAATTCCTTTACATATACTTTTTCAAAGTCATCATCGTCTTCGTTTCCTGGCACATATTGGTCTTTTTCTTTATCTTTTTTATAATCTGGCAAATCTTTATCTTCTGGAATGTTTTCTTCCATATTATCTGATTTTGAATCTCTATCTTTTGGAACTACTGTCTCTTCATATTTGTATTCAGTAATTTCAGCTATGTTTGTAATGTTTTTATGTGGTATTGCATTTCCAGCAACCTTACATTCAATTTGTACATCTGCATAATCTAATTTTTCTCCATCAAATTCTTTAATTTGTGTATTTGATAAATAATCTGTTGTTACAACTCTTCCATCTTCTGTGATTTTCCAACTATATTTTTTATTTATTTCACTATCTTCTAAGTAAATTAAATATGGTGGTAAATAATCTTTTATTTCACTTGCTGTTCCTGCAACTTCGCCTTCATTATAGATTCTTATTGTATAAACTACTTTGTCTCCAGCTTTTAATGATAATGGTTCTTTTGTATGATTATATATAGCTGTTGTTCCTGTTCCATCTTTTAATGGTGTTACATCTACAACTGGAACTCTTGATACTTCTTGCTTTTCATCATTTACTGATGTTATGAATTTTCTTAATGCTAAGTCAAGTTCTTTTACATATACTTTTTCAAAGTCGTCATCATCTTCATTTCCTGGTACATAATCGTCTTTTTCTTTGTCTTTCTTATAATCTGGTAAATCTTTGTCCTCAGGAATATTTTCTTTCATATCATCTGATTTTGAGTCTCTATCTTCTGGAACTACTGTTTCATTATAAGTATATTCAGAAATTTCTGCTATGTTTGTGATGTTTTCATGTGGAATTGAATTGTTAGCAACTTTACATTCAATTTGTACATCTGCATAATCTAATTTTTCTCCATTGAATTCTTTAATTTCTGTATCTGCTAAATATTTTGTTGTTGCAATTCTTCCATCTTCTGAAATTCCCCATCCATACTTTTTATTTATTTCACTGTCTTCTAGATAAATTAAATATGATGGTAAATAATCTTTTACTTCACTTGCTGTTCCTGCAATCTCACCTTCATTATATACTCTTATTGTATAAACTACTGTATCTCCAACTTCTAGTGCAACTGGTACTTTTGAATGTTTATAAATAGCTGTTGTTCCTGTTCCATCTTTTAATGGTGTTACATCTACAACTGGAACTCTTGATATTTCTTGCTTTTCATCATTTACTGATGTTATGAATTTTCTTAATGCTAAGTCAAATGTTTTTACATATAATTTTTCAAAGTCATCATCATCTTGTTCACCTTTATAATAATATTCGCCATCTGATAAATTATCTTTATTAGCTTCATTACCTTTATAATTTTCCATATTGTCTTTATTTACATTAGGTTTTGTTTGTGGCTCTGAATCTCTGTCATCTCCAACTTTTTCTATTTTTACATTATCAGTAGTATTATATTCTTCATTAATCCATGCTACATTTGTTAAAATATGTTTCTTTTCTGTGTTAGCTCTATAAACTACTTTACATTTAATTTCTAATGTTTCTCTGTCTAGCTTTCCTTCACTATATGGCTCTAAATCTTTTATTTCTTGTCCTTCTACTATTTCAAATGTTATTTTATTTATTGATGATTCATATTTTGCAATATATTTGTTTTTATCATTTCCATCAGTATCTTTTGAAACAATTTCACCACTTGGTACATATATTAATCCTTCTGGTAATTGGTCTACAATTTGGCTTGCATAACCAGCTTTTTCTCCCTCATTATATATTGTTAATTGATATGTTACAATATCCCCTTCTTCAACTGCAATTGGATCTTTTCTATGTCTATATGTTGCTGTTGTTCCACTTTGTAATGTTGATAAATCAATTTTTGGAACTCTTGAATTTAATCCTAATGTTGTTATATCTTTGTCATTTATTTTAGTAATATATTTACGTAATGCTAAGTCAAATATTTTTTTGCTTACCTCATGTTTATTTGTTATTACAAATCCTTCTACCATACTTCCTGTTATACTTGCTGTATATCCTTCTGTTTCTACTTCTTCAACTGTATATATAATTTCTTCTCCGTTTTCTTTTTTTGGTAAGTTTTCAAATGTGTGTGTCCAATTGTTTTCTTTATTTAACTCTACTGTGTCAATTACTTCAGTTCCTTTTTTCAAATTTACTGTAATAGATTCTGGTCTGATTTTATCTGCATCTTCATTGTCTTGCCAAATCTTAGTTACTGGAATATTAATTTTTTCAGGTGAATATGTATTTGTTACTGTAAATCCTGTTGTGTCTCCTGTTATTGCTACTGTGTATCCACTTGGTACTGGCTCTTCTTTTATTGTGTATGCTATATCTACTCCATTTGCTTTTTTAGGTAATCCTGTAAATGTTCCTTTCCAGCCATTTGCTTCATTTAATGTTAATGTTTTTCCTGTGTCTACTCCATCTGCTAATAATTTTATTGTTACTGCTGTTGCTCTTTTTCCATCTTGATTATTATTATCATTCCATACTTTGGTTACTGGAATATTTATTGTTTCTGGTGTATATGTGTTTGTTACTGTAAATCCAGTAGTGTCTCCTGTTATTGCTACTGTGTATCCACTTGGTACTGGCTCTTCTTTTATTG
>USMB01000062.1 GCA_900555615.1 uncultured Clostridium sp. | reverse complement strand
TAAATACTAAAAAAGCAATAGTAGGAAAAAATGCACAAATAGATTGGGTAACAGGTTCATTTGGATCAAAAGTTTCTATGTTATATCCAATGAGCATATTAAATGGAGAAAACGCAAAAACAGAATATACTGGAATTACATTTGCTGGTGGAGGACAAAACCTAGACACAGGATTTAAAGTAATCCATAATGCACCAAATACATCATCAGTAGTAAATTCAAAATCAATTTCTAAAGATGGTGGAGCATGTACTTATAGAGCATTAGTAAGAATAAATGAAAATGCCAAAAATTCAAAATGTAGTGTAAGTTGTGAATCACTTATGTTAGATGATATTTCAAGATCTGACACAATACCAGTAAATGATATTAGAACAGATGAAGTAGAATTTTCACACGAAGCTAAAATAGGAAAAATTAGTGATAAGGCAATATTTTACTTAATGTCAAGAGGATTAACAGAAGAAGATGCAAAAGCAATGATTGTAAGAGGATTTGCATATCCAATTTCAAAGGAATTACCAGTAGAATATGCAGTTGAAATGAATAATTTAATAAATCTAGAGTTAGAGGGGGCAATTGGATAATGGAAAAATTAAAAGTAAATGATACACCAGTTAGAACAGCAAGAAATTTTAAAATAAACAATATAGAAGTTGAACTAGAAATTCCAGAAAAGATTGCTGAATTTAAAAATGTAGAAATTATTAATGAAAAAAGTACTATAGATAGCGAAGTTTCAAACTTACCTTTAACATATGGAAATGGTAAGATTTTAGAAGAATTGAATTATGAAACTGCAAACAGCAAAATAAGAATACAAACAAGTAGTAAAAAAGAAAATATCAAAATAAGATACAATTTTGATGATAATAATGTAAATTTAATAAATCAAATAGAAATAGTTGCAAATGGTGATACAAATGTAATTATTGAATATAAATCTCAAACAGTTCAAAAATGTTTACACAACGGAATTATCAGAACAATTGCAAATGAAAATGCAAAACTTAATGTAACAGTTGTAAATTTATTAAATGAAGAATCAGATAATTTTGAAGCAATAGAAAATAAATTAGAAAAAAATTCAACAGTAAATTATACAATTATTGATATTGGGGGAAAAACTAGCGTTTCTAATTATTATTCAAACATAATTGGAGAAAATGCAGACAATGATTTGAAATCAATCTATTTAGGTATTGGTGAACAAAGAAAAGACATCAATTATATTGCTGAATTAAGAGGAACAAAAACTAATATAGATATTGATGTACAAGGAGCTTTAAAAGACGAAGCTAAGAAGAACTTTAAAGGAACTATTGATTTCAAAAAAGGTTCTAAAAAAGCAAAAGGAAATGAAAATGAATACTGTATGCTTTTATCTGATAAGGCTAAATCTATTGCATTACCAATGCTTTTGTGTACTGAAGAAGATGTAGAAGGTAACCATTCTACTGCTTCAGGTAAAGTTGATGAAAAACAATTATTTTACATTATGACTAGAGGTATTAGTTACAAAGAAGCAGTTAAATTGATTGTTAAGTCTAAGTTTAATAAGATTATTGAGAGGATTTTAGATGAAGAGTTGAAAGATGAAATTTTAGGTGAGATTGATAAGAGGTTAGATTAATAGAAAGGATTTCTAAATGAAAGTAGAAGAAATAAAAAAAGATTTTCCATTGTTAGAAAATCGTAATATAGCATATTTAGACAGTGGGGCAACAACGCAAAAACCAATACAAGTAATAAAAGCAGTAGAAGAGTTTTATGAAAAAAACAATGCAAATCCACATAGAGGAGCATATACATTAAGTATAGAAGCAACAGAAGAATATGAGAACACAAGAACAAAAATTGCAGAATTTATAAATGCAAAACATAGAGAAGAAATAATATTTTCAAAAAATGCAACAGAAAGTTTAAATTTAATTGCATATTCATATGGAATGGACAACCTAAAAAAAGATGATGAAGTAGTAATATCTATAATGGAACATCATTCAAATTTAGTGCCATGGCAAAAAATGACAAAAGCAACAGGAAGTAAATTAAACTATATGTACATTAATGAAAATTTCGAACTTTCAGATGAAGAAATTGAAAGTAAAATTACAGATAAAACCAAAATAGTAGGAATTGCCCATGTTTCAAATGTTTTAGGAACAATAAATAATGTAAAGAAAATCATAAAATATGCACATAAAAAAGGTGAAATTGTAATTGTAGATGCATCACAAAGTATTCCTCACATGAAAATTGATGTACAAGATTTAGATGCAGATTTTTTAGTATTTTCAGGACATAAAATGTTAGCTCCTTTAGGAATTGGCGTATTATATGGAAAAAGAGAAATTTTAAATAAAATGACACCCTTCCTAATGGGTGGAGATATGATCGAATATGTTTATGAACAAGATACAACATTTGCACCATTACCAAATAAGTTTGAAGCAGGAACACAAAATGTAGAAGGTGTTGTAGGCTTAGGTGCAGCAATTGATTATATTCAAAAAATTGGGTATGATAAAATACAAGAACTTGAAAATGATGTAGTATCATATGCAAGACAAGAATTATCAAAATTAGATTACTTAACATTATACATGACGCCAAATAAAGAAAATCATTCAGGAGTAATATCTTTCAACATAAAAGGTGTTCACCCACATGATGTTGCGAGTATCTTAGATTCAGAAGGTGTTTGTGTACGTTCAGGAAACCATTGTGCACAACCACTTATGAGATTTTTAGGTATTGATTCAACATGTAGAGCAAGTTTTTATTTTTACAATACAAGAGAAGATGTAGATAGACTTGTTCATGCTTTGAATAAGGCGTACGATATGTTTAAGAAATTTATAAAATAGCGAAAAAAAGTTCGATAAAATATTGACAATTACTACCAGTGATGATATAATTCGTGTAGTGTGTTTGAATAAATGAGTACCGAATTCTGGCATAAGTGCATAGATTGGTGAGCAACTATGCTATATGCTTGCTAATCTATGCATTTATGCTAATTATGGCTTAAATGTAAATTACAAAAGAAGGAGGTGTCTCTACTATGGAATTAATAGAGCATCTATTAATGAAATTAGTCTCTTTTGGAGGAATCGGATTTTTGATACATATTTGTTCAAGAAACAAGTACATATTCAAATATAGTTCTGAAAAAAGAAAAATTGAGATTTATCCAAACGAGGATAAATCCCAAAACAAAACACACTTGGATAAAGAGGTTTAACCTCTTTATCTTTTTATAAATATATATTAACACATCAAAAAAAATATGTCAAGAAAGAAAGGTAAAAATATGGAAGATTTAACAGATGTATATAATGACTTAATAATGGAACACAGCATGAATTCATATAATAAGAAAAAGCTAGAAGGAGCAAATTATTCAGAAATAGGACATAATCCAAACTGTGGAGATGAAATAACATTAGAATTAAAATTAGATGGAAACAAAATAGAAGATATGGCATTCACAGGGCATGGGTGTGCAATATCACAAGCTTCAACATCAATAATGATAGATACATTAAGAGGCAAAACAATAGAAGAAGCAAAAGAAATTATAAAAACATTTATAGAAATGATAAAAAGAGAAATAA
>USMB01000061.1 GCA_900555615.1 uncultured Clostridium sp. | reverse complement strand
GAACTTCCTATAATATAAATATATTGCACAGAAATTTGCTTTGCAAATTTCGCACACGAACAAAGACGCGGACTTTAAAATGTTTTAATAAGTACAAAAGTTATTAATGTCCGCTTTTGTTCTTTTGTATAAACATGTTCAATTTCGGAAACATACATACAATGATAATCTTTTAAAGGATACCATTTTTCATCTAAATCTTTATTAAAAAAGCAAGAAGGGGTTAAATCTTGTCTATATAATTTTTTGCAAATAAGTACTAAATTTGATTGATAAAAGCAAGGAATATCATCTAAAAAAGTTGGAATAAGACCTGATTTTTTTATTTTATTTTCATATCTGCCACTATGGCTTCCGAAGATAAGACAAAACTTTTTTATAGTTTTCATCAAAAAAACACAAAGAAAATTTTTCATTATTATCAACAAATTCTTTTGTATATCGTCCAGGTCTAATAAAAGTAAAAACAACATTTTTTCCCCACATAAAACCGAAAAGAACCCCAAGATGCAGTCATAGTGTTAAAAATTTTTTTATTTCCAGAAGTAATAAGCATCCATCCGAGAACCAATTTTTGAAAATGGATTACACATAAAATCCGAAATATCTAATTGTTTAAAATCATTCATAAAAAACCTCCCTTTAATATTACAATTTTTAAATTCTCTCCTATAAATAAGTATATGCTAAAATTATTAATAAATTTACTAGACATAAAAGTATTTTAAAGGTATAATTTAAATGTTAAAAATGTTCTAAAATAAGGAGAAAAAATGGTACAACTAAATAAAAATAGTAACTACAATTATTATTGATACATTAATTTCAATTTTATTATATGCAGACAATTTATATTTTGATTTTTCAAATAATATGTTATCAGTTGCACAAATAAGCAATATACAATATGGCGACCATAATGGAATAAGTATGTATGATGAAGAATTAATAGACTTTTTAAAGCAGTTAAATCCAGAGTTAAATGATATAGACATAAAATTAAATTACACTAAGGTTTTGTGTGGACTAAAATTACCAGGAAAGAACAATCATATAGAAATTTCAAAACCAGTAAGTAAGCTAGACATAAAGCCAACATTATGCTATTTATCTGGAATAGAAGACGGCATATCTCTTGGAACAAATATGTTTGAAAATAAAGATTATGTATGTTTAAATAACGAAAGAATAATAAATGACAAATATTATTTTGATGAAAATTGGTATTAAATTTCTACTGGCAAAAAGGTAGATTTAGATACTCTAAGCCAAGAGGAAAAAGAAAAGCTAGAAAACTATTATAACAATATGAAAAAAGAATTAGATATATCAATTTCTATAAGTATTAATAATTTATTAAAAAATAAATAACAAAAAATGAAAGTAGGAAGTTAAATGGATGATAATAAATTAATTAGTCCTGAGCTTGAGGGAAGTGGAGAAAAAAGATTAGAAAATACATTAAGACCCCAAACTTTAAATGAATATATAGGACAAACAAAAGTAAAAGAAAATATGAAAATATACATTGAAGCAGCAAAAAAAAGAGGTGAGGCTTTAGATCATGTTCTATTATATGGACCACCAGGACTTGGAAAAACAACATTGTCTAATATAATAGCAAATGAAATGAATTCTAATATAAAAATTACATCTGGACCAGCAATAGAAAAGCCTGGCGATTTAGCAGCATTACTTACAAATCTTTCAGAATTTGATGTTTTATTTATAGATGAAATTCATAGATTAAGTAAAAATGTAGAAGAAATTTTATACCCAGCATTAGAAGATTATACATTAGACATTATAATAGGAAAGGGACCAAGTGCTAAATCAATAAGGTTAGATTTGCCTAAATTTACATTAATTGGAGCAACTACAAAAGCAGGTTCACTTACAACGCCATTAAGAGATAGATTTGGAATTGTAAATAGATTAGAACTATATACAATAGAAGACTTAACAACTATTGTAAAAAGGTCAAGCAAAATACTAGGTGTTGAAATAGATAATGAAGCAGCAATAGAAATTGCTAGAAGGTCAAGAGGGACACCAAGAATAGCAAATAGATTATTAAAAAGAGTAAGAGATTATGCAGCTGTTTTAGGTGATGGAAATATTAACTTGAAAATAGCTAAACATGCATTAAACAAATTAGAAATTGATGATTTAGGTTTAGATGAAATAGACAGAAAGATATTAGATTGTATGATAGTACAATATATGGGAAGACCAGTTGGAATAGAGGCACTTGCTGCAACAATTGGAGAAGAAGTAGATACAATAGAAGATGTATATGAACCATATTTAATTCAACTTGGGTTTATAGCAAGAACTTTAAGGGGAAGACAAGTATTGCCTCCTGCATATAAGCATATGGGATATGAATACATCGGTTAGGAGAAGAAAATGAAATTATTATTACATACATGTTGTGCGCCATGTAGCGTGTATTGCATTGATTCATTGAGAAAGGAAAATATAGAGCCAACTGTATATTGGTTTAATCCTAATATACATCCATACATGGAATATAAGGCAAGAAGAGATTGTTTAAAAGAATATACTAAAATGATAAATGTTAATGCAATTTTTGAGGAAAATTATGGATTAGATGAGTTTTGTAAAAATGTTGTAAATGATTTAAATAATAGATGTAAAAATTATTGCTATTATGTAAGATTAGAGCAGACAGCAAAATATGCTAAAGAAAATGGATATACTGCTTTTTCTACAACATTATTAGTTAGTCCATATCAAAACCATGATGCTCTAGTTGAGGTTGCTAAAATGATGGCTAAAAAGTATGATATTGAATTTTTGTATAGGGATTTTAGAGTTGGCTTTAGAGAAGGACAAGCTAAAGCAAGAGAACTTGGATTGTATATGCAAAAGTATTGTGGTTGTATTTTTTCAGAGGAAGACAGATATAGTAAGCAGATTAAGAAAGATAAGGAAAATATAAAAGATAAATAGTAAGTTGTCGAGATGATTGGAGATGAAGAAATGCCTAAAATTATATGGAAAGGTATAATAAAAAGTGAAAAGGATTTTCCTACTGCTGATATACCTAAAAATGCTAAAAAATTAGATAGTGAAGAAGATATGAAGAAAATGCAAATAAAAGCACTACCTTTTATGATACCATCTGTTTTACTTTGCTTTATATGTATGTTTGTAAAAACATTTATTGCAAATGAAAAAATAATAAATGTAGGATTTCTATTTATAGGAGTAATTATAGGATTTTTCTTAATAATTGTTCACGAATTATTACATGCTATCGCTTTCCCTAAAAATGCAACAGTATATATAGGTATAATGCCTAAAAGTTTAACAGCAGTTGCATTATCTTCAAGTCCAGTAAAAAGGAATCGTTTTATATTTTTAAGCATATTACCAATTATTTTAGGACTGATTCCGTTAGCTATATTCTGTTTTAGTAGCAATAGTTTAAAAGAATTAAATGGAATACTGTTTGGAATGGCAATAATGGGAATGGTAGGTGTTTATCCTGATATTTATAATATATTTAAAATTTTAAGAGAAGTACCTACGAATGCTACAATTCAAAATAATAAAAATGAAACATACTATTTTGAATAAAAAATTACAATTTTGTAGTTTGAAAGATTTATAGTAATTTGTATTTATAAATTAGAAAGAGAGGAATATTTATGAATAGTAAACAAAAAGTCTTTATTGTAATAGGAATGATAATAATTATAGGAGTAAGTTTTGTAGTTGGTTTATTTATAGGGCAACAAAATGCTCCAAAGAATGATTTAGCAATTAGGAAAGTAGTTGGACAAACATTTTATGCAAATATTGAAAGTATAAAGCAATACAATGATGGTAGCTTCCACATTAATGTAAAAGG
>USMB01000060.1 GCA_900555615.1 uncultured Clostridium sp. | reverse complement strand
GTGTTCTTGATACAATTGCTTGTGGTGCTCCTTTTTCTCCTCTTTCTACATCTACTACATATCCTTTTATTTTGTCATTTACATGATAATGTTCTGTTGGGATTTGATCTTTTGGTAACATTATTCCTTCTAGTTTTCCTAAATCCATAACAACTATATGTTTATCAGCTTTTTGAATTAGACCAGATACAATTTCTCCTTTTCTTTCATTATATTCATTAAATATCATATTTCTTTCTGTTTCTCTTAATTTTTGAATAATTACTTGTTTTGCTGTTTGTGCTGCAATTCTTCCGAAATCTCTTGGAACTATTTCAACTTCTACATTGTCTCCTATGTTTAATTCTTTGTTGATTTTTCTAGCTTCTTCTAAGCTAATTTCTAGTGCATCATCATTTGCTCTTTCCATTACTTCTTTTATTGCAAATACATGTGTTGCACCTGTTTGCTCATCCATTTTTACATCTACATTTTCTAATGCATCAAAATTTCTTTTATATGCTGTTATTAATGCTGTTCTTATTGATTCTAGTAATTCCTCTTTCTTTATTCCTTTTTCTTTTTCTAATTCTTCTAAAGCGATAATTAATTCTTTATTATCTATTGCTTTCATTTTTTATTCCCCCTACCATTCATACACAGTTTTTAACTGTGCTATATTTTTTCTTTCTATTTTTGTTTCATCTATTGTTACTGTTTCTGAATCAAATTCTTTTAGTTCTCCTAGGTAGCTTTTATTATTGTTTTCGTCTTTTCTAAATAATTTTGCTTCTACTTGCTTTCCTATATTTTGTTCTAGATGCTCATCTTTTCTCAATATTCTTTCTACTCCTGGTGATGAAACTTCTAAAAAATATTGCTCCTTTATATAATCTGCTTCATCTAAAATCTCATTTATTTCATTACTTACTTTTTCACAATCATCTAAATCGATTCCTTTTGGACTATCAATATAGATTCTTAGAAAATAGTTTGGTCCTTCTTTGGCATATTCTACATCATATAGGTTATATCCTATATTTTCTATTTTGTCTTTTACTAATTCTGCAACTCTGTCTTCTATTTTTGCCATAAGCCCCTCCTTATATTTTATGGTATATCACAATTGAAGAGTAGGATTTGTTCCTACTCTTCTGCGTTTTTTTATGTTCTTTTATATTATACCCAATTTTTGCCATAAAATCAAGGGTTTTGAAGAATTTTTTATTATTTTTTCATTTGTCAATATTTTTATTTCATTTTCTCTTTAATTTTAACCAAAGTATTAAGTGCATCAATAGGAGTAAGTTCATTCAAATCAATTTTATCAATTTCATGAGCAATCTCAGCTAATTTGAAATTAAACATATCAAATTGACCTTCAACAACCTTTTTACTTTCCTTTTCTTGTTTTTTACCAGAAAGCATACTCTTTCTTTCCAAACTTGTTAAAATCTCATCCGCTCTTTTTGTAACAACTTTAGGTACTCCTGCTAAACGAGCAACATGGATACCATAACTTTCGTCTGTTCCACCTTCTACTATTTTTCTTAAAAAGATAATATCTTCGCCCTTTTCTTTTACTGCAATTGAATAATTCTTTATTCCTTCTTGCTTATCTGCAAGTTCTATTAATTCATGATAATGTGTTGCAAATAATGTTTTAGCACCACATTTTTCTTTATTTGCAATATATTCTGCAATAGCCCATGCAATAGAAAGTCCATCATATGTTGAAGTTCCTCTTCCTATTTCATCTAATATAACCAAACTGTTTTCTGTTGCTTCTTTTAGAATTGTTGCAACTTCCATCATTTCTACCATAAATGTGCTTTGTCCCATACTTAAGTCATCTGATGCCCCAACTCTTGTAAAGATTTTATCTACTACTCCAATTTGTGCTTCTGTAGCTGGTACAAAACTTCCAACTTGTGCCATTAATGTGATTAATGCTACTTGCCTCATATATGTAGATTTACCTGCCATATTAGGTCCTGTAATTATTGCTAATCTGTCTCCATTTTTATCAAGATATGTATCATTTGGTACAAAGTTTCCACTTCCTATCATTTTTTCAATTACAGGATGTCTTCCTTCTTTGATGTTGATAACTCCATCATCTTTTACAACAGGCATGCAATAATTCATATCTTCTGCAACCTGTGCAAATGAAGATAAAACATCTAGTGTTGAAACTACATTTGCTGTTTTTTGCAATCTTTTAATATTTTTAGCAATTTCTGTTCTTATTTCTACAAATGCATTATATTCAAGGTTTACAACCTTTTCTTCAGCTCCTAGAATTTGATTTTCTATTGTTTTCAACTCTTCTGTTATATATCTTTCTCCTGTTGTTAGCGTTTGTTTTCTAATAAATCTCTCTGGAACTTGTGATACAAATGATTTTGAAACTTCTATATAATATCCAAATACTTTGTTATATCCTACTTTTAAAGTTTTAATTCCAGTCTTTTCTTTTTCATCCGCTTCTAGTTTTGCAAGCCAAGTCTTTCCTTCTGTTGAAGCTCTCTTCAATGTATCTATTTCTGAGTCATATCCTAATTTGATTATTCCACCATCTTTTATTGTCATAGGTGGATCTTCTACTATTGATTTTTCTATTAATGCAAATACATCTTTCAATTCATCTAAGTTTTCATATAATTCTTTTAATTTATGTGATTGACACATTGCTAAAACACTTTTTACTTCTGGCAATCTTTCTAGCGAATTTTTTAATGTTATCATATCTCTAGCATTTGCATTTCCATATGTCATTTTTCCTGCAAGGCGTTCTATATCATATACTTTTTTTAGTGTATCTGTAATTTCACCTCTAAGCATCATATTGTCTTTTAATTCTTTTACAGCATCAAGTCTTTCTTGAATATCTTTAACTTCCAAAAGTGGATCATTTAGCCATCTTCTTAATAAACGACCTCCCATAGAGGTTGAAGTTTTATCTAATACCCAAAGTAAAGTTCCTTTTTTGCTTTTATCTCTCATTTTTTCTGTTATTTCTAGATTTCTTCTCGCATTTATGTCTAATGCCATATATTTTGATAAATTATAAATTGTTATTGTATTTATGTGTTCTAGACTAGTCATTTGAGTTTCGTTTAAGTACTCTAACAATGCATTTATTGATTTTACTGCTAGTGGCTTTTCTTTTAGATTTGTTACTTCTCTTTTATTTTCTAATATATTATAATCTAATGCTAAATTTCCAACCTCGTCTGTAAAGAATTTATCACTAAATCTGCTCATATATATTGAAAATCTCTCACGAATTTTATCCATTTCTTCTTGACATTCAAACATCATTGAATTTGCAATTATTTCTGAAGGTGCAAATCTTGCTATTTCGTCTAATAATAATGCAAAATTATTTTCACCTTTAATTTCACTGCTATAAAATTCACCTGTTGAAATATCACATACACTTATTCCAAAATAGATTCCACTTTTGCAGATACTCATTATATAATTGTTTTTCTTTTCTTCTAGTAAATTGCTTTCTACTATTGTTCCAGGTGTAAGTATTCTTATCACACCTCTTTTTACGATACCTTTTGCTTCTTTTGGGTCTTCTAATTGTTCACAAATCGCAACTTTATATCCTTTTTCTATTAACTTTTCGGCATATACTTCTGCTGCATGATGTGGAATTCCTGCCATTGGTGCTCTTTCTGGTAAACCACAATCTTTTCCTGTTAAAGTTATTTCTAGTTCTCTTGCAGCTATTAATGCATCTTCAAAAAACATTTCATAAAAATCGCCTAATCTATAAAATAATATGCAATCTTTATATTGTTCTTTTGTTTCTAAATATTTTTGCATCATTGGTGATATGACTGATCTATCTTCAATTTCTGCTATTGTTTGTGCCATTTTATATTTCTCCTATCTCTATAAATGAATATATTATCTCTTAATATCTCCATTTATCTTA
>USMB01000059.1 GCA_900555615.1 uncultured Clostridium sp. | reverse complement strand
TTTTCCTCCTTGTTAATTTGGGGTCGGTCCTTTTTTTCGCATGCGAATTTAGGGTCGGTCCTTATCTTTTTATTTCCTCTAAGATATATGCTTCTAGGATATCTCCCTCTTTAATATCATTGAATTTTTCGATTTGGATACCACATTCAAATCCTTTTGAAACTTCTTTAGCATCATCTTTGAATCTCTTTAATGATGCAAGTTTACCATCATGTATAACTACATTGTCACGTAATACTCTTACTCCTGCATTTCTTTCAAGTTTTCCATCAAGTACATATGCTCCACCAATTGTACCAACATTTGAAATCTTAAATGTTTGTCTAATTTCAGCATTTCCGATAACTTTTTCTTGATATTTTGGTGCTAACATTCCTTTCATTGCTGCTTGAACGTCATCAATTGCTTGATATATTACTGAATATTGTTTAATTTCCACTTCTTCTTTTTCTGCCATATCTTTTGCTGTTGGCATTGGTCTAACATTAAATGCTATAATAATTGCATTTGAAACTTTTGCAAGTGTTACATCTGATTCTGTAACTGCCCCTGCTGCTGCATGTATTACTTTTACTTTTACTTCTTCATTTGACAATTTTTCCATTGATTGTTTAATTGCTTCAACAGAACCTTGAACATCTGCTTTTACAATTAAGTTTAGAACTTTTAAGTCTCCTGCTTCCATTTGACTGAATAAATTGTCTAATGTTACTTTGTTCATTGCATTTATTGTTTTTTCTCTTTCTTGACGTTTTCTCTTTTCTATTAAGTGTTTAGCTGTTTTTTCATCTTCTACTTCATAGAATGTATCACCTGCTTGTGGTATTTCTGTTAATCCCATTATTTCTACTGGTGTAGATGGTCCGGCTTTTTTTACTTTTTTACCTTTTTCATCTGTCATACTTCTTATTCTACCAATTGATGAACCTACAACTATTGTATCTCCAACATCAAGTGTTCCTCTTTGTACAAGCATTGATGCTATTGCACCTTTATTTTTATCAAGTCTTGCTTCTATTACCACACCTTTAGCTTGTTTATTTGGATTTGCTTTTAATTCTAATACATCTGCCTCTAGCAATACCATTTCTAGTAATTGATCTATATTTAAATGTTTCTTTGCTGAAATTGGTACAAATATAGTATCTCCACCCCATTCTTCTGGAACTAATTCATATGCCATTAATTCTTGTTTTACTTTATCTATATTTGCATCTGGTAAATCAATTTTATTAATTGCAACTATAATTGGAATTCCAGCTGATTTTGCATGGTTGATAGCTTCTACAGTTTGAGGCATTACACCATCATTAGCAGCAACTACTAATATTGCAATATCAGTAATTTGAGCGCCTCTGGCTCTCATTGCTGTAAATGCTTCGTGTCCTGGTGTATCTAAGAATGTTATTTCTCTATCATTAATTTTTACTTTATAAGCACCTATATGTTGTGTAATTCCTCCAGCTTCACCTTCAATAACATTTGTTTTCTTTACAGCATCCAATAATGATGTTTTTCCATGGTCTACGTGTCCCATTACTACAACTACTGGTGGACGTGTTACTAAATCTTCTTCTTTATCTTCAGAATCATCAAATAAGATATCTTCCTCTGTTATTGTTTCCTTTTTGTTTACTTTTACTCCAAATTCATCTGCTATTAATGATGCTGTATCAAAGTCGATTTCATTATTAATTGTTGCCATTACTCCATATCCAAGTAATTTTTTGATAACTTCTGCCGTTGTCTTTTTCAATTCAGCTGCTAAGTCTTTTACAGTTATTGTTTCTGGAATTGTTATTTCTTCTAGTTTGAAGATTTTTTGTTTATTACGATTTTCATCATCTTTTACTACTTTTTTCTTTCCTTTTTTACCTCTTTGTGTTGTTAAATCATAATAATCTAACATTCCTCCATCTTGATCTTCAAACATATTTGATAGACTATCTGTTCTTTTTAATCCTTTTAATTTATGTTCATTTATTTCACCTGTTTGATTATTTCTTCTTGATTTATTTGATTTTTTAGATCTATTATCATCAAATTTATTATTTTGTTTTTGTTTATCTATTGCTTTGTTATATTCTCTTGCAGGTTCTTTTTCTATATTTTCAACAGCCATTATATCTTTAATGTTTTTCTCTATTCCTCTTTCATCTAATGGTCTGTTTCCACCAAATCTTTGATTTCCACCTTGTCTATTACGATTATCAAATCTACCATTATTTCCACCTTGCTTATTTCTATCGAATTTTTGATTTTCTCTATTGTCCCTATTATCTCTATTTTGAAAATTTTGATTATTTCTATCAAAGTTACGATTTCCATTGTTATTACGTTGGTTTCCATATTGATTTCTATCATTATTAAATTTATTTTTATTTTGGAAGTTATTATTTCTGTTGCCATTATTTTGTATATTATTATTTCTATTTTGATTAAATCTATTTTCTTGTCTATTTTCTGGTTTATATTCTGCTTTTACTTCTGGCTTGTTTACAGGTTTCACTTCAACTTTATTTTCTGTTTTAGCTTCTTGCTTTATTTCTGGTTTTACTTCAACTTTATTATGCACAACTTCCTCTTTCTTAATTTCAACATCCATTTTATTTTCTTTTATTTCTACCTTTTCTTCTTTTTTCTCTTCTTTTTTAGGCTCTTTTTTTATTCCAAATAATTCATCAACAGTCATTGGTTTTGATGGTTTATTTCTATAAACAATATTGTAATCTTTGTTTTGTTTTCTTTCTACAAATCCTACATGATTATTTTTCTTTTCTTCTTTTTTTACTTGTTCTTTTTGAACATTTGCTTCATCATTTATAATAACTTCTCTTCTTATAATAACTGGAGAATCATTTTTCTCTTCTTTTTTTGTTTTTTCTTGATTCATTTTCTTTTCTGGCTTTTTTGCAGTCAAATTTTTCACACTTTCTTTTATTTTATTGGCATCTGCCTCGTCTATTGAACTTAAATGACTTTTAGCCTCTATATTCAATTTTTTTGCTATTTCTAACACTTCTTTACTGGTTAAGTTTAATTCTTTTGCTACATCATATAATTTTATCTTACCCAATAACATCACCCCCAACTTTATTTTCTATAGCTTTTTTTATCTGTTCATATATTTCGTCATTAATTTTAGCCCCTAATGCTTTTTCGATTTTTTTGCTCTTCTGAGCTTTTTTCAAACATTCCATATTATAACAAATATATGATCCTCGTCCTGGTTCTTTACCAATCTCATCTACTTTTATGACATTTTCTTTATTTTTTACTATTCTTAACAATTCGTTTTTATTTTTTTGTGTTCTACATAATGCACATGTTCTTTGTGGTAAATTATTCACTATTTCCTCCTAGTTTTCTTCACTATTCTCTTTCTCTGTTACTTCTGCATTTTCTTCGTTTTCAGCTTCTTCTGCTTTCTTTGCTAACATCTCTCTGAATTGTGATTCTGATTTTATATCTATCTTCCAATTTGTTAATTTTGCTGCTAATCTAGCATTTTGTCCAGCTTTTCCTATTGCTAATGATAATTGGTCATCTGGTACTATTACTTGTGCAAATCTTTCTTCTTCTTTAATATCTACTGCCATGATTTGTGCTGGTAATAATGCTGATGCTATAAATATACTTGGGTCTGCATTCCATTCTATTACATCAATCTTTTCTCCATGTAATTCGTTTATTACATTTTGGATACGTATTCCCTTTTGTCCTACACAAGAACCTACTGGATCTATATTTTCATTTGGAGAATATACAGCAACTTTGCTTCTTAATCCTGGGTCTCTTGATACACTCTTAATTTCTATTAATCCTTCATAAATTTCTGGAATTTCAAATTCTAATAGTTTTCTAACAAAGTCTGGATGTGTTCTTGATACAATTGCTTGTGGTGCTCCTTTTTCTCCTCTTTCTACATCTAC
>USMB01000058.1 GCA_900555615.1 uncultured Clostridium sp. | reverse complement strand
AGGAAAATTTAAAAACAGATATAGGAGTAACAGTAACAGCAGAGCCAAAACAACCTGGAGAGGAGAATAATGGAGGTTCTCAAACAGTATCAAGTGCTACAACAACAGGAGGAACATACCTACCAAAAGGATTTAGACAAGTATCTGGAACAACATTAGAAAAAGGACTAACAATCCAAGATAGTACAGGAAATCAATATGTATGGGTAGAAGTACCAAAAACAAAAGAAGTATATCCAACAGCAGGATTAGAAATAACAGAATTTACAAATGATGAATATACAGCAATAGAAACAGATTTACATACATATACAGCAGATTATAGAAAAGATAAAAGTGGAACTGAAACAAAATATACAGATACATATTCTTCAGATGAAGCAACAGGATTAACAAGTGAACAATACACTCAATTAAAGCAAAAAATGCTAAAAAGTGTATATCAAAATGGAGGATTCTATATTGGAAAATATGAAACAGGAATAGAAGATACTGCAAGAACATCAGAAACAGAACCGACAGAAACACCAGTAATAAAGCAAAATGCATACCCATACAATTATGTAACATGTAGTCAAGCGCAAACATTAGCAAGTAATATGGAACATGGAGATAGAACAACAAGCTTACTATTCGGAGTACAATGGGATTTAGTAATGAAATATTTAGAAACAAAAGGAACAGCACAAGCTGATTTAAAAACAGATAGTACAAGCTGGGGAAACTATTATAATAATGCATGGAATATAACAAATGCAAACCTAAAATATGCACCAAATGGTTCAAACTGGACAACAGCAACAGAAAAATCAAATACATCTAATGAAAGTATATTATTATCAACAGGAGCAGATGACTCATTTAGTAAAATGGGAATATATGATTTGGCAGGAAATGTATGGGAGTGGACACTCGAATATACTTCTGACACCGACGTTCCTTGTGCCAGTCGAGGAGGTTATTACGACAATACGGGCAATAATAATCCAGCTTCTGCTCGCTACAGCGTCGATACGACCGATGCCTACGACGGCAGCGGTTTTAGGTGCGTACTTTATTAAAAGTAGCTCTGAGTCCTGTGTAGCGATACACTAAAAGGAGCTCGAAATAAGAATTAAATTAGAAAAACTATTGAAATTTATCACAAAAAATGTTAAAATAAGAACAGTGTTAAGATAGATTAAAAAAAAACCGAATTTGCAGTTTTTATTTTAATCTATTTTTTTATATTAAAGAAGTTTTGTAACTATTAAAATATAAAAAAATGCAAAGCGGTGATTGGAGGAAAAATGAACACAAAATATGTATTTGTAACAGGCGGAGTAGTATCAGGACTAGGAAAAGGAATAACAGCAGCATCATTAGGAAGGCTATTAAAAAACAGAGGATATAAAGTAACAATTCAAAAATTTGATCCATACTTAAATGTAGACCCAGGAACAATGAGCCCATATGAACATGGAGAAGTTTTTGTAACAGACGATGGAGCTGAAACCGATTTGGACTTAGGACATTATGAAAGATTTATAGATGAAAACTTAACACAAAATTCAAGTGTAACAATGGGAAAAGTATATTCATCAGTAATCGAAAAAGAGAGAAGAGGAGATTATTTAGGAAAGACAGTACAAGTAATACCACATGTTACAAATGAAATAAAAGAAAGAATATATAGCTTTGAAAATACAGACACAGATATTGTTATAACAGAAGTTGGTGGAACCGTTGGAGATATAGAAGGATTATCAATAATAGAAGCAATTCGTCAAGTAGGATTAGAAAAAAATCCAGAAGATGTAGTATATATACATGTAACATTATTGCCATATATATTTGGTTCAAATGAAATAAAATCAAAACCAACACAACATTCTGTAAAAGAATTACAAAGTTTAGGAATTCAACCAGATATTTTAGTATGTAGAACAGAACAAGATATTCCAGAAACAGTAAGAGAAAAACTAGCACTATTTTGCAATGTACGAAAAAGCAGTGTAATTCAAAATAAAACAGCAGATAATCTATATGCAGTTCCATTAATGCTAGAGGAAGAAGGATTAGCAAGAGAAGTATGCAATCACATGAGACTAGATAGATATGTTCCAGACAATACAGAATGGCAAAATATGATAGACAATGTAAGAAGTATTGGAGATGAGTTTGTAAATATAGCAATAGTTGGAAAATACGTAAAATTAGAAGATTCATATTTATCAGTAATTGAAAGCTTACATCATGCTGGTTTTGCAAACAAAGTAAAAGTAAATATCAAATTGATAGATTGTGAAACTATAAATGAGGAAACAGCATCAGAAAAATTAAAAGATTTACAAGGAATAATAGTTCCAGGAGGCTTTGGAAATAGAGGAATAGAAGGTAAGATTGAGACAATTAAATATGCAAGAGAAAATAATATTCCATTTTTAGGAATCTGTTTAGGAATGCAAATGGCAGTTGTAGAATTTGCAAGAGATGTATTAGGATTAAAAGATGCAAATTCAGCAGAATTTAGCGAATCAACAACAAATCCAGTAATTCATATAATGGATGATCAAATAGGTGTTGATAAAAAAGGCGGAACAATGCGTTTAGGAGCATATCCATGCATATTAAAAGATGGAACACTAGCAAAAGAATTATATGGAACTGAAAAAATTTCAGAAAGACATAGACATAGATATGAATATAATAATGAATATAAAGAAAGATTAGAAAAAGCAGGATTGATTTGTTCAGGAACATCACCTGATGGAAAATTGGTTGAAATTGTGGAATATAGAAAACATCCATATTTCATAGCAGGACAATTCCATCCAGAATTAAAATCAAGACCTAATAGACCAGCTCCATTGTTTGTAGGACTAGTAAGAGCTGCAAAAGAGTGTTAAGTTAAATTTTCTAAAATATAAAAGGAGGAAAAAGATGGAAAATCTTATGGAAGTTGTAGGAACAATGTTCTTTAAAAATGGAAAAATACTTATAGATAAACCACGTTCTAAAAAAACATTTCAAATGGTTGGAGGAAAAGTTAAAGAAGGCGAAACAATAAAAGAAGCAGCAATAAGGGAATGCCATGAAGAGTTAGGCTCAAAGGCAATATTTGATGAAAATTTATTAGAATTTGTAATGGATTTTGAAGAAATTGCAACAAGTGATCCTAACAAAAGAATACATATGAATATATTTAAGTATAAAGGTATTCTTGAAGGAGAATTAACTACATCAGATGAAATAGAGAAATTTATGTGGTTTGGTTCTAATGATGATAGAAAATTATTATCAAATACTTTGAAAAATGAAATTATTCCATACTGTATAAAAAATGGATTAATAAAAGAAAATGATATAGAAAGATAGATTTAAAAGCTTTTCAATTGTAAAGTTTGCTTATTAAAGGACATTTGCAATTGAAGGGCTTTTATTTTTTATTAGTTCTAATTTGTACTATAATTGCATAAAATAATTTGAATGTGAATGTTTTGTGAAAAATAAATAAAAGTATTGACAAAGGAATAAAATGGGTATATATTATTAGCAGTCAAATAAAAAGAGTGCTAATAATATAACAGCACTTAAAAAAATTTATTATTAATGGCAAAATAAAGGAGGTAATTTTTATGATAAAACCATTAGCAGATAGAGTATTAGTAAAAATGAAAGAAAGTGAGGAAACTACAAAAAGTGGGATCATTCTAGCAAGTTCAGCACAAGAAAAGCCACAAATAGCAGAGGTTATAGAAGTTGGACCTGGAAGAATGGTTGATGGCAAAAGAGAAGAAATGGAAGTAAAAAAAGGTGATAATGTAGTTGTAAGCAAATATGGAGGAACAGAAGTAAAATATGAAGGTGAAGACTATATTATTTTAAGAGAAGAAGACATATTAGCAATTGTAAAATAATGTGCAAAAAAGGACCGACCCTAAATTAACAAATAAGAAAGGAATGATTATTATGGCAAAACAAATTAAATTTGGAGAAGATGCAAGAAAATCTTTATTAGAAGGTGTTAATAAATTAGCTGATACAGTTAAAGTTACATTAGGACCAAAAGGAAGAAATGTTGTATTAGATAAGAGCTATGGAGCACCATTGATTACAAATGATGGTGTAACAATAGCCAAAGAAATCGAGTTAGAAGATAAATTTGAAAATATGGGAGCTCGTTTAGTAAAAGAAGTTTCTACAAAAACAAATGATGTTGCAGGAGATGGAACTACAACAGCAACTGTTTTAGCACAAGCAATGATAAAAGAAGGTGTTAAAAATGTTGCAGCTGGAGCTGACCCAATGGCAATAAAAAGAGGTATAGAAAAAGCAGTTGATGGAGCTGTTGCAGAATTAAAAGAAATTACATCACCAGTTAATGGAAAAGAAGATATAGCAAGAG
>USMB01000057.1 GCA_900555615.1 uncultured Clostridium sp. | reverse complement strand
TTGGAAATGGTAAAGCTGCTGAAGTACCAGATGCTATCAAAAAAGCTATTCAAGAAGCTAAGAAAAACTTAGTTGAAGTTCCAATTGTTGGAACAACAGTACCTCATGAATTTATAGGAGAATTTGGTAGTGCAAAAGTTATGTTAAAACCAGCTAAAGTTGGTACAGGACTTATTACTGGAGGAAGTGTAAGACCAGTACTTGAATTAGCAGGATACAGAGATGTACGTACAAAAGTTATTGGAACAAACAATCCAAGAAACGTTGTATATGCAACTATCGAAGGTTTAAAGAACATGAGAACAATTGAACAAGTAGCTAAAAAGAGAAATAAAAAAGTTGACGAAATAATGTAATTAATAAGGATAAATAAAAAATAAGGAGGTGCGAACAGAATGAAGTTAGGAGAATTAAAACCAGCTGTTGAAAAGAAAACAAGAAGAAGAGTTGGACGTGGTATGGGTTCTGGATTAGGAAAAACATCAGGAAAAGGACATAAAGGACAAAAAGCAAGAAGCGGCGGTGGAGTAAGAAGAGGATTCGAAGGAGGTCAAACACCATTATATAGACGTTTACCAAAAAGAGGATTCACAAATATCCATGCAAATAACTATACAGAAGTAACATTAACTATGTTAAACAAATCTAAAGCAACAGATGTAACAGCAGAAAGCTTAGTAGAAGAAGGAATAATCGGAAAAGTAAATGATGGAATCGTAGTTTTAGGAACAGGAAAATTAGAGAAAAAATTAAATGTTAAAGCTACAAGATTTACTGCATCTGCTAAGGAAAAAATTGAAGCTCTAGGCGGAAAGGCAGAGGTGATTTAGTTGTTTAAAACGATAAAAAACGCTTTAAAAACACCCGATGTAAGAAAAAGACTTATATATACACTAATACTTATTGTTTTGTTTAGACTAGGATGTTACATTACAGTACCTGGTGTAAATACAATAGTATTAAATGAAGCAATGACTTCATCAAATGGAATCGCAGGATTTATAGATATAATTTCAGGAGGAGCTTTTTCAAGATTTTCAATTTTTGCAATGTCAATAAGTCCATACATAACAGCATCAATTGTTGTTCAATTATTGGCAATGGTAATACCTTCATTAGAAAGAATGGCTAAAGAAGGTGGAGAAGAAGGTAGAAAAGTAATGAATAGATGGACTAAGATTATTACATTAATCTTAGCTCTAATCGAAGCAATTGGAATTTATCTATCATATAGAAATGTTGGAGTATTTATTAATCCAGGATGGCTAACAGGAATTTTAATTGTTGCATCTTTAGTTGCAGGAACATCTTTGTTAATGTGGCTTGGAGAACAAATTACAAGTAAAGGAATCGGAAATGGTATATCAATTATAATCTTTATTGGTATTATATCTGGTTTACCATCAGGAATAACAACTATTTGGAATTTGATATTCACATCTTCAGGATTTAGCACAATAGGATTATTAACTGCTTTAGGAATTATAATAGGAGCGCTTATCTTAGTTGCTGGAGTTGTATTTGTACAAGAGGCAGAAAGAAGAGTACCTGTTCAATACTCAAAGAGAGTACAAGGAAGAAAAATGGTTGGTGCACAAAGCACACATATACCATTAAAATTAGCAATGGCTGGAGTTATGCCAGTAATATTCGCATCATCATTCATGACATTCCCAGCAATGATAATATCAATGTTTGTAAAAGATATCTCAACATTAAATGGATTTTGGGCAGGAGTTTATAAATTCTCTATTGCTACATCATCATCAAGTGTTGGATGGGGATATTCATTAGCTAATGCAATAGTGTATTTAATATTAATTATGGGATTCACATTCTTCTATACTTATGCTACATTTAATCCAGCAGAAGTATCAAACAATATCAAAAAAAATGGTGGATTCATACCAGGAATTAGAGCTGGTAAACCAACAACAGATTATTTATCATCTGTAATATCTAAATTAACAATATTCGGAGGATTATTCTTAGCTGTTATAGCAATCATCCCAATGTTATTAAGATTTACAAGCTTGAATGTTTCATTTGGTGGAACTTCAATATTAATCGTTGTAGGTGTTGCACTTGAAACAGTACAACAATTAGAATCTCAATTAGTAATGAGACATTATAAAGGATTCTTAGAATAGAATAAAGATAGCACTTATCAAAAGATAAGTGTTATTTTTTTGACTAAATTGTTGACAAAATGGGTAAAATAGGCTAAAATAAGATTGCAAAAATACGAAAGAAAAGCCTCTAAGAAATTAGGGGCATATATTTTTTCGAGGGAAAAGAGAAAGGAAGAATTAATATGAATATTATTATGTTAGGTGCACAAGGCACAGGAAAAGGAACTGTTGCAGGATTAATTAGTGAGCAAACAGGATTACCACAAATATCAACAGGAGATATATTCAGAAAAAATATAAGTGAAAAAACACCATTAGGAGTAGAAGCAGATAAATATATATCAAAAGGAAACTTAGTTCCAGATGAAATTACAGTACCAATGGTAGAAGATAGATTAACATGGGATGATGCAAAAAATGGTGTAATATTAGATGGATTCCCAAGAACAATTGAACAAGCTGAAAAATTAGACAAAATGTTAGAAGCAAAAGGAGAAAAAATAGATTTAGTAATAAATTTAGTAACACCAAAAGAAGAAATTATAGATAGAATGTTAACAAGAAGAGTTTGTACAAATCAAGATTGTAAAGCAACATACAACATCAAATTACATCCACCTGTAAAAGAAGGAATCTGTGATAAATGTGGTGCTCCACTAAAACAAAGAGCAGATGATTCTGATCCAGAAGCAATAAAAAGAAGATTAGAAATATATGAAGAAAAAACAAGCCCATTAGTAGAATATTACAAAAATAAAGGTGTCTTAAGAACAGAAACAGTAAGTATCTCAATAAATAGAATGGGTAAAGATGTAGCTGAAGATGTTGTAAGAGATATAAGAAAATAGTTGTTTTAAATAGAAAGGAAGCGTAGAAATAATGGTTACAATAAAATCAAAAAGAGAAATTGAACTAATGAGAGAAGCAGGCCGTGTAACAGCGCTAACACATAAAGCAATAGAAGATGCAATAAAGCCAGGAATGACAACAGCAGACCTTGATAGAATAGCAGAAGAAACAATGAAAAAATATGGTGCAGTTTCTGCAGAAAAAGGATATGATCCAGGAATAAGGGGAGTTCCTCCTTATCCTGCTGCAACATGTATTTCAATTAATGATGAAGTAATACACGGAGTTCCATCATCAAAAAGAGTTATCAAAGATGGTGATATTGTAAGTGTAGATTTAGTAGCATTAAAAAATGGATACAACGGAGATGCTGCAAGAACATTTTTAGTAGGAAATGTTTCAAAAGAGGCTAGAAGACTTGTAGAAGTTACAAAACAAGCATTTTTTGAAGGAATAAAATATGCTAAAAAAGGAAACAGAATTGGAGATGTTTCACACGCAATTGGTGAATATGTAAAATCACAAGGATATTCAGTTGTAAGAGAATTTGAAGGACATGGAATTGGAAAAGAAATGCATGAAGAACCAGAGATTCCAAATTACGGAAAAGCTGGTAGAGGAATTAGACTAGAACCAGGTATGACATTAGCAATTGAACCAATGGTTATAGCTGGAAAACCAGACATCTGGGAATTAGAAGATGGATGGACAATTGTGACACAAGATGGAAGTTGGGCTGCACACTATGAAAATACAATTTTAATTACAGAAAATGAGCCAGAAGTATTGACAATGCTATAAAAATATTATATAATGTATGAGTTAATACTGAAAAAATGGAAAAAAGTATTTTTATTCATGGATTTTCCATGATAAAAAGCTCTTTAAGAAGGAGGTAAGAAGACTTGGCAAAGGAAGATGTTATAGAAGTAGAAGGAACAGTAGTTGAAACACTACCAAATACTAATTTCAAAGTAAAACTTGAAAATGGACATCAAATTTTAGCACATATCTCAGGAAAATTGAGAATGAATTATATCAAAATTTTACCAGGAGATAAAGTTAAAGTTGAATTATCACCATATGATTTGACAAGAGGAAGAATCACTTGGAGAGCAAAATAATAGTCAATTAATTAACCCAAAAATATAAATACTATTAAAGGAGGGAAATCTAATGAAAGTAAGACCATCAGTAAAGAAAATGTGCGACAAATGCAAAGTAATAAAAAGAAAAGGTGTAATTAGAGTTATATGTGAAAACCCTAAACACAAACAAAGACAAGGATAATTTTAGCTTATAACACAAATTAGGTAGCGGCTGTTAAACTTAAATGTTTACATATCGAATTTGTGTTTATATATATGTCCAAAATAGAACTTAAAGATCTATTAATTTAGATGCATTTCACCTTTAAGCAAAATTAGGACAACACTACAACGAACATAAAAGTTCAAATTAAAAAAAAAAATTTGGAGGTGCAAAAACATGGCTCGTATAGCAGGAGTAGACTTACCTAAAGAAAAAAGAGTTGAAATAGGACTTACATATATCTATGGTATAGGAGTTGCTAGTTCAAATAAAATATTAGCAAAAGCTGGAGTTAATCCAGATACAAGAGTTAAAGACTTAACTGATGACGAAGTTAATAGCATAAGAAAAGTTATTGACGAATCATACAAAGTTGAAGGTGATTTAAGAAGAGAAGTAGCTCTTAATATAAAAAGACTAACAGAAATTGGATGTTATAGAGGATTAAGACATAGAAAAGGTCTTCCAGTAAGAGGACAAAGAACAAAAACTAATGCTCGTACAAGAAAAGGTCC
>USMB01000056.1 GCA_900555615.1 uncultured Clostridium sp. | reverse complement strand
GAGCGCTCGGCTGTTAACCGATAGGTCGTTGGTTCAAGTCCAACACGGGGAGCCATGAATAGTAGATAGAAATATCTACTATTTTTTTGTTTTATATAGAAATTTTAATAGATATTTAGTATAATTGTATATGATTAGGTTATACCTATAATTAAAAAGCATAGACAAATTTTTTCAATTATGATAATATAATAGCGGAGATGAAAAAATGCAAAACATAGAAAGTGTATTAAATAATTTATCAAAATCAAATTTTAGAAGTAAATTTCACTTAAAACCAAAAGACATAGAATATATTAACGAAAAGGGAATGGACAAAATTCGAGAACATGCATTTGACTTTATAAGCAAAAGGTTAAGACCTGAAACAATAACAAATGATGGAAAACAGACACCAATGAGAGGACACCCAGTATTTATAGCACAACATGCTACAGCAACATGTTGTAGAGGATGTTTATATAAATGGCATAGAATTGAAAAGGGAAAAGAATTGAACAAAGAAGAAATTGAATATATAGTAAATGTTATAATGGAATGGATAAAAAGAGAATATAATACAAAAGATTAGAAAGGAGAATGTTAGATGATTGACATAGATCATTTAAAATATTTAGCAAATGAAAATAGAAAACGTATCATAAATATGATATATGAAGCAAAATCAGGACATGAAGGAGGATCACTATCTATAATAGACATGCTAACAGCAATCTATGAAATAGATGTAAATTTTGCAGAAGAGCAAAGAAGTAAAGTAGTATTGTCAAAAGGACATACAGTTCCAGCTTTATATGCTGTATTAAATTCAAAAGGTATTATAAAAGATGAGGAGATGAAAACATTAAGATTTATTAATTCTAGGCTACAAGGACATCCATACACAGGAACAATACCAGAGGTTGATGCAACAACAGGCTTATTAGGTCAAGGCCTTTCAATTGCTGTTGGAATGGCAATTGCTAAAAGAAATAAAAATGATAATCATCATGTATATGCTATTGTAGGGGATGGCGAAATGCAAGAAGGGCAGATTTGGGAATCACTTTTACAAGCTGCTCATTATAAATTAGATAATTTAATTTTAATAATTGATTATAATAAGTTTTCATCTTATGACGAAACAAATAAATCTATGAATTTGGAACCATTAGCAGATAAAATAAGAGCATTTAATTTCCATACAATAGAGATTGATGGAAATGATATGCAACAAGTTGTAAATGCTTTAAATGAGGCTTATACAGTTCAAGAAAAGCCAATAGCAATCATATGCAATACAATTAAAGGAAAAGGTGTATCTTTTATGGAGAACAACCCTAAGTGGCATAATGGAGCAATTAGTGATGAAGAATATAAAATTGCAATGAAAGACTTAGAGAAAGCTGGGGTGAATTAAATGGAAGAGATATGTTTAAGAGATAAAATTGGTGAAATTTTATGTGAGTTTGCAAGAGAAGATAAAAGAATATATGTAATTGATAGTGATTTGGCCAAATCTACAAAAACTATAGAATTTCAGAAAGAGTTTCCAGAAAGATTTGTAGAGACTGGGATTGCAGAAGCTAGTGCAATGTCTATTGCAACAGGTTTGGCTGCAGAAGGACAAATTCCATTTTACGTTAATTTTGCAATTTTTGTAGCAGGTACAGCTTGGACACAATTGCGCCAGGCTGCATATGCAAATGCCAATATAAAAATGATTGGAACATATGCAGGTATGGATAATGGAAAAGATGGAGCATCACATCATGCAAATGAAGATATTGCAATAGTTCGTTCTATACCTAATGTGAAAATATTAGCTCCATCAAATGTAAAAGAAATGAAAGAAGCATTAAAAATAGCGATAGATTATGATGGGCCTGTTTATATTAGAGTTGCTAGAGATAAAGTGCCAGATGTTCAATTTGAGCAGAATTCAAAAATTGGAAAAGCTAAATTAATTAAAAGTGAAGGAAATGATTTTGCATTAATTTATGAAGGAACAGCTGCTGGTATTGCTTATAAAGGTTTTGAGGCATTAAGAGAAAAAGGCTATAAAGGAAAATTGATAAATGTTTTTTCAATAAAACCTATTGATGAAGAATTAATAGAAAATATGGCTAATAAAGTGAAAGCAGTTGTAACTATTGAGAATCACTCTGTAATTGGAGGTCTTGGAGGTGCAGTAGCAGAAATACTTGCTAAGGAGTCTAAACATGCACCATTAGAGTTTGTGGGAGTAGAAGATGTATTTACAGAATCAGGTTCTGCAGATGATGTAAAATCTAAATATGGATTAAATATTAATAATATAATAATGAAAACAGAAAATGCAATGAAAAAAAGTTTACCAATAAGTGTAGTCCCTAAGAGAAATTTTATACAGAAATTAAAAGCATTTTTTAAATAAAAAAGCGAGTCTAAGATTTTCTATCAAATGCAAATTTTAAGAAAATCTTAGACTCGCCATATTTATCTAGTACAGAAAGTCCTCCTACAAGGAGAACTTTCCTACTATATAAAAAAACAACTATATAGTTTATTCTATATAGTCATTTTATTTATAAAAATCTCTATCCTGAAATCTATAGTAATAAGGCTGTATATCTGGTAATAAATCTTTAAAATATACCATAGAACCATCAAGTTGTTGAATTTTTAAGTTTGGATATGTTACAAGCATAATTTTGTCAGAAAACACAGTGTTAATTAGTTTTTTTCTAAATGAGCTATTATTAATTTTATCATTTAAAGATATTATGATTTCTTTATTTTTTACATTTAAGTCATTATTAGCTATCATACGAATTGTAAATAAATTTGTTGCATATATTGAAATTAAGCAATCAACTATAATAAAAATTGTAGTTACAATTATAACTGTTTTTACAACTTTGGGATTAAATTTTTTTAAAGTATATGCTAATAAATTTCTAATTCTAGGATGGATTACTTTCATTAAAAATAATGCTAACATTCCCCAGAAAAATGAATAGTAAATACAAATACGTCCATTGATATTTAATGGCATATTTGAGTAGTCCCACCACTTTACATGTAAAATGCATTCTCCTATCCAACTTATTAAATATTCAGTTATTGAACCAATAAAAAATCCACCAACAAATAGTGAAAATCTATTTTTCATGAAGTATTGTAAAAATATTATCATAACAACAGCACCAACTCCATAGATACTGCAAAAAGGTCCATATAAAAAGCTTTGTCTGCTTTCAAGTACACCATATCTTACTAGTGCAAACATTGTTTCAATAAAAAAGCCAGCTATACTATAAATTATAAAATAAGCTAGTATTTCCCATAAATCTATTCCTAATATTGTAAATTTCTTTTTTTCTATTTTTTGTTCCATATATTATTCCTTTTCATATTTTATATTATTCTATAATAAAAAAAATAAAAAATCAATTGAAATTATAGAAATTCACAAATACATTTTAAATTACATAAAATATAGCAAAAAAGAAAAAGGGGTGAAAAAATGTCAAAACTTATAATTCAAGGAGGAAAAAAATTAGAAGGAGAAGTTCAAATATCTGGATCTAAGAATGCAGCATTACCGATAATAGCTGGAACAGTGTTAATAAAAGGAAAAACAACATTGTATAATGTCCCTAATATTCAAGATGTTCAAACAATGTTTGAAATAATAAAAGATATAGGAGGGAAAGTTACTAAAAAAAATAATAAAATAATTATAGATACAAGTAAAATACATACTTATGAAATTTCTGAAAATTTAATGAGAAAAATGAGATCTTCTGTAATCCTTGCAGGAGCAATAATTGGAAAATATAAAAAAGCTAATTTTTCATATCCAGGGGATTGCGATATTTGGTGGATACATCGGACAGACTCAAGATAAATGAGTGGATAAAGGAATTTAAATAAATAAAAAATAAAGTCTTAAATGTAAAATTTTATGGCTTTTTTTTTTTGACTTTAAACTATACTAAAAATTATTTTAAAAGAAACAAAATCAAATGTAAGGCGAAAGGAGATGTAGAAAAATATGGCAACACAAAAATTAAAAGGACTATGGATACCAGTAGAAATTTTACTAAATGAAAATTTATCAGATAAAGAAAAAATAATATTATCAATGATTTTATATTTAAGTGAAGAAACTAAAAGTTGTTTTGCAAGCAATAAATATATTGCAAATATAGTAAATGTAACATCTGATAGAGTATCAAAAATTATAAGTTCTCTAAAAGAAAAAGAATATATAAGTGTTAAATTAAAATATAAAACAGATAGTAAAGAAATAGAAGAAAGACAAATTTTACCTATAGTTGAAAATATTAATAGGTATAGTCAAAAATACCTAGAGAGTATAGGTATAAATAACGATTTAGATAGTCAAAAACAACTATACCCTATAGGTGATAATGACAAAGATATAATAAATAATATAAAAAATAAAAATAATTATAATAAAGAAAACACACATAAAAAGAAAAATATTCCATATAGAAGTGACAGAAATTACGATGACTTCAATTGGGATAGCTTATATGCAAATTATAAAGAGATTAGTGCTACTTCAAATGTATAACTAATCTCTTTTAATTTGCCTAAAAAACTATTTATAGTTTTTTAGTACTCAAAATAAAAATTGGCTTTTTTATTTTGAGTGGAAAGGGTGCAGGAACTCCTGCCACACTAACACTTTTTGAAGCGGTAGGCTAAAAAGTGTTGTAGTGTGTTACAAGACAATTAAAAAATAACAGAATTTAAGAAACGAATATGTCTTACTAGCTAGTAGCACAAGAGAGAAACTAGCTGAAGCAAAGGAGGTTATAAATGAGTTATGCAATAATAAGAAATACAAAATACAAAAGAGAAAATCTAAAGGGAATATTTAGACACAACGAAAGAAGAAACAGAAATTATTCAAATAATAATATAGATAAAGAAAAGTCATATTTAAACTATTCACTAAAATCACCACAATATAGTTATGAAAAAGAATTTGATATGGAATGGAAATATAAAAGTAAAATAAGAAGTTTAGAAAAAGAAAATAACCATTTGCACAAAGTAGTAGATAAGTTTTATGAGACAGTAG
>USMB01000055.1 GCA_900555615.1 uncultured Clostridium sp. | reverse complement strand
TTCTAAAGCAGAAGCTGAAGAATTAAAAGCTAAATTAGAAGAAGTTGGAGCAGTTGTTGAATTACAATAATCTGCATTGAAAAGCACTTGAAATATAGTGCTTTTTTTGCTATAGTAAAATAAAAGAGAATAGGAGAAAATCATGAAAAAATATGGAATAATAGCAGCAATGCAAGAAGAAATGCAAGAAATCAAAAAGATAATGACAGAAACAGAAGAACGAAAAATATATGAATTAACTTTTACAAAAGGAAAAATAAATAATACAGAAGTAGTACTAGTAGAAGCTGGGGTAGGAAAAGTAAATGCAGCAAGAACAACACAAATATTAATAAATAACTTTGATATAGAAGCTATAATAAATGTAGGTTCAGCAGCTTCTGCAAACGATGAGCTAGACATAGGAGATATAGTAATAGGTAAAAAGCTAGTTCAACATGATTTTGATATAACAGCATTTGGCCATCCAAAAGGATTTATCAGCAATGTAGGACAATATGTGGAAAGTGATAGCAAATTAATTGAAAAAATGGAACAAACAATAGTAGACCTTCAAGACAAAGAATTCAAAATAAAAATTGGGACAATAGCATCTGGAGATATATTTTGTACTGAAATAAAAATGAAAGAAAAAATAAGAAATAAGTTTGAAGCAGATGCAATTGAAATGGAAGGTGCTGCAATAGCACAAGTATGTAAGCTAGACAATGTACCATTTATAGTTATTAGAAGTATATCAGACAATCCAAATGGAAACAATAATATAACATTTGACCAATTCTTAGAAAAAGCAGCAAAAAGATGTGCTTTGATAATCGAAAAGTTCATGATGTAGATTATCATTACAAAATATGGAAAAAAGCTTGACTTTTATGTAAAGGTATGATAAAATAATATTGTATTTTATAAAAAAGAGAGGAGTATCCTTTAAATAGGAGAAAAAAATGGGAAGAGTAATAGAATTAATAAAAAGTTTTATAAATCCAGCACCAAAAGAAAAAAGCTTTGATGAACTTGCTGTAGCAGCAGGAATTGGAGAAGCTAATTTAAACATGCTAAAAAAAACAATGGGAGGAGTAAATTGGAAATTTGAAGAAGAAGTAGCAACTAAAAAAGGAAGAAAGTCTAAAATTGATCCAGAAGTAACTCAAGTTAGACAAACACAAGGAAGAGTAAGAACAAATGAATCAGAAAGAGATAGAGATTAAAAAATAGAGTGAATTAATAAATTCACTTTATTTTTTTGACTTTTTCTAGCGATTCAAAAAAATTAGATAAAAAAATAAAATTTTGACTTTTTTTGCAAAAAATGTTTACAATTTGAATTATTTTGTATACAATATACTAAGTTAAGCTCAAAAATGAAACAAAAGAAGATGGAACTTAAGAAAGGGGTAAATCAATGAAAATATTGATGCTAACATGGGAATATCCACCAAGAGTAGTAGGTGGAATTGCGAGAGTAGTATATGACCTATCACACAGATTAATAAAAGATGGCCATGAAGTAACTGTAGTAACATACAGAGAAGGAGAAACTCCATATTTTGAAGATGATAAAGGAGTTAAAGTATACAGAGTAGATAATTACATGATAAATCCAAATAACTTTATAGATTGGATTATGCAATTGAATTTTAACATGGTAACAAAGGTAAACCAATTAATAGCTGAAGAAGGAGCTTTTGATGTAATACATGCACATGATTGGCTGGTAGCTAATGCAGCCAAAACGATAAAAAATTCATATAATATCCCAATTGTAGCAACAATACATGCAACAGAGGCTGGAAGAAATAGCGGAATACATAATGAAACTCAAAGATATATAAATGATACAGAATGGATGCTTACATATGAAGCAACAGAAGTAATTGTTAATAGTAACTACATGAAAGGTGAAATCCAAAGACTATTTGGATTACCATTTGAAAAAATAAATGTAGTTGCAAACGGAGTAAATCTAAATAAATTCTCAGGAATAGAAAGAGATTATAACTTTAGAAGAAGATATGCAATGGATAATGAAAAAATAATACTATTCATGGGAAGATTAGTATATGAAAAAGGAATACAACATTTAATTGCAGCAATGCCAAAAGTTTTAGCAGGATATCATGATGCTAAGTTAGTAATAGCAGGGAGGGGTGGAATGCTAGATGAATTAAGAGCAGAAGCAGATGCATTAGGTTTAGGAGATAAAGTATATTTTGCAGGATACATGAATGGAAAAGATGTAGAAAAAATGTACAAAGCAGCAGATATATCAGTATTTCCAAGTACATATGAACCATTTGGAATTGTAGCGTTAGAAGGAATGTTAGCAGAAAGACCTATAGTAGTATCAGATGCTGGAGGATTAGGTGAAATTGTAGAACATAGAGAAACTGGAATGAAGAGCTATTGTGGAAATCCAAATTCAATAGCAGATTCAATATTAGAATTATTATTCAATCCAGAATTATGTGCTAATATAGTAAAGAAAGCTAAAGCAAAAGTAAAAAATGAGTATAATTGGGGAAAAATAGCCCAAGATACGCACTTTACGTATCAAAAAGCAATATGTGAAACAATGGCTGAAAAACAAAGAAAACAATTAGAACAAGAGAAGGCTCAAAAAACAAAAAAAGCCAAAGGAACAGAAAAAGAAATTACAAATTTGTTATCTTTCAGAAAACGTCAAGCATATGCATAAAATGTAAATCAGCTGCATAATTTATATGCAGCTATTTTGGTATTAGGAGGAAACAAAATGAATGTATATGATACAGCAAATAAATTGGCACAAGAGATAAAACAATCAGAGGAATTTTTAACATATCAAATTGCAAAACAAGCAATAAACTTAAATTTTGAATTAAAGCAAAAAATAGATGAGTTTGAAAAAGCAAGATATGAAGCTCAAATAGTAGCATTGCAGACAGGAAAAGATGATGAAAATAAGATGAAACATGTACAAGCACTATATGGAGAATTGATTCAAAATGAAGAGGCAAGCAGATATTTTGATGCAGAGATGAAATTTAATTTATTAATAGCAGATGTAAATAGGATAATTGGAGAAACAGTGCAAAGTTTAATAAAATAAAGAAATTGATTTTAATGTAATTAGGGACATAAAAATGAAAGGAAGAAAAATATGGAACTAATTATTATAATAGTAGCAATAGTTGCTATGGGAATATTGTATTACCTTATGGGAAGTAACCTAAAAGAGTTAGAAAAAATTGCAAAGGATAGTGAGTTAAATGAAATTGCTAGTAAATACCCGGAAAATAAAAAAATATGTGAAACAATTTTAAGAATGTTGGGAAATAATAAAACTAGTATAGATGAAAAACTTGAGTCTGATGCAACATTATATATAGCAATTCAAAATAAAATATTAATAGGAAATACGCATCAAAGTTTTACAAGAATACAAACAATAGCACATGAATGTCTGCATTCAATTCAAGATAGAAAAATTTTATTGTTTAATTTTTTCTATTCAAATATATATTTTATATATTGGTTTGTAATTTGTATTCTAACAATTTTTAATAAAAATATGAATGAATTGATATACTCTAATATATTATTGCTATTAAGTCTTATATATTATGCAGCTAGAGTATTTTTAGAAAATGATGCAATGATAAAAGCTGAATTTGTAGCTAAAGAATATATGGAAGAGCAGAACATTAGCTCTAAACAAGAAATAAATAAAATTGTAGAAGGTTTTAAAGCATTAAATAAAGGATGCATAAAAGGAACAAATTTCAGCTTATTTCTTGGTGTAATGATAAAATTTGTGATTTTTAATATTCTAGCATTGATTTTTTAGGATATATGTGGTAAAATATTCTAGTATAAAAACGAATAATAAAACCGTTAGGAGGAATACTAAATGCAAGTAGTAAAAATAATATTAGTAGTAGTGGATTTGATTATATGTTTAGCTTTAACAATATTAGCAATGATTCAATCAAAAGATGATGCAGGACTATCATCAACAATAACAGGTTCATCTACAAATAATTTCTTTGAAAAAAATAAAGGTAGAACCAAAGAAGGTATGCAAAAAAAATGGACAATTATATTAGGTATAGCTTTTGTAATTGTAACAATTGCACTTTCAATTATATACATAGCATAGTAGAATAGGACGGTTCAAAACTGTCCTGTTTTTTTGTATTTAGGAGTGAGAAAAGAATGAAAGAAGAAATTGGAACATATAGAAAAAACCAAAAAGGTTTTGGATTTGTAAAATTAGAAGGTCAGGAAGAGGAAATATATATATCAAAAGAAAATTCTTATAATGCTTTAAATGGAGATACTGTTGCAATTAAAATAATATCGGAAAAAGAAGCTGACAAAAAAGCTGAGGGAAAAATAGTAAAAATAGTTAGACATGAAAAAGATACTGTTGTTGGAACATTTCAAAAAAATAGAAATTTTGGATTTGTTGTTCCTGATGACAAGAATTTCGGAACAGATATATTTATTTCTAAGTCACATTGGGGAAAAGCTAGAAATAATCATAAAGTACTAGTAAAAATAATTAAATATCCTGAAAAAGGCAAAAATGCAGAAGGAGAAATAATTGAAGTCTTGGGTGGGGTTAATGAGGCAGGAGTTGATATGCTTTCATTGATAAGACAGTATGAGCTTCCATATAAATTTCCAGAAGAAGTCGTAAGTGAAGCTAAAGCATTTGGAAATAAAATTAACGAAAAAAATTTGGAAGGCAGAAGAGATTTACGCCAAGACATAATATTTACAATTGATGGCGAAGATGCTAAAGACTTAGATGATGCGATTCATGTTGAAAAATTAACAAACGGAAATTATAGACTAGATGTCCATATTGCAGATGTAAGTAATTATGTAAGGGAAAAAACTGAGCTTGATAAAGAAGCATATCTGAGAGGAACAAGTATTTATATGTTAGGCAGAGTAATTCCGATGCTTCCAAGAGAACTTTCAAATGGAATATGTAGTTTAAATGCAGGAGAAGATAGATTTACTTTATCATGCTCAATGGAAATAACCCCAAAGGCAAAAGTTGTGTCATCAGATATTTATAAAGCAGTAATAAGAGTAACAGAAAGAATGTCATACACAGATGTCCAAAAAATATTAGATAGATCTGATGAAACAGTCTTAAAGAGATATGAAAAATATA
>USMB01000054.1 GCA_900555615.1 uncultured Clostridium sp. | reverse complement strand
AAATTTAGTGCTAATAAATAAAATTTTTTAAGACATTTTCAAAAATGATTGACATAAATTATTGCAAAAAATAGTTAAATAGAATATAATAAAAAAAATTCATTTTGGAGGTAAAACATGAACGTAAAAAATATTATAAAAGTTACAAATGGTAAATTAATAAATGGAAATGAAGAACTTGAATGTGAAAGTTTTTCTAAGGATACAAGAACAATTCAAAAAGGTGATATTTATATAGGAATAAAAGGTGAAAAATTTGATGGAAATCAATTTTGGAAACAAGCACTAGATAATGGTGCTGCTGCAGTAATTATCCAAGGAATTGAGGTAACAGAAGAAGAAAAAGTAAAATATTCAAATAAAACAATTATATTGGTTCAAGATACTTTAAAAGCATTATATGAAATTGCAAAATATAAAAGAAGTCTATATAATATACCTGTTGTTGCAATTACTGGAAGCGTAGGGAAAACAAGTACAAAAGATATGATTGCAAGTGTTGTGAGTACAAAATTTAAGACTTTAAAAACAGAAGGAAATAACAATAATAATATAGGATTACCATTTACAATTTTAAGGTTAAAAGCTCATGAAGCAATGGTAGTAGAAATGGGAATGAACCATTTTGGAGAAATAAGTTTATTAACAGATATTGCCAAACCAACATTAGCGGTAATTACTAATATTGGAACATCACATATAGGAAATCTTGGTTCAAGAGAAAATATCCTAAAAGCTAAATTAGAAATATTAGAGGGAATGAAAATTCCAAAAGTAATTATTAATAATGATAATGATTTGTTACACGATTGGTATGAAAAGAATAAGGATAAAATAGAAATTCATACAGTGGGAATTGAAAACAATAGTGAATTAATGGCTAAATCAATAGAATTAGGAGAAGAAAGTAGTGAATTTAAGGCAATAGCTGAGAAGAAAGAAACAGAAATTCAAGTACCTGTTGCTGGAACACATTTTGTATATAATGCATTATGTGCTATGGAAGTTGGAATAATTTTAGGAATATCAACAAATCAGATACAAAATGGTATAGCAAAATTTGAGTTAACAAAAAAGAGAATGGACATAAGAAAATTGGAGAATGGTGCAATTATTATAAATGATGCATATAATGCAAGTTATGAATCAATGAGAGCAAGCATAGAATTTTTAGCAAACCATACGGGGACAAGAAAAATTGCAGTATTAGGTGATATGTTTGAACTTGGAGAATATTCAGAAGAGTTACATAGAAATGTAGGAAAAGAAGTGGCTAGTCACGATATAGATGTTTTAATTTGTGCTGGTGAAAATTCTAAATACATTATAGAAGAAGCACAAAAAAATAAAAAAATCGAGACATTTTATTTCCACAATAATGAAGAAATTGTAGAAAAGTTAACCCAAGAATTGAGAGAAGGAGATATTGTTTTAGTAAAAGCTTCTAATGGAATGAAATTTTTCGAAATTTGTCAAAAACTATAGATTTTTTTGCTAAAAATTGATATAATGCAATTACCAATTGTTTTTGGGAGGATGTCAAATGAAATTTAAGGATTATTATAAGATACTAGAATTAGAAAGTAGTAAAGTAACAGTAGATGAAATAAAATCAGCATATAGGAAACAAGCTAAAAAATATCATCCAGATGTAAATGTAGGAAATAAATTAGCTGAAGAAAAAATCAAAGATGTAAATGAAGCATATAGGATATTATCTAACCCAACTTTAAAAAGAAAATATGATAGAACATGGAATTATCAAGTTGGAAGTAAGAGAAAAAAAGCAAATAGAAAAACTTCTGGGGAAGTTGCTGGAGAATTTTTTGGAATGTTTTTTGGAAATAACGAAATAAAAGAAGAAATAGCACAAAGTCAAATTCCTCCAGTAAAAGGCGAAAATATAGAAACAGAAATTAATATATCAATAGAAGATGGATTTTATGGTGCAGAAAAGAAAATTGTCTTGAAAGATATAGATGGAAAAGATAAAACAATAACATTAAAATTACCACAAGGCGTACAAAATGGCGAAAGAATGCGATTTATAGGCCAAGGAAAACAAGGAAAACATGGTGGAAAAAACGGAGATTTATATATAAAAATAAATATAGAAGATGGAAAAAAATTCAAATTATCAAATGATGATTTATATACAGTAGTACCAATTTCCCCATGGGAGGCAGCCTTAGGAACCAAAGCAAAAGTAAATTCTATAGATGATACAAAAACAGCAATATATATTCCAAATGGAATACAGTCTGGTGAAACAATTGAGATACCACAAAAAGGATATAAAAAGGCTAATGGAGAAAGAGGAAATTTGATTGCACAGATACAAATTGTAGTACCAGAAAAATTAACAAAAGAAGAAAAAGATATGTTTAAAAAATTAAAAGAAATATCAAAATTTAATCCAAGGAGAGTTTAAATATAAAAAAGGACAAAACTATTGACAATTCAAGGAAATTAAGGTATAATTAATTATGTGAGTTCGTATACATAAGATAAACTATGGATTAAATATCATAGGAATGAGGTGCAAAAAACATGGATATGTTACCAGGAAAACATTTTAGTATAACAGATCCAAAAGGAGTAAACACAGTAATTTATCAAATAAATAAAACAAAAAAGGAATTTCTTAAAGATTATCCAAAATATACAGTAGAAAGACTTGATTTTACTGAGGAGATAAGAGGAGAAAATACAAGGAAGACCTTTTATGTTGACGAGCCACAACCAAATGGTAATCAATTAGTAATACTATCATTCGGAAAAGAGAATGTGGTAATAAATTCTGGAATATTAATTGATGATGAGGTAAGAATATCAAAAACACCAACACCATTTAAGTTTAATACTTTGTATTCAGAAGAAGAACAGGAATTTAAAGATTTTAATTATACACCAAATATGAAAAGAGATATATGTGTTATAGATCCTGAAACTACAGAAGAATTAAAACCTAGACTTTATTTTGATGAAAAAGAAAATAAAGTAAAGGGAAGATGTAAATTAAAGCCATACAAATCTTATTTTGCTTTTGAAGTAAGAGAGGATAATGGCAATATTTAAGGAGGGACAATTTACTATGGTAAATAACACAGTAAATGGAAAGAAAATTGGAACACCAGCAGGTAAAGATGATAAAGTAAAATTTACATATAGTTCTGTTGGAAAAAGAAGTCAAGAAAGAGGAATAGATGCAAAAGTAAACGCTAAAAAACCTCAAATATTTATAATAGATGATGGAGATATTATTGCAAAAACAGGAAAGTATGTAGCGATAAGAGCTTACCCAGGTGGAAAAAATGAAGTTATGAAAAATAAAGAAGATATGACACATTAAACTAAAGAGAAGGTGATTTTTACATATGAATTACAAAGTAGAAGGAGCTATTAGGAAAAATAAAAAATATTTTATAATTTTTGCAATACTATGGCTATTTATAGCCATAGTATTAATTGTGCCTGTGACTTTAGGAATAAACACAATTAATACTCAAAAAGATTTAGGGGCAGGAATTTATAAATTTGCTCAGTCAATTCAAAATCCATTTGCAGGTTTTGCTGAAATAAATAGTAATAATTTAATGGCTATGTATTTGAAAAATGTAGGATTATTTTCTATTTTATTTGCTATATTTTTTGTAATAGGAGTTGCAAAATCGGCACCAAAAAATGAGTATACAGATTTTGAACATGGTTCAAGTGATTGGAGCAAAAATGGAGAACAATATACAGTTCTAAGTAATAAAAAAGGAATTATATTAGCAGAAGATAATTATTTACCAGTAGATAAAAGAGGAAACGTAAATGTATTAGTAGTCGGAGGTTCAGGTTCTGGTAAATCAGCATCATATTCAATTCCAAATGCGTATCAATTATTAGGATCATATGTATTTACAGACCCTAAAGGTGAATTGTATGACAGAACTGCAGGGTATCTAAAAGCAAACGGATATGAAATAAAAGTTTTAAATTTAGTAAAACCACAAAATAGTGATGGATATAATCCACTAATGCATATTTCATCAGAAATAGATGTAGATGTTATAGCAAATACAATAGTAAAAGGTCAAAAAACAGGAGATGGAGGTTCAGACCCATTCTGGGATGATTCTGCAGAAATGTTATTAAAGGCATTAATATATTATTTAATGGCAACAAGACCAGAAGAAGAGCAAAACTTAGCAAGTTGTGCGGAATTAGTAAGAGCAGCAAATTCAAATGGAGGAAGTAACTTACTTACAGAATTAATAAGCAAACTTCCATATGACCATCCAGCTAGAATGAATTATAAATCAATTGAAATTGCACCAGAAAAAACATATAGCTCAATATTGAGTACATTGCAATCAAAATTAGGTAAATTCGATTCTAAAGAAATTGCAGAATTAACATCAACAGATACAATAAAATTTGAAGATATAGGAAATAGAAAAACAGCAGTATATGTAATATCATCAGATACTCATGCTGCATATGACTTCTTATTAACAATATTCTTCTCACAAATGATTCAACAATTATATAATTATGCAGATGATAATGGAGGAGCACTAAAAGTTCCAACATATTTTATATTAGATGAGTTTGCGAATATAGGAAAAATACCAGATTTTGATAAAAAAATATCAACATCTAGAAGTAGAAAAATCTCATTTAGTGTTATTTTACAGAACTTAGACCAATTGGAAGCAATATACGAAAAATCATATGAAACAATTATTGGTAACTGTGATACACATGTATTTTTAGGAAGTAACTCATATAAAACAGTTGAATATTTTTCTAAGGCATTAGGAGAAAAAACAATTGAAAGAGATAGTATATCTGTAAGCAAAGACAAACAATATCATAGAACAGGACAAAGTTATTCAGACCAAGTAATGGCAAGAGCACTTATGACGCCAGATGAACTAAGAAGATTAGATAACGATTTATGTATTATTTTTGAAAAGGGAATAAAACCTGTTAAAGCGAATAAATTTTATTATTTTAAACATAAAACTATGGCATCAGCTTTAAAAAGAAATGAAATAAGCCATAATGACATTGGGGAATTAGATAGAGGAGTATGGAGAAAGTTCAATCCGTATAATCCTTGGACAGAAGATAAATCAGAAAAAGAAGCTGAAAATTTAAAAGTAGAGTCTTTAGACGATTTGTTTGATGATGAACCAAAACAAGAAGAAAATAAGAAAGAACCAATAAAAGTTGGAGGTCCTAATGAAAAAGTTGAAAAAGAAGATAGTGTTGACTCTGATAATATTTCTTCTTTGGATGATATGTTTGAGAATACAAATGTGGTAGAACCAGAAAAAGAAAAGCTTAAAATAGAAGATAAAGAAGATACTTATGATTTGCAAAAGGAACTTGAGGCTAAATTTGATGAATTGTTTGGACCAATAGATGATAATTAAAAATGGAGACTTTTTTAGAGGCTGCTGAAAAAGTAGCTTAAAAAAATAGTGAATTGGAAAATATTTTTTC
>USMB01000053.1 GCA_900555615.1 uncultured Clostridium sp. | reverse complement strand
GTAAATATTTTTAGAGTATAAATATTTTTCTAACTCTTCTTTTTTATTTTCTAAAATAATTATTATATTAATATTAGGATTTACTTTTTTTATATATTCTATTAATTTTTCTATTTTATTTTCTCCAGGTAATATTTCACTCAATATTAAAAAATCTATATTTTTCTCTTTTTCTAGTACTTCTTTTACTCCATCTTGATATTGAATATCATTTCCTATTATAATAAAATCTTTTTGTTTTTTTAGTTCATTATTTAACATTGGATTTGCTAATGCTGTTATTATTTTTTTCATTATTTACATCATTCCTTTTTTCAATTATATTTTTTTCGAACTGTGCAGCATCTATTCTAGTTAAAATATGTTCATTGCCAACAAACATTAAACATTCTCCTCTTTTTAGAGATTTTATTTCTATTTTTTCTTTTTCAGACAGATTTGTATATTTACTTAATAATAAAATATTTTCTTCTTCAAGAGCAAAAAATGTTTTAATTTCGGAATTATTTAAAATACTTTTTCCATATATTCCTTCATCTAAACTAAATAAATCTGATATATCTTGTGTTATTGCTACACTACTACCTCCAAATTTTCTTATTGTTTTAAATATTTTATATATAAAGCTTGCTACTTCTTTGTTAGATGTAACACCTATTAATCTCCAGATTTCATCTAAATATATTGCTTTTTTTACATTTCTATCTTTTTTTATCCTATCCCAGAAATAATCTATAAATACATACATTGCATACTTTAAATTTTCTTCTCCCATTTCATAAATATCTGCAACCACTAATTTATCGTCCATTTTTAAATTTGTGTAATTATTAAAAAAACTTAAAGAACCCTTTACAAATGGAATTAATTTTATTTTAAATATTTTTGTTTTCTCATCCTCTTCTAATAGATTACATAAATCTTCTAATAGTGGCATGTCAAACGTCTCTTTAAAGCAAGGTTTTATATTTATTTTGTTTTTTTCTATCTTATGTAAAGAATTATCATCAAAAGTTATACCCTTTCTTCTATAAAGTTCTATTAATTTTTCTTCTAGTATTGCCTTTTCTTCTTCGTTTATATCGCCAAAAATCAGATTAAAAAATCCTATTAATTTACTAATTTTGTTAGCCAAATATCCTGTTTCTCCATCTTCTAAACTATTCTCTCTTATATCAAAAATATTTATAAAAGTGTTTGAACCTGGTCCCATCTTTATCAAAGTTCCATTTAAATTTTGACACAATTCCCCATATTCTCTATCTGGATCTATAATATATTGTTCTATTCCTAATAATCTATATCGTAAAATTAATAATTTAGTATAAAAAGATTTACCTGCACCACTTGTACCAAAAATGCAAATATTTGCATTTTTATATTTAGTTGAGTCATATCTATCCACAAATACTAAAGAATTGTTATAAATATTGGTTCCTATAAAAATTCCATCTTCATCAAATATCGCGGATGAGATAAATGGATATGTAGATACTAATCCACTTGTTAATATATTTCTTCTTGAAATATTTTTTAAATCAATATCATTTTTCATTATTGGTAGAACAGATAAATATGCTTGTTCTTGCCTAAAATATGCTTTTCTTGTTTGCATTCCTTTACTTTGCAAAAGCCCTTCCAACTTATTTACAAAATAATCTAGTTCTCTTAAATTTGTAGAAAAAGTTGTTATATAAATATATAAAAAATATAAATTTTCATTGTTTACTTGTAATTCTTTTCTTATATATTTCGCATCATTATATGTAAAAGCTGCAATATCTATATCTTGTCTATTTTTGTTATTTGTTTTTAAATCTACACCTACATTCCCAATATGATAAGTTAAATCTTTTATAGTTTTATATGTATCTTGCTTTTCGCAAAAAATAGAAATATTTAAATTAATATTTGTATCTATTATTGTTTTTAAAATTAAATCTGTTTGCTCTCTATAATAGTTTGTTATTAATATGCTAGAATAATACATTTCATCTATTTCTATATGCTTTGGATTTCTTAAATTTATGTATGTTGGGCTGATTTCCTTCATGTCATGGTATACACCTTTTAAAAATGTTAATTCTTTTTTTTCTTTTATTTTTAAATTTTTTTTTATTTTATTTATTATATTAATACTATATTCACCATCCTATTTGTTTAATTATCTAGATATTTTCTGGAATTTAAAAATGAAAATAAAATGTTCTTTGACTCTTTTTTATTATTTATATCTACAATTATATTTCCACAACGACTTAAACAATCTTTTATTTTAAAATATCGTTCATTTAATTCTTGAATAATATTTTCTTCCATATTATCTGAATTATTTTTTATTATTAAATAAATATTTTTTGATGCTGATTTATTTTTATTATTTTTTTCTTGAATAAATTTTAAATATTCTTCTGAATATTTTTTTATTATTGGATTATTTTCTTTTTGAGAATTATTTTGAATATTTTTAACATGTCCACTTAAATCTTCTTTTTTACTTTGAATTAAAATTTGCATATCAAAATTACATGTTTTTAAAAAAATTTTATATGAATTTAAAATTGACTCTTTTTCTAATTGTGTCTTTAAATTAAAATTAATAGGAATCACTTTCATTATTTTTATATATTTATTTTTTCTAATCTTTATGATTCCTCTTTCTAAGATTTTATCTATTGGAATCCAATTTTGTATTGACTTAATTTCTTTCACCTCCCTGACTTTAAATATTATTGTTGAATTAGAACTTATATGTTTATCATTATACTTTGCAATTGTCTATTTTGTCAAGCAAAATCGTTCGACAACCTTCGACATAATTTGAAAATTTTTCCATTTAAAATTATTTTAATTTTTTTGTATAATAAAAAAATTTTTGCACATAATATGCATATAAGGTTAATATCAGTTGAGTGAAGAGTGTTAATAGATTTTAATTTAGTTTATTAATATTCGAGCAAAGATTTATATTTGTTTATTTTTATAGATAAATATATGTCGGCGTTAAAAATATATTATGTGTATGTAAGCTATATTTTATTTAAATTTTCAAGGATTATTTTTATGTTTTGTATATGGTTAAATTATATGTAATATATTTGAACTAAGATTATATTTGTATTATATGGGATTATTACTAGTCCCCTTGGGATGAATTTGGTTTCTACTAATGCATTTATAGTCGAGCGACTGATTAATATATGTGGTGTATGGTTTATTTGTATAGCAATATGCATTAGATCAAACCACTACATATATTAGTTTGAGTTAAGATTGTTATTGGCTTTATAGATAATAGCTAGTAGGAAATTCCTACTAGCTATTAATTTTATATATCTAGATTTTTTACAAATTTTGCATTTTCTTCGATGAATTTTCTTCTTGGGTCAACATCATCTCCCATTAATAATGTAAATATTTCATCAGCTTTAATTGCATCATCCATAGTTACTTGAATTAATGTTCTTCTTGCAGGATCCATTGTTGTTTCCCATAATTGTTCAGGATTCATTTCTCCTAAACCTTTATATCTTTGTAATGAAAGTGAATCTCTTGCAATTCCTTTTGCTTCTAATTCTGCAAAAGCTTGGTCTAATCCCTCATCTGTATAGCAATAAATATCTTCCATTCCTTTTTTAGCTAACTTATATAATGGTGGTTGAGCTAAATATACATTTCCATTTTCTATTAATGGTCTCATATATCTAAAGAAGAATGTTAACATTAATGTTCTAATATGTGCACCATCAACATCGGCATCAGCCATTATAATTACTTTTCCATATCTAATTTTTGTAATATCAAATTCATTTCCAATTCCTGCGCCAATTGCAACAATTACTGGATTTAATTTATCATTACCATAGATTTTATCTGCTCTTGCCTTTTCAACATTAAGCATTTTTCCCCATAATGGTAAAATTGCTTGAAATTTTCTGTCTCTTCCTTGTTTTGCACTTCCACCAGCAGAGTCTCCCTCTACTATATATACTTCACATTCTTCTGCAACTTTACTACTACAATCAGCAAGCTTTCCTGGCAATGTAGATGTTTCTAATGCACTCTTTCTTCTTACAAGCTCTCTTGCCTTTCTTGCAGCTTCTCTAGCTCTTGAAGCACTTACACATTTTTCTAGAATTGCTTTTGCAACATTTGGATTTTCCTCTAAAAATGTTGATAATGCATCATTTACCATTGATTGAACAACACCAGTTACTTCACTATTTCCTAATTTTGTTTTAGTTTGTCCTTCAAATTGAGGTTCTCTTACCTTTACAGAAACAACTGCTGTAATTCCTTCTCTTATATCTTCACCCTGTAAATTTCCATCTTTATCTTTTAAGAAATTATGAGAACGAGCATAATCATTAAATACTTTTGTTAATGCTCTTTTAAATCCTTCTAAGTGTGTTCCACCTTCTATTGTATTAATATTATTTACAAATGTATGAATATTTTCTGTATATGCTGTTGTATATTGAATTGCAATTTCTACAGGTGTCTCTCCATTTCTTTCAATATAAATTGGTTCTGGATGTAATTTTTCTTTATTTTTATTTAAATATTCAACAAAAGATTTTAATCCTCCTTCAAAGCAAAATTCAGCTTTTTTAGGATTCTCTTCATCTCTTTTATCTTCTATTGTAATTTTTAAACCTTTTGTTAAAAATGCTATTTCTCTAAATCTTGTTTCCAATGTTTCATAATCATATTGTTGTGTTTCAAAAATAGTATCATCTGCAAGAAATCTTACTTTTGTTCCTGTCTTTTTTGAATCTCCAATTTTTTCAAGTTTTCTTACAGTTTTTCCTTTTTCAAAATACATTTGATAGATTCCACCATCTCTTTGAATAGTTACTTCTGTCCAATTTGATAATGCGTTTACAACAGATGCACCTACACCATGTAAACCACCAGATACTTTATATCCACTATCTCCACCAAATTTTCCTCCAGCATGTAAAACTGTATATACTGTTTCAGCTGTTGAAATATGTGTTTTAGGATGTATTTCTACTGGAATTCCTCTCCCATTATCTTCTACACTTATAACATTTCCTGGTTCAATTATTACATTTATTTCTGTACAATAACCTGCCATTGCTTCATCAACACAGTTATCTACAATTTCATAAACTAAATGATGTAATCCTCTTACAGATGTACTTCCTATATACATACCTGGTCTTTTTCTTACAGCCTCTAGTCCTTCCAATACTTGAATTTGCTCTGCACCATATTTGTGATTATACTTTTCCATTCAATTTCCTTCCTTTCAATAGCACATTATTGGAAAAATTTTCAATTTCTAAATGTACTTATTCTTTTTCTATAACCTCTCCATTTATAACATTATACGAAAAATAATTTAATTTTTCAAGAGTTATTTTTTCAGTACAAGTTATAATTACTTGAATATTTTTTATATGATTTAAAAAATTCTCTCTTCTTTTGCAATCTAATTCAGACATAAAATCATCTAATAATAAAATTGGATATTCCCCAATATCATCATAAATAACTTGTAATTCTGATAATTTTAATGAAAGCATAGCTGTTCTATTTTGACCTTGTGATCCAAATATTCCAACTTCCTTCTTATTTATATATATCACAAAATCGTCTCGATGTATACCCTTTGTCGTAAATCCTTTTATTATATCTAACTTTCTTCTTGATTTTAACTCATTTATAAAATTTTGTCTAGTAGTCGCATCTGAAAAATATTTTATTTCAATTTCTTCTTTTTCGTCTGTTATTTCTTTATGAATATTTTCTATTTTACTTTGTAATTTTTCTATAAATTCTTTTCTATATTCATAAATCTTCATTCCATAATCAATTAATTTTTCATCCCAAATATCTAATAAATTTTCATCTTTATTTTCTAATTTAATTTGTTTTAAATAATTATTTCTTTGTTCCATTGTTTTAGAATATAATGATAATAAATGCATATAATTAGGTCTTAACTGACTAATCATAATATCTAAGAATTTTCTTCTATTTTGTGGTCCACCTTTTAAAATATTAATATCATCTGGTGTAAAAATTACAATATTAATATTTCCTAATAATTCACTTAATTTTTTTAATTTAATTCCATTTAAATATACTTGCTTTTTTTCACTAATTTCTATTTTTATATTTCCATTTCTATCTGTTTTTTGAAAATTAATTTCAACCATAGCTTTTTCTTCATTAAATTTTATTAATTCTTTTTCTTTATTTGTTCTAAATGATTTTCCAATACTACTCATAAAAATAGATTCAATAATATTTGTTTTTCCTTGTGCATTTTGTCCATAAAAAACATTAATATTTTCATGTAATTTTATTTTTTGACAATTATAATTTCTAAAATTAATTAATTTTATATCTTTTATCCACATATTTTTCTCCACCTGTGTATTTTTTTTTTTATTTTTTTAATATAAAATTATATTACTCAAAAATAAAAACGTCTTATTTTTGATTTTCGCGTGTTGTATTTTTTTTGTATTTTTTTCGTATTTTTTTATTTTTTATTTATTTTTTT
>USMB01000052.1 GCA_900555615.1 uncultured Clostridium sp. | reverse complement strand
TCCCATATGCAATAAGAGTTGTATCAGAAGTATTATCTTCAAATGGTTCAACATCTCAAGCAAGTATATGTGGAAGTACATTATCATTAATGGATGCAGGTGTTCCAATTAAAAGACCAGTTGCCGGTATTTCAACAGGTTTAGTAACAAATCCAGAAAATCCAGATGATTATGTAATGTTAACAGATATTCAAGGACTTGAAGATTTCTTTGGAGATATGGACTTCAAAGTTGGTGGAACAGAAAAAGGTATTACAGCTATTCAAGTAGATATCAAAGTAGATGGATTATCATATAAAATAATTGAAGAAGCTTTTGCTAGAACAAGAAAAGCAAGACAATATATATTAGATGATATAATGAAACCAGTAATTTCAGCACCGAGAGAAGAACTTTCAAAATATGCACCACAAATAGTTACAACACAAATCAAAGTTGAAAAGATTAAAGATGTAATTGGAAAAGGTGGAGAAACAATTAATAAAATAATTGATGCAACAGGTGTTAAAATTGATATAGAAGATGATGGACAAGTTATGATTTATTCTCCAGACCAAGATAAAGCATATCAAGCATTAGACATGATTGAAGATATTGTTAGAGAATTCGAAGTAGGACAAATTTACTATGGAACAGTTACTAGAACAACTTCATTCGGAGCTTTTGTTGATATTGGTGGAGGAAAAGAAGGATTAGTTCATATTTCTAAAATCGCAAAAGAAAGAGTTAACAAAGTTGAAGACTATGTTAAACCAGGAGATAAAGTTCCTGTTAAAGTAATTGAAATTGATGATCAAGGAAAAATTAATCTTACAATGAAAGATTTAGTAGACTTAAGTAAGGAAAATATCTTAGAAGAAGAGATTAAAGAAGATAATAAAGAAGAATAATACCATACTAAAATATAAAGTACATATATTCATTTGAATATGTGTACTTTTTTTATTCTATATGATAAAATGCATATAATATTAGAGCAGAAAAATATATGACATATGAAAGGAATGAAAAAAGTATGGCAAATGAAGTGAAATGGACTGAAGAACAAAAGCAAGCAATATATGAAACTGGAAATAATATATTAGTTGCAGCAGCTGCAGGAAGTGGAAAAACTGCAGTATTAGTAGAAAGAATAATAAATAAAATAATAAACGAAAATATAGATATAGATAAATTATTGGTAGTAACATTTACAAATGCAGCAGCATCAGAAATGAGAGAAAGAGTCTTAAATGCAATCTATAAAAAGATAGATGAAGAGCCAGAAAACGAAAAATTGCAAAGACAGATAACCTTGCTAAATAAAGCAAGCATATGTACAATAGATTCATTTTGTTTAGATGTAGTAAGAAATAATTTTTTTGAAATAGACATAGCACAGAATTTTAGAATTGGAGATACAACAGAAATAGAGATTTTAAAACAAGATGTAATAGAAGATTTATTTGAAGAAAAGTATGAAGCAGAAGATAAGGACTTTATAAAGCTAATAAATACATATACAAGCTATAAAGATGATACTCCATTGAAAGAACTAATTTTAAAAATATATACATATATACAAAGTAATCCATTTCCAGAAAAATGGCTGGATGAAAAAGTAGAAATGTTTAATTTGTCTGATAAATTGGATAATGATTTTGCACAAACAATCTGGGGAAAATTATTGCTAAAACAAGTAAAAGAAATTGTAGAAGATTCACAATTGAAATTAGAAACGGAAAAAGACAATTTGAATCAATATCCAGAGTTAGTAAAATATTTTCAAATTATATGTGATGACATTGACCAATTAGAAATGTTGAAAATAAATTTAGATTCTTGGGATAAAGCATGTGAAATAGCATCAAATATAAAATTTAAAACATGGGTAACAGATAAAAAAATAACATTGGAATCCAAAGATATTGCAAAGGCAACAAGAGATGAGACTAAAACAAACTTAAAAAAGGTAACAGAAAAAATATTGATATTTAATTCTAGAGAAGCAAATGAAGATATAAATGGAATGTATGATGTACTAAAAAAATTGGAAAATATTATTTTAGAATTTAGAAAGAAATTTGAAAAAAGAAAAAAGGATAAAAACATTGTTGATTTTAGTGATGTTGAACATTATGCATTAAAAATTCTGTTAAAAGAAGATGGAACACCATCAGAAATAGCCAAAAAATATCAAGAAAAGTTTGAAGAAATAGCGATAGATGAATATCAAGATAGTAACCTGGTACAAGAATATATATTGACATCAATCTCAAGAGGAAATAATGTATTTATGGTAGGAGATGTAAAGCAGAGTATTTATAAATTTAGACAAGCAAGACCAGAATTATTCTTAGAAAAATATAAAAATTACAAAACAAAAAATATAAAAACAGATGCAGAAGATTTAAAGATACAGTTATTTAAGAACTTCAGAAGCAGAAAAGAAGTGCTTGATTTTTCAAATGAGATATTCGAAAATATAATGAGTGAAGAACTTGGAGAATTAAATTATACTAAAGAAGAATTTTTAAATTTAGGTGCTAGTTATGAAGATACAAATCAAGATTTAAGGGCTGAAATAGATATTTTAACAATAGATGATGAAGAAGATTTAGCCTCAGAGCAAGAAGCAAGAACAACTGTGTCTAATACATATGAAATAGAAAATGAAGAAGATGGTGACGAAATAGAAAGAGTAGAAAACATAGAACTAGAAGCTAAATTTGTTGCAAATAGAATAAAGCAATTGATTGATAATAAATTTCAAATATATGATGCAAAAAAACAAGAAAAAAGAGATATAAAATATAAAGATATTGTAGTATTGCTAAGATCAACAAAAGAACCAGCTCCTATATTTGAAAAGGAAATATTAAATTTAGGAATGCCTGTTTTTAGTGATTCATCAGCAGAATATCTAGAAAGTATAGAAATTCAAACAATAATGAGTTTGTTAAAAATTATAGATAATCCTTTACAAGAAATTCCACTTGTAACTGTTATGAGATCTTCAATAGGAGGCTTTACTGATAATGAATTAGTAGAAATTAGATTAAGTGATAAATATGATAATTTTTATAATACTATTTTAAAATCAAAGAAAAATGTAGGAAAAGCATTAAGAGAGAAAATAGATAAATTTTTAGATAATTTAGAAATGTGGAGACAAGAACAAGAATATCTAAGTCTAGATGAATTGATTTGGAAGATATATAATGATACTGGATACTATAATTATGTAGGATTAATGACAAATGGAGAATTAAGACAAGCAAATTTAAAAATGTTGTTTGTAAGAGCTAAACAATGTGAAAGTATAAGTTTTAAAGGATTGTTTAATTTTATTAATTATATAGAAAAAGTAAAGACTAGTAGCAAAGACATGGATTCAGCTAAAATAATTGGAGAGAATGATGATGTAATTAGAATAATGAGTATTCACAAAAGTAAAGGGCTTGAATTTCCAGTAGTGTTTTTATCTGGAACTGGAAAGCAATTTAATATGCAAGATTTAAATAATAAGATATTATTGCACCCAGAGATAGGAATAGGAGTAAAATATATTGATTATGATAGACAAATAGAATATGATACTTTATCAAAACAAGCAATGAAAAATCAGATTATGTTAGAAACTTTATCAGAAGAAATGAGAGTACTATATGTTGCATTAACAAGAGCAAAAGAAAAGTTGATTATTACAGGATATTCAACCAAAGATAAGCAAAAAGAATTGGATGAAATTATATATAAATATGAGAATTTGAATCACATCATATTAAAAAAATATAAGACATATCTTGATTGGATAAAACTTGTATATAATTATAATAAAGAAATTATGCAAGAATTATCAATAATAAACTTATATAGTAAAAAAGAAGTTTTAAAAAATTGTGTAGCTGAAAAAGAAAAAGAATTAAATACAGCAGAGCAAATTTTAAATAAGATATCAGAAATAAAAATAGATGAGAAAGAAGAAAAAAATATAGCTGATTTGTTAGAATATTCTTATAAATTCAATGATGCAACTATTGTACCAACTAAAACTTCTGTAACAGAGATAAAAGAAATGACAAAAGATGATGCAAGTAGAGAATATAGTATAGAATTGTCAACACCTAAATTCCTTCAAAAAGATACTGAAATAAATATAACAAATGCTCAAAAGGGTACATTAATACATTTGTGTATGCAAAAATTAGATTTAAAGAAAGCAAAATATACATTTGATGATATAAAGGAATTGGTAGAAAAATTAGAAAATAAAAAAGTAATAACACATAAAGAAGCGGAAGCAATAAACATAAGCAAAGTATATCAGTTTACAAAATCAAAGATTTGGGAAGAAATGATCCATGCCCATGTGGTACAAAGAGAAAAAAGTTTTTATATAAAATTGCCAGCGAAGGAAATTTATCAAAAAGATTTAGATGAATCTGTTTTGGTACAGGGTGTTATAGATTTATATTATATTAATTCTGATGATGAATTAGTGTTAGTTGATTTTAAAACAGATTATGTTGAAAATAGAGATGAGGAAAGCTTAATAAATAAATATAGGACACAGTTGGAATTATACAAAAATGCTTTAGAACAAGCAACCAAAAGAAAAGTTGATAGAATATATATATATTCAACATATTTAGAAAAAGAAATAGAATTGCCAAATCTTGACAATTAACATAAAAAAGTGTATAATTATGCAGTATCAATTTTTTGGAGTCTTATATTTATATAAGACACAGTTCTATTAATATAATGGGAGTGAACAATATGGCAAAAACTTTACGGCAAGCAATTCGAGAAGGCGTAGTGAAAATAGGAGATAAATTTGAATATTATCCTGGTGAAAAAGAAAAGACTATTCCTGGTAGAAAAACAGGTATGGCTGATTGTCAAAAATTTAAGACTGAAAAGTTTAAAAGTTGGACTTTTGTTGGAATTGATGGGAGGAATGCAGTTTTAGTTAGTAACAAAGCAACAGAAACAAAATTAGTTTTAAAAGGAAAGGTTGGAGCAAAAAATGGTTCTAAAATCATAAAGGACATAGCCCGAATTTATGGAGATTTTCCTAAAGTGAAAGCAACTGCTATTGATGAGGAGTTCATAGAAAAATATGATTTAAAATTGGATTGTGAATTCTGGACTTCAGATAAATATTGGGTAGGAAAAGTTAGCGGAATATATAAAACATTTTATTTAACAGCAGTTACTGAAAATTGTGAGGAATATAGCATTACTGAAAAACTACTTTTTGATGAAGTTGGAAATAGATTTTTAGGAAGCACTCCATCATGTTCTTATGGTATTAGAATTGCAATTTTTGTGCCATTAAGCGCAGGAATTTATGAAAACAGAGACATTCTATTGTAAATAGAACAAGAAGGCGACTAAATATATTTTAGTCGCTTTTTTATTATGAAAATGTCTTTATTTTTTTAGAAAATTGTGGTAAAATAGCGAAGAATAAAGAAAATATTAGAAAGGTAATGAGATGGAAAATAATTACATAGAAAAAGTTGCAAAAATAAATGAAGGAAAAAGCTTAAAATATTACATATTAACAATGGGATGTCAACTAAATGAAAATGACTCTGAAAAATTATGTGGTATGGTAGAAAAAATGGGATATCAACCAACAGAAAACTATAAAGAAGCTGATTTAGTGATATTCAATACTTGTTGTGTAAGAGAAAATGCAGAAGACAAGTTATTTGGAAAATTAGGAGAATTAAAAAAAGTAAAGGAAACAAGAGGAACAATAATAGCAATTGGTGGATGTATGATGCAAGAAAAACATATAACAGATAAAATACATGAAAGCTATTCATATACAGATATCATATTTGGAACACATACATTGCAAAACTTCCCAGAAGACTTGTACAAAACATTAGAAACAAAAAAGAAACAACAAGATGTATTAGACATAGATGGAGAGGTGTATGAAGGTCTTCCAATAAAAAGAACAAGCAATATCAAAGCATCAGTAACAATAATGTATGGTTGCAACAACTTCTGTACATATTGTATAGTTCCATATGTGCGTGGAAGAGAAAGAAGTAGACATCCAAAAGATATATTAGCAGAAGTAGAAGGACTTGCAAAAGAAGGATACAAAGAAATTACATTATTAGGACAAAATGTAAATTCATATTTAAGAGCAGAAAAATGGAAAGAAGAAGGCAAAGAATATGAAGGGATAAATTCATTTGCAACATTGTTAAGAGCAATAAACAAAATTGACGGAATAGAAAGAATCAGATTTGTATCACCACATCCAAAGGACTTTACAGATGATGTAATAGATGCAATTGCAGATTGCGATAAAGTTTGTAAATTAGTACATTTACCACTTCAATCAGGAAGTACAAATGTATTAAAATTAATGAACAGAAAATATACCAAAGAACAATACTTAGAATTAGTAGAAAAAATGAAGAAAAGAATACCAAACTTGACACTTTCAACAGATATAATAGTGGGATTTGCAGGAGAAACAGATGAGGATTTTGAAGACACATTAGATGTTGTAAGAAAAGTATGTTTTGAACAAGTTTATATGTTTATATATTCAAGAAGAGTTGGAACGCCAGGAGATAAAATGACAAACCAAGTTCCAGAAGATATTAAACATAAGAGATTTGATAGATTAAAAGAATTAGTAGAAAGTCAAATAGCAGAAAATAATCAAAAATATATAGGAACAATTCAAAAAGTATTAGTAGAAGGACCAAGCAAAAATAATCCAGATTTATTGACAGGAAGAACTGATAGTAATAAAGTCGTTATATTTGAAGGAAGTAAAGAACTAATAGATACAATAATAGATTTAAAAATTATTTCAGAACATATGTGGTATTTAAAAGCATCCTGTAATAAATGAAAAATGAACTTTGACAACAAAATACCCCCTAA
>USMB01000051.1 GCA_900555615.1 uncultured Clostridium sp. | reverse complement strand
TCCCTTTTCTGGATATCTACCTGTAATTGTATTTATGCAGAAATCCAAATTTCTCTCATTTAAATCAATTGAATATTCTAATACTGAACTAGTATCAGCATATTTAAAGTGTTTTGCATTTTCTTTTTTTACTATTTTCATTTTTTCCTCCTACAGTGAAATGGGGACGTTCCTTTTTTCCCTTTTTATTTTTTCATTTATAGAGATTTTAGGAGCACCTCCTAAATCCCCTTTTTTAATACATATACTAGCCATTTATTATTATTTGTTCCACCTTCTTTGTGGAAGTCATAAACTTGGAAGCCTGTTTTTGTAATGATTTCATTCATATCTTCTTCCGAGAAATATTTATAATAACGCTCTGCTCCCATATGATATTCATTAGAAAAATCAACCCATTCTTCGTCAACTTTTTTCCCTTCACGGTTCATTACATTAAAAACAAATAATCCATTATCTTCTAAGGCTTCATATGTTTTTTCTAATACTTTTAATGCATCTTCTTTAGTAAAATGAACAAATACTCTCCATGCAAATATGCCAGAATATTTTTCATTAAAATTATCTTCTAATACATTAAATTTTATAGTATTTACACCTTTAGATTTAATTGCATTAATAAAATCTTCTGCCACATCACTTGCAGTTACATCGTATCCTAAATCTACTATGTATTTTGCATTTACTCCATCACCTGAGCCAAACTCAAATACCTTCGAACCTTTAGGTAATGTTCCAATGTTTTCATTAATGAAGTTATCCAATTTTGCACGTTTTCTTTTGGCTTTTTCTGGATCAATATTATCATGTGCAATACTTGTCTTTAAATATGTACCTGCTTTTTTATCATATACTTTTAGTGTTTCTTCATTTTCTTTACTCATAATTTTTATCTCCTTATATTTAAATTTTTATTTTTACTATATCTAAATTATTTACACCTTCTACTTTTAAATTTAAAACTCTTTGAAAAGCATAAATTACTCCCGCATGTGTAACAACAAGAATCTTTTTACCTTCATAATTTTCTTTTAGAAAATCAATAAAGTCCTCTACTCTTTTTGCAACATCAGTTATTAACTCTCCATTTGGTGGTCTTTTTTCTATGTTTTTAAGTAAAAAACTTTTTTCATCTGAAATAGGTGTATTTTCCCAGTCTCCTAAACTTCTTTCAATTATTCTTTCATCACAAATTATTTTTAAATTTGGAACTAGGATTTTTGCAGTTTGAAGAGTTCTTTTTAGTGGTGAAGAAAAACATATATCATAATAATTGCTATCAAAGTTCTTTGCTCTTTCTTTTGTTTTTCTTATTCCTTCTTCACTTAAATTACAATCAATTCTTCCTTGTAATAATCCTATCTTATTGAATTCGCTTTCTGCATGCCTTAATAAATTTAACTCCATATTTATTTCTCCTTAGATTTCTCGCATTATAACATAAATAAAATTATCTTATAATTATTTACTACTTTTCTCTCCAAAAATCATAAATCATATTAGCTAAATCTTTTGGATTGTCTACATTCACTACATGTGATGCATTGCTAACTGTCTTAAAAGAACTGTTTTTTATAGTCTTATTTAATAATTTTGCATTTTCCATATTCTGCTTATCTTTTATTCCGCATAAAATTAATGTTTTGCAATCTATTTTATCTAAATTAGTTTCTATATCTAAATCGCCCATTGAAGCAACTAGTGAAATAAAAACTCCTTTTGTGCATCCGATTTTCTCGAATGTAGATTTTGGAGTAATATGAAATATTATGCCTTGAAGTTTAAAAAGAAATTTTGGTATTTTGTAAGGTGTTCCTATTAAAATGAGCGAATTCACTTTCTCAGGAAATTCCTTTGAATAGTCTAATGCTAATATTCCCCCAAGAGATAAGCCACATAAGTTTAATTTCTCGCTAAAACTGTTACAGTAATCCGCAAATTTTTTATATAAAATAGAATAATTAATTCTTGTATCTTTTAACATTGAATATAAATTTGGCTTTTCTATATTAATATTATGAAGATTTAATTCTTTTTCTACTATATTCCAACTAGTCTCGTTTTGCCCTAACCCATGTATTAAAATATCTTTCATATTTAAGGCTCCTTCCATATTTTAATCGAATTGTACTTCCCAATCTTTATCTTGATTAGCTTTAAAACACATCTCTATCTGTTCTTTGTTGTTTTTTGCCTCTGATAATTCTGGTAATTCGTCTAATGAAAAATATGCTATTTCTGTTGTTTCTATATTTTTTTCGAATTGTCCGCCTACCACATCACATAGAACAAAAACCTTACATACGCCATAAGCATATACAGGTTTATTATGCTGATTTCTATCCTGAACTGCAATTAGTTTTTTTGCCAAAACATCTAAACCAGTCTCCTCTTTTACTTCCTTAACTGTATTTGATTTAATTGACTCTAGCACATCAACCCATCCTCCTGGCAAAGACCATGTTCCATCATTTTCGTGAGTTAATAATATTTTATTATCTTTAAATATTGCAGCTCTTGTATCTAATTTAGGTGTTTGATAACCTGTTTCATTACAAAATAAATCTTTTACTTTCTCTAACGAAAATTCGGTTTTCATACTTAACATTTCTGCAGATATATCTCGTAATCTTTTATATCTTTCTATGTCGTATGCATTGTTTGTATAAGCCAAACCATTTTGTGCTAAACTTTTATTATTAGTTCTAACCATTTATCCATTATTTCACCTACTATTTAAATTGTTAACTATTATGTTTATGATTTCATCAATTTCTAGCTCTTTACCTAATAATGTTTCCGGAATACAGTCTAGTAAATCTTTTTCGTTCCACCATTTTCGTAATTCTGTTTCTCCAAATTCATTTGCATTAGGTTTAGTTTTATGCCTTCTTAAAGTTTCATCAAATGGAATATCAAAGTAAAATGCATAAATATCCTTATCAAATTCTTTAATCAGCTTTTTAAATAAGGGCTCATACCATTTTGAGTTTAATATTCCCTCTAAAATTACTACTTCACAGTGCTCTTTACCATAAACTGCAAGTTGAAAAAGTAATTCACTTACTTTAGGCTTTTCGCCATCTTTTACATATAGCATTTCTCTTCTAACAACATCTTGTGAAATAAGCATCGTTCCATGTCCTAATTTCTGTTGCAAGCCTTTTGCAACAGTTGTTTTGCCGCTTCCAGAGTTTCCTCTTAATATAACTAATTTAGACATTTTTATTTCTCCTTAAATTATTTGCATAATAACACAAAAGTAGGTAACTTACAATAAATTACCTACTTTTTAATATACTTATTTTTAAATTTTTACAAAATAGGGATTTTAGGACCGTCCCCCAAATTCCTGAGGAATGCCCACAAATCCATGTCTGCCTCAAAACCTTATTTTACTAAATTAATTCCGCCATTTTTTAAACTTTTTTGTACATCTATAACTCTTTGGTTAGAGGAACCTTTCCATTTTAATGTTGGATCATGTAAATTATCTTCATAATTTCCATCAACCAATACATCAATATATTTTAATGCATCTTTATCTTTTATTTGTTCATATTTATAACCAGACCATGCCCATACATTTTTTTCAGGATATTTTTCTTTAAAAGCTTTTGCAAGTTTTGCAGTTCCTTCAATATTAGTAGGAGCCATTGGCTCTCCACCTAATATTGATAAACCTTTCACTTCATTTTTGTTACTTAGTTCTAATACTTTATCTATTGTTTCTTGTGTGAATTCTTTTCCACCTTCAAAGTCCCATGTTTCAGGATTAAAGCAATTTTTACAATGAAAAGGACAACCTTGCATAAATATAGATACTCTTACTCCTGGTCCGTTTGATATATCCATTTTTCTAATTAAATTGTATCTCATAATTATGCCTCCTTATTATCGATATGTAAAACTCTCTCTTTTATTTCTTGTGTTCTTCCTTTATTCCAGAAGTTTGTTCCAATATATCCACATGTACGTCTTGCAACATTTAATGTGTTATGATCTCTATTTCCACAATTTGGGCAATACCATTCCAAATTATCATCTATTAATATTTCTCCAGTATAACCACATTGTTGACAATAATCTGATTTTGTATTAAGTTCTGCATACATAATGTTATCATAAATAAATTGTATAATCTCGATTACTGCATCTATATTTCCTTGTAAATTTGGTGTCTCTACATAAGAAATAGCTCCACCAGGACTTAATACTTGGAATTCACTCTCTAATTTTAATTTAGAAAATGCGTCTATTTCTTCGAATACAGGAACATGATATGAATTAGTAATATAATTTCTGTCTGTAATTCCTTTTACTGTTCCAAATCTTTCTTTTAAGCATTTAGCAAATTTATATGTCGTTGATTCTATTGGTGTACCATAAACAGAATAATCTAAATCTTCTTCTGCTTTCCATTTGCTTGTTGCATCATTTAAATGTTGCATTACTTTTAATCCAAATTCTTTTCCTGGTCCATTATCTGTATGACTGTGTCCTGTCATAACTTTAACACATTCATATAGACCTGCATATCCAAGTGAAATTGTAGAATATCCATGATGTAATAATTCGTGTATTGATTCGCCTTTTTCTAATCTTGCTAATGCTCCATGTTGCCATAAAATAGGTGCTACATCACTTGTTACATTACTTAATCTCTTATGTCTTATTTGTAAAGCTCTGTGACATAACTCCAATCTTTCGTCAAATATCTTCCAGAATTCATCCATATCACCATCGGCAGAAAGTGCAACATCTGGTAAATTAATCGTTACAACACCTTGGTTGAATCTTCCATAATATTTACCTTTTCCTTCTACATAATTTTTAGCTTTTGCTATATTTCCTATATTTAACATTCTATCAGGTGTTAAGAATGATCTACATCCCATACATGGATAACAATCTCCATCTCCTAGGATATTTTTCTTATATTTTAGCATCATCTTTTCTGATATATAATCTGGAACCATTCTTTTAGCTGTACATTCTGCAGCAAGTTTTGTTAGATACCAGTATTTGCTGTCTTCATGAATATTATCTTCTTCAAGAACATATAAAAGTTTTGGAAATGCTGGTGTTATATATACACCTTTTTCGTTCTTAAAACCTAATATTCTTTGTTTTAAGAACTCTTCGATTATCATTGCAAGTTCGTCTTTATATTCTTCTGTTTCTCCTAAATACATACAAACTGATAAGAATGGTGCTTGTCCATTTGTGTTTGTCATAGAGTTTACTTGATAGTTAAATGTTTGGACACCATCTTCAATTTCTTTTTTAGTATCTTGCATAGCATATTTTTCACAATCTTTTTTGCTAAAGTTTCTTGCTTGATATTTCTTTAAATACTTTTCATAGCTTAATCTAACAAATGGTGCTAAATGTGTAAGTGATACCGTAGCTCCGCCATAGCTTGATGATGTTACTGCTAATATTATTTGTGTTGCTATTGTTGCAGCTGTTAAAAATCTATGTGGTTTTTCTATCATAACTCCATTTATTACTGTTCCGTATTGTAACATATCATCTAAGTTAATTAATTCACAATTATGAAGAGCATTTTGCGCAAAATAATCAGCATCATGAAAATGTATAATACCTGCATCATGTGCCTCTACTATATCTTCAGGGAGTAAAAATCTTCTTGTTATATCTGTACTTGTTATTCCTGCTAAGTAGTCTCTTTGTGTTGTAACTACTTCTGCATTTTTATTAGAATTTTCACTATTCCAATATTCGTTTTCTCCTTCAATTAATTCTTTAATTGATTTGTCTGTTGTATTTGCTTTTCTTACTAATTCTCTAGTATATCTATATGTAATATATTTCTTTGCTAATTGATATTTGTCAAATTCCATTAGCTTTTGTTCTATTATATCTTGAATATCTTCAACTAAAATTCTTTTTTTATTTAAATCTTCGATGTATTTTATGATTTCTTTTATTTCTTCTTTAGTTGCTTTTTCTCTTCCTCTTACCTCCTCATTTGCTTTTCCAATTGCTACTCTAATTTTTTCTGGATCGTAGTCCACAATGTGTCCATCTCTTTTAACGATTTTCATTCTTTTGTTCCTCCCCTGATTTATTTTTTTATTATTTATTACGAGTAAATATTATATATAATTTTTAATATATACAAGTTGCACTTGCAACTTTTTTGTTTTTTTGTTAAAATTTTTTTAGGTGATAAAAATGAGGCTTCCTTTTGAAGGATTAACAAAATTACAAATCGGTAAACTCTTTGTGCTTCTAGGCGTTCACAGGTATAGATACACTAAAGGTGAAGAGATTGTTCCTACTATAAAAAATGATAATATTATTGGAATTGTACTTAGCGGATTTGCCCAAATCATGAATATAGAGTACAATGGAAACGAAATGGTACAGGAAAATCTTGGAAAAGATAGTGTGTTTGGAACAACAATTTCTGCAACTAATAGTGAAGACTGTCAAATAATAGCTAAAGAGGATACCGAAGTACTTATTATAGATTATATAAAACTTATGAGGCCTGAAAATACTAATCATAATTATTTTAATATTTTTTTAAGTAACTTATTTGATATAATTAATACTAAATTTAGAGAAACCAACGAAAGAGTTAAAGTACTAGAAAAAAAACAAATACGTGAAAAATTATTAAAATTTTTTGAGATTGAACATAGGAAAAGTCATTCTAAAAATATATATTTAAGTTTTCCTTTCAAAGATTTAGCAGATTACCTTGCAATTGATAGATCTGCTATGTTTAGAGAATTAAAGCATTTGAAAGATGATAAACTTATAGAAGTTGATGGTAGGAAAATTAAAATATTGTATGAGATATAATTTATGGCATGTAAAAATCACAAAAGTCAAACGACTTTTGTGACAATTTCACACATTTTTCAAAGGACTTTTATTTTCATACTATAACATCAAAATCTTTTTTACAACGAGGACATGTACAAACATGTTTACCTTTTTTCTTTGGTAATCTGAGTTCAGCTTTACAATTAGGACATTTTCTATAAATATGAGTTTTTCTATCTGCCCATTTTTTCTTATGTAATTTTATCTTTTCTATAACTTTATTTTTAATCTTTAAAAATTTTGCATTTTCATTTTGTCTTTTATAAATATTGCGTGAAAAGACTCTAAACATCATATAAACACAAATTAGTATCTCTAATAGATATATAATTGGATTTCTAATGACTATACTTATAATTGCAATAATCCAAAATATAATAAATAAAAATTTATATAATTCATCTATTCCATATCTGCCTTGCATAAAATCGGCTAATTTATATATAAATTTATTCAATATGCATTCCTCCTTTAACATATAAATCTTGGACCACAACAACAATTACATATAGAATCTGCTAAACACCACCAAAAACATATATTTTGCATATCAAAAGGTCTTCCATATGTTCTACTTTGTTCTCTATACATATTTCCTCCGCCTTGCAATTGTTGTAATAATTCTTGATATCTTAAATTATTAGGTTCCATTTGTACTGCCATTTTTGCATTGTTTAATGCTGTTATTCTATTACCTGTATAATAATTTGCAATACTACTTAAATAATACCATTCAGCAGTTTTATCCTGAATTTCTGAAAGCACTCTTAATGCTTCCCTATACATTCCAGTTTGTATAAAATGACTTGCTACTTGATAAAGATTTGTACTTCCACTATTATTACTATATGAATTATTTTGAGTGTTAGAATAGCTATTATATTGATTTGCAGTACCATTTTTTATTTGATCATATGCTTCATTTATTTCCCTCATCTTTTTTGCTGCTTCTTCGTCCCCTGGATGTAAATCTGGATGATATTTTTTTACTAGTTTTCTGTATGCTTTCGTAACTTCTGCATCTGTTGCTCCATATGACACTCCAAGTACTTCGTATGGATTTTGTATCATTTATTTTTCTCCCTTTGTCAAATACCTATTTTTATGTCTCTTTTTCAATTCATCAAACTGAAATTTATATAATTATTCCTCTAACTTTCCCCATTTTACAGGCTTTTCCGCCTGTCCATTAGTGAAATGATATGTAGTTTCCCTTATTTTTGCCCTTATGAGATAATCACAAGGGAAATAAGGGAAATTTTTTAGTCATTGCCTACCACTTTATCAAGAAGCCGAACCGATTTTCGTTTCGCATCTCTTGTGGAGTGAGCATAGACATTCATTGTGGTACTTACATCTGAGTGTCCTAACAGTTCCTGCACATCTTTTGGGGCAGCTCCATTTGCTAAAAGGTTGCTTGTATAGGTG
>USMB01000050.1 GCA_900555615.1 uncultured Clostridium sp. | reverse complement strand
TGAAAATTGATTTTTTACATTTCTAGTTACATTCATAATTGCCATATATATACCTCCTTATCTTATAAATGGATTTTCTTTACCATCATAATTTAGATTATATTTTTCACACAAGGCTTGTCCACTTCTATTTATTGAACTATAAAAATCAGAGTTGCTTCTAATTTGAGTCAAAACTTTTTCATTAAGTTCTTCTTCTGTAATTCCTCTTTCTACATTATCTAAAACCATTTTCATAAAGTCTAAATCTTTTAATTTCAATTGATAGTATAAATTATAAAATGATTTTTCTCCAGTTGAGTCAATAGCTTTGGGAGATGAAATAGGATCAATAATCATATCATATAACTTCATGTGTGATTTATGCCATTTTTTCAAAGCATTGTAAGTCATTTTTACCTTTGGATCTACAATTTCATATTTATTATTATCATATAAATCATTTTTTACAATCTTATCTTCTTTCTTTAGTTTTTCTGTATATAATGTTCCATCAGCTGCAAACATTTCCGAAAAAATTCCTTTTGTAATAATCCAATCATACTCTCTTAAGAAATCATAATTTTCTTTAAGTTCTTCAAATGTTGTATTATCATCGAATAATATATAGCCTGCTTGAACATATATTCCATATTTTTTCAAAATATCTAATGCCTTTTTATTTGCAGCTAGATTAGCACTTTTATTCATTCTTTTTAGTGCTGTATCAGAACCATTTTCAATCCCACAAGCAAATGAATGAAATCCTGCCTCTTTTAAATATTTTATTTTACTATCTTCAACTTGGTCAGCTTTTAAAGAGCCTCTTAATGAAACATCGATACCTCTTGCTTTTATTTTTTCACAAAACTCCTTTGCCCATTGTTCATCTCTATCATGTTCTAAGAAACTATCATCTATAACTTTAATATATTTAACTCCCATATTTTGAAGCTGTTCTAATTCATCTATAATATTATCAATACTTCTACCTCTCCATTTACTTCCATTGGATAATTTATTAAAAGCGTTAACAGAGCAAAATAGGCAATTTCCCATACAACCTCTTGCAGTTAAAATATTTACCGTAGATTTTCTGTCTTTTGCCATTTTCATTGTATCTCTTGCTGGAAATGGTATGACATCCAAATCAGATATTAAATTTCTTTTTTCAGTTCTTACTATTTCTCCGTCTTTTTCAAAAGCAATACCTTTTATATCTTCAATATTTCTTTCTGAATTTCCAGTAAAATAATCAGATACTTCAACAATTGATTCTTCTCCCTCTCCAATCATTGCTATATCAAACACACCATCTTTTACAAATTTTGGTGGATTAAACGATGGTCCAAAACCACCACACATTAATTTAACTTCTGGTCTAGCTTTTCTTATTCTTTTGGCTAATTCTATTGATTTATCATTGTTTGACATATAGCATGAAACTCCAACAATAGATGCATCTTTATCAGACAAAATTCTTCTCAATACTTCTTCATCGCTTAAGCCTCCAAGCCATCCATCAATTATTTCAACATTATATCCACTCTTTCTTAAAACTGCAGTTAAATATGATAATCCTAAATTTTCTTCAGAGGTTCTATGTGTATCTGGCGACAAAGTTGTTAAAATAATTTTATCTTTTCTTTTTTCCAAAATATTTTGAAGGTATTCTTTATATTCTTGAATATTGTTATCATCATCTCCTTCAATATTGATAATTCCCTTTGATTTATCTATAATAACACATCTTCCATATTGTGTTGTAAAAAGGAAATCATTATCTTCATAATTCAATCTACACATATTTTTTACTTTTTCATTAGTAAGAGTCATATTTTTTCTAACAACTATTTCTGATTTCATATTAACTCTCCTTTATTTTTTTGGTTTTCCTATCCATGTGCATAAATAATTTTCATGTACTAATTGTTTGTTGCTTTTTTTATAATTAATATTATTCTCTATATCAATATCTTTAAAGCAAAATGGATCTCTAGCATACAAATCTTTTTCTCCTGTTTCACATTTTTTGTATGTATATGCCATAGCAAAACATCCACCTCTACATATGTCAGCTTTATCACAGTCTTTACAACCTTCAATATTTTTATAATTATCTTTTCTTGTTTTAAATGCTTTAAATTGCTCTGAATTTATAATATCAAATATATCATCTTTTAATAAATCTCCAACTCTATAATCATGCATATATACACATGGAGATACAGGTATTTTACCATCTGGAGTTATAGAATTTATTCTCATTGAATAGATTCCACAAGCACATCCTTTAACTTTATTATTTTGTGTTAACCCTGATAAGATTGGTTCACTTAATTCAACAGTATCGCATTTTTCAAATAAATATTTATAATTTTCCAACACCTGTTCTTTTGAAGGTACAAGTTTAAAATGTTGTGGTTGTATTGGTTTAAGTAGATTAAATCTTATATTTGAATCATATTTTTTTGCAATTTCTAATAATGCATCAATTCTGTCTTTTGTAAAATTCCAGTTCATTGCACACATTATAATTCCTGATTCAATATTATATTCTTTGCAAATTTCTAAAGCTTGAATAGCGTATTTATAAACATCTCCACCTCTATTTTCATTATGTTCATTTTCAAAAGGTGAATCCAAACTAATATCTACATCATTTAATAATTCTAAACATTCAGGATAAGTATTTTTTAATGCAATAAGACTTATTCCAGCAGTTGTTATACCTACCTTTATATTTCTTTTATTCAGCTCTTTTAATATATATGGTAACATACTGTTTTTAACATCTAAACCATTTGTAAAAATTGGTTCATTACCACCTAAATTAACTGTTTCTACATTTAATTTTTCAATTTGTTCTATAACTTTATCAACTATTTCTTTTGTTAAATTTTGCCCTTTCTGTCTAACTGAAAAAGAATAGCAATGTTTACATCTACAAGGACAGTCATTTCCTAATGTCCACCCTATATTTTTTATCATAAAAAATCCCTCCATTTACAACAAAATTATACCATTTTATGTAAATTATGTCAAATAAAATTTATAATTAACTCTTAAAATTTCTCTACATATATATAATTACATCAATTTAAAACAAAACCATAAAACGAATTTATAATAAAATCCATTATATGGCTTTCAATTAATCTATTTGCTCTAAATTAATCAATTCATTTTTTCTAAAGGTTAATTTTAATAAACATGGTGATTTTATGTTTAATATTGTATTTTCGTTATAGACAAGTTTAACATTTTCATTTACTGTACACCAATTTAATAAAAAGAACTTTATTGAACCGCCATGACTAATTACTGCAATTCTTTTTCCTTCATATTCTTTAAGTATCTTGTCAAAAAATTTATTCATTCTTTCTCTAGTTTGCTCTGCACTTTCTCCATCAGATGTTCTAAATGTTCTATCTAACAGTTGCTCTTGTGAAGGATCTCTTGTATTTTTATCCTTCATAAATTCTCCTAATTCTTTTAAATTTCCTAATTTTCTTTCACTTAAGTTATTGTCTAAATTAAAAGGTAAATCATTTACATTTGCAATATATTTTGCTGTTGCTTTAGCTCTAGTATAACTACTTGACCATATTACATCTAGATTTTGTAATTCTTCATTCTCACTTAATCTTTTTGCTTGTTCTTCCCCTTCAACAGATAATATCTCTTTTTCATTAATCAATTGTGAATCTTCACTTGTATTTCTTATTCCATTTTCATCAACAGTTTCTGCATGTCTTATTAAATAAACAATTGTATCTTTCATAACCACGTTTCCTTTCCATTATTTAATTACAATTATATCAATTAATGCTTATTATTTCAACTATTATTAAAATTCAATGTCAATATTTTTTTTATGTCATTATTAAAAAATATTGACATACTATTCTTGCCATAAAATTTAATTTGTATATTTGTAATACAAGAACTAAATTACTAACTGTTGTTATGATTATACAATAAAGAGTAGATAATTTCAACTAATCATCTACCCTATCTATTGTAATTTTTCACTTAATTGTTCCACGTCATTGTATATTCTATTTCATTTGTGGCTTTATTTATACTCTTGCTTGTAATTTTAAAATCATTCTTTTTATAAAAATTGATAGCATTGGTATTTTTCTGATAAACACTTAAAGTTAAATTTTTTCCATTTTCCTTCACTTTATTTAATAATGCCGTTCCTATTCCTCTATGCTGGCTATTTGTATTAACAAAGATTCCTTCAATATAGTTTTCGTTCATTCCAATAAATCCTATTATTTCATTGTTATCTACATATACATATATTTCAGCTTTAGGCAAAATATTTCTTACATAGTCATAATCATTTTCCCAATATTCTTTTGAAATAAAATTATGAGCTTCTATATTTACATTTTTCCATATTTGCATTATATCATCTATATCACTGTTTTTAAATTTTCTTATCATAAATTACCTCTTAATCATCTCGATAAATTAGAAATCGTGTTACTAATCATCTTTCCAAAAACTATATATTACATCGGCAAATTCCTTTGGATTATCTATATTTACTTCGTGTCCTGCATTCTTGATAATTTCAAATTTACTATTTTTTATAACTTCATTTAGTTTAATAGCACTTTTCATATTTATATTATTTTTTTCTCTTTCTCCACAAATAATAAGTGTCCTACATTTTATATTAGGAGTTTTTTGAGGTATAGTCAAGTTTTTCATCGAATCCATTAAAGTTATCAAATCTTTTTTACTACAACCAATTTGTTTAAAAACTTTTTTGGGCATAAATTTATATATAATATTTTGTATAGTAATAATTGATTTTGGTATCTCGTAAGGTGTGCCACTTAATATTATTGAATTGACCTTTTCTGGATATTCGTTCACATAGTCAATAGCAAGTATTCCACCTAGAGAAAGACCAACTATATTTAATTTTTCCTTAAAACTATTACAATAATCAGCAAATATTTTATATAAATTTTCATAACTTAATTGATAATTTTTTGCAAGATTAAATAAATTAGGTGTTTCAACCTCAACTTTATTTTCTTCCAATAACTCTTTAACTTTATCCCAACTACTTTCATTTTGCCCAAGTCCATGAACTAATATGTTTATCATCTTAAAACTCCCTTACATATTGTATTTTAACAATTATTTTTATATGTTATTAAAGTATGTGCAAAACCGAATATGATAGAAGATATAATTAATCCCCAATGTTTTAATGTAATACCGCAAACAAAAAATATTATTGTAGGTATAATTGCTAAGGTTATTGTTTTTAATAAAGATTTACTTTTAAAATAACATATCCATATAATTAAATATAATAAAAGTAATATAACATTGGCAATCAGATAAACCAACATATATCCTGCACTTTTAAAACCAGATATTCCTATTGGAAAGATAGTCAACATTAAAGATACATATCTTCCTATTTGCTCCAATACATTTACTAGATTATTTTTATATTTGTTTTCTACACTTTTATTTTTAATTCCATATATAATATTTGGAATTAACATAGTAACAACTATTATAGTTCCAAAAACATTTATCCATCCAAACTCCATGCTACTGAATCTCACTTTCAACTTGTAATTTATGATTTACTTATTACTTTTTTCTGTCAACTTTTTTGTTTACACTATTGCTAATAATATAGAAATTTGAAATATAGCTACTGATAAAATTCTTATTTTCCATTTTCAAATTTTAATTTTTTTTGGCGCTTAGCTTCAAATTTCCAATAACCATGATTACGATTTCGATGTTTTTTTTGAATCTTGTTTTGATTGTTTTTCATGTCTTGTTCAGCATTTAATATAATAGCTTTTTTTTCGTTGGAAACAAATTTAAGAAAAACATCATATAGGTACAGCCATCCATCGTATGAGATTTCAGTAAGCGTTGACTCTAATTTAATTTTTAAAAACTTGCAAATGCGTTTTTGTTGCTCATAAGTAAACAATTTTTTTGTTTTATCTTTGAAAGTATTTCCAGATGCTAAAAATATATATGACAGAAAATTTCTATAGTCTATCGCATCCTCAACATCAGCAGATGTTTTTCTTTGAAAGTGAGCAAAACATATTCGTGCATTTGGCACAGGATAAAAATCTGATGGTTTAAACTCATAAATCAATTCAGCGGAAAACCAAGGTTTGTATAAAAGAGACCTCAAACTTTCGTTATAAAAGGGCTGTCCAGAATACCTGAGAAAAGCCTCATACTGCATTATGAAATATATATCTTCAGGAGGATTATCGGCTTCAAATACCTTTTTCACAATATCAGCAGTTATGTTAAATGGAATATTTGCACATACTTTATATGGTTCTTTTACTGATATTTTATATTTTAAAAAATCCATCTCTATTATTTGAACTTTTTTAGATTCTTTATACTTTTCAGATAAAGTTTTCGCTAATTTCGCATCAAACTCTATTGCTATAACTTGCTTGCTTTTTTTTGCAAGTTCAATGGTAATAATTCCTTTTCCAGGACCTATCTCAATTATAATATCGTCGTTACAAATATTACTCTTTGATAACAAAGTCGCTACAAGTTGTTTACTATGTAAATAATTTTGCGAATGTTCTATTCCCATAAATACCTCCTTTACAAATTACTATTTCTACTATAAGTTTATTTTTTAAATACAAGTATTGCTTTAGCTGTTGTTGTTTCAGTTAATGTTACTAATTCATAACCATCTTTTAACATTTCATTAGCTTTTTCTTCCACTCTTTGTGCCATATTATCTGCTTTTGGAGAATACTCTATAACAACTGTTTTATACATCCTTCCACTTCCTAGCTTATTATATATTGCAATTTCTTTATTAACTATTATACTAATAATAATAAAGTTCCAAATACTATGCCAATTAGACCAATTATTGATTTTTTATTTAATTTTTCTTTTAAAATAAAATATGAAAATGCAATTGTTATTACTATACTTAATTTATCAATAGGAACAACAACACTTGCTTGACCATCTTGAAGCGCTTTATAATAGCATAACCAAGATAAACCAGTTGCAAATCCTGATAATATCAAAAACAATAAGCCAAGAAAAAAATAAAATGACTATTGTTCTTATTGCTGTTGCTAAATTAGAATCTGTATTTTTATTCCTATCTTAGCAAGTATTGCTGTTATTCCTGCAAAAAATGCAGAGCCAAAAGCACATAAAATCCACACAAAATATTCCTTCTTTCAAAATCACTATATAATTGAATCTATCCACTCTTTTACTTGTTCTATATCTTTTTTGTTTGGATGTTTTAATGCCTCATCAAAGTTTTTTATACTAACTTCTAAATTTTTATCTTCCGGATGCTCTTTTATTAGTTGTTCATATCTACTTCTGATACCAATTGGCATTTTCCCCTGACAATAAAAATATCCTAATATCTGATTTGTATCATTTATATTTTTTTTTACTCTATTAAACAATGTTTGATAATATTCTACTTGTCCTCCAAAACCTGCTGTTCCAAAATATGCAATTTTTTTGTAATTTAATTTTGTTAAAAATTCTTTTATTTCACTTGAACAATTTCCTTTATCTGTCCAAGAACCCACAATATATATATCAGCCTCTATGTTATTTTCTGGTTTTCCAAAATAAACTATATCTTCATTACTTAATTCTTCTTTTATAGCTTCAGCTATAATTTTAGTATTCCCTGTATTACTTGAATACACAATTGCTATTTTCATATTTCTAGTCCTTTCTATTTAATTGTAATTTCTGTTTCTAATTTGTAATTTCTTTTTTTATATATTCAATATTAAATTTATCTAAATCACTTATTTTAATATTTCCCTCTGCAAGTGATGATTTTAAGCCCTCTTGGTATTCATTAGGTGCATATATTACTTTTATATACTGACTTTTCTCACAAGGTAAATAATAAATATATTCATCATCTCTATAAATTTCTTCTTCAATGTTGTTACAGTCAAATTCTTTACTGTTGTCTATAATTGCAAATTCTTCTTTAAGACTATACTTTGTATTGTTATAAACTGTCATATTAAAGATTTTTATTACTATTCCTTCTTTATATCCTAACTCATACTTATTACTTTCATTTCCAACTGCATAAATACTATGAACATTGGCTATTGAATAAGTTAAAGACTTCCATTCTACTGTACCACCATCTCTTAATTTAAAAGGTATTGGAACTAATAAAATCATTAAAACTATAATTACTACTACTATTATTACTTTCTTTTTCATAAAACACCTCTCATTTCATAAACTCAATCCAAGCGATAATTTACTAATTATTGTTTGCATTATATCACAAAGGACAGATAATTTTCAACTAATTACCTGCCCTATCTATTGTAATTTATATGTTTTGAAAATTTATTTTATTGAAAAATAAGCGGTTCAATATTCCAAGCAAACCAAAAAGGATAATATAAGAAAAACATACCCAAAAAGCTTAAAAGTATATACCATATTACATCACTCTTACCTTTTACAGGCTTTTTTAAATGCTCTCCAAAACATAATGAAACTATTTGCCAAATAATATATCCGATTAATGCACCCATTGTATTAGCAATTAAATCATTGACATCAGTTGTACGGTTCGTGATTAATTGAGATATTTCTATCATTAATGAAAAACCTGCCCCTAAAAATAATGTTTTATAAAATTTACGATAGTTCTTCCAAATAAAAGGAACTAAAAATCCAAAAGGAACAAGCATTAAAATATTTAAGTAAAAAGTTTTCTCTATGATGTTAAAAGGGATGAGATTAATATTAGCTTGAATAATTGATGTATTATCTCCACCTTTTGGTGCATAAAATATATTTGTTAAACCTCCTGCACCAGTTAAATCATATACTTTCCAAAGATATAAAACGAAAATTAGCATTGCTAAAATTGATAAATGATACCCTTTCCTTTTTCTTGCTGTAAAGTAAATAGTACACGGTAAAACAGCACATAAAATGCTATATATCACTTCTATAATAATCATCTCCTTTATTTTAACTTACTTTTTC
>USMB01000049.1 GCA_900555615.1 uncultured Clostridium sp. | reverse complement strand
AAAGTTTAAGGATAATAAATATAATATAAATAAATATAAAAATACTAATAATAGAAGGCTTTGCAATTTTGAACAAAGAGATTACGAAAAAGAAGGCTTTGATTTTAATAGCTTATATGCAAATAATAATTTTACATAGTAGTTATGCTGTAAAACAAAATGAAAGTGTAGTTTTTTTAGTAAAACCTATGCTTTTATTTTGGAATTTTGAAACCGAATAGGTTTCAAAAAGAGTCAAGAAAAAATATATAATATGTTTTTCTTGGCTCTCTTAACCATAAATTGCGGATAGCAAATTATGGTTAAGCATAAAAATATACTTATTATATTTTTATGGAAAAACTAAAAATGCAATAAAGCTATTTTTAGTTTTTTGGGGTGCAGGAACTCCTGCCACACTGACACTTTTTAGCAATAGCGTAAAAAAGTGTTGTAGTGTGTTACAATACAAAGTAAAAATGCGAGGGGGAAAAGCAGTTGCTCAAACTATAGTAGCTACTATAATAACACCTTGCATTTTGCTTGTATTAACTCTTACGATAGCCAAGCTATCGCCCATTATACGAGCCGAAAAAATCGGCTAAAAATTTAGAAGGAGGTTTTAGAGATGAGTTTTGCGATTATTAGAAACACAAAATACAAAAGAGAAAATTTAAAAGGAATATACAGACACAACGAAAGAAGGAATAAAAATTATTCAAATGATAATATAGATAAGGAAAAATCATATTTGAATTACTCACTAAAAAGCCCTAAATATAGATATGACAAAGAATTTGATATAATGAAAGAAAAATATGATTTAAAAGGTCAAATAAAAACAGTTAGCAATATAGCTTGTGCATATATTATTACTTCTGATAAACAATTCTTTGAAGAGATAGGAGAGGAAGAAACAAAAAGATATTTTGAAACTGCATATCAATTTGTAGCTGAATATAAAAATTTAGGCGAACAATATATAATGTCTGCGAAAGTGCATATGGACGAGGAAACTCCACATATGCACTTGATTTTTTTGCCTGTGGTTCATACACAAGATAAAAAAGGGAATGATATTGATAAACTTGCTTGCAGCGAATTTTGGAAAGAAAAAGATAGTTATAGGAGATTACAAGATGCTTTTTATCAATATATGACTTCACACAATTTTAAATTAGAAAGAGGTGTACCAAAAGAAGAAACAGGAAGAGAACATATTGATATTAAAGAATATAAAGAAATAACTAATTTTGACAAGACAAAAGAAAAACTACAAAATATGAAATTAGAATTACCAGATGTTCCTGATATTGATGATATTAGAATGGCTAGATGGTCAAAGAAAAGAGATGAAAAGATTTTAGAAGATATTATAAAACCAAAAGATGATTTAATAAAAGAATTATATCAAAATAATTTATTAATGCACCAACAATTATTAAGGCAAGCTAAAATGGTAGAAGAAGCAGAAAAGTATCAAAAAGAGAGAAACAAGATTATAGCTGATAATATAGATTTGCATAAACAAGTAGATAATATTAAGGCTGAATATCAACAAAAAGAAGATAATTTAGAATGGAAATACGAATATAGAATTAATAAATTAGAAAAAGAAAATGGCTATTTGCATAAGGTTATAGACAAATTTAGAGAAACTATCCATAAATTTGTAGAATGGATCTGTGTAAACTTGGATATGGGTACAGGGGATACTTTAATTAGGGATTTTGAAAGAGAAACAAGAACTTATTTAGATGCAGAAGAACAAATTAAACGAGAAGAAAGAGAAAAAGATTTAGAAATGGAAAGATAAGGAACAAACTTATGGGTTTGCTCCTTATTATTTCATATGTTTTAAAGCAAATTCACAAGCTGAAACAACAAAGCCATTGAAAGAATATTCTTTTTTATCTAGCTCTTTGTTAGCTTTTTCTGCAATATCAATAATTTGAGAATTTATTTCAACTGGAAATCTAATACTCTTATAAATATTTGCCTCTGTAGATTTTTTCATTACAAACTTTTCCATAAATATAACCTCTTTTCATATTATTTTTAAATCTATTGAAATTATACTTAAAATATGGTATATAAAATATAACTGAAAAACAGTTATAAAACGATAAAGAGTGATATATATGTGGAGTGATTATTTTTTCTATCTAATGGGATTGCCAGAAAAGGAAAGAAATGCCCAAATTATAATGCTTATAGCATTTTGGATATGTATGATTTGTGTAGGCATATTAGCAGAATATATAAAAAGATTGTACTCAAAAAGAAAAAAGTCAAATTTGGTACCAAAAGTATGTTGTAAAAAAATATAAAATATGGTATATTAAAATCGAAAAATGAGAAATGAAGAATAATTAATAGGAATGATATGAAAGATTTAAATAAAGTTGAAATTCATAATATATTCAAAAAGATAAAGAGTGGAGAAAAAACAGCGATAGAAGAACTATATGTCAAATATCAAAAGTTAGTTATAAACATTTCATTTAGTATAGTAAAAGATAAAAATATAGCTGAAGAAATATCTCAAATGATTTTTCTAAAAATTTTACAAAGTCATATTGAAAATATACCAAATAATAATGAATTAAGTTGGCTATATACTATAACCAAAAATCAAACGATAGATTATTTAAGAAAACAACATAACGATATTGACATAGATACAATATATGATATTCCTGACAAGGACAATAAAATAAACGAAATAATTGATAGAAATACTTATAATAAAATGATAGATGGTTTAGAAAAAAAAGAGAAGGAAATTGTTTCATTAAAAGTTCTTACAAATTTTACTTTTAAAGAAATTGGACTTATATTAGGTATGCCAACAGCAACAATACAATGGAAATATTATAAATCCGTACATACATTAAAAATATTGTTAAGTAACTTATCTATGTTTATTATAACTTCATTATTATATATAAAAAGTAAAACTAAAATTGAAGAAAAATCATCAAAAACAGATATAACGAATAATACAAAGCAAAATGGGCATCAAACAATTGATTCTATAGCACCATCTTCAATAGATGGATTTGCTACTGAAAGTACAACTGCAACAATTCAATCATCCTTGTTTTCAAATAAGACTGAAATGAGATTGCTTAGTGTTTCTGCTATATTTCTAATATTAACAATAATTTTTGGAATTATTTTGGTAAAAAACCAACAAAAACGACATCATAAATCGTCTAAATAATAGAGGGAGTTGATTTTATCTATGAAAATATTAAAAAAAATAGGAAAAGTTTTAACGGCTGGTTTTATAGCTTTAAAAACATTAGTTGTAAAAGCATATGCAGTAAATGTACAAATGGAAACAGTATGTGATTATGGAGTTTTTGAACCTGTTAGAGAAACTTCGACTTCACAGAATATTGCTTTAACAATAATAGTACCAGTAATAATGCTAATTGGATTAATAGTATTTTTAATAAAAAGTACAGGCGGTATTTTGAAAAAAACAATTATAAGTATAGGAGTTGTTTTAGCTTATATACTAATTAGAATATTAATAAAAAATGTTTTTTAATAAGGTGGAATAAGAATGTTAAAAAAGATATATAAATTAGGCGAATTAACTTTAATGAAAAATTATAAAGAACAAGAAAGAGAAAAACATACATTAATTGATTTATTCTGGGAATGCACTTTAACTTGTAATGCTAAATGTAAGCATTGTGGAAGTAGTGCTGAAAAGAAAAAATATGATGGAGAATTGACAACAGAGGAAATTAAATCAGCTTTTAAACAAATAGCAAATGATATGGATGCGAGTAAAATATTAATAAATGTTACAGGTGGAGAACCTTTGGTTAGACAAGATTTGTGCGAAGTAATGGAATATGCAACAAATGAGCTAGGTTTTCATTGGGGAATGACTACAAATGGCATTTTATTAAATGATGAAAATATCCAGAAATTAAGAAAAGCTAATATGGAAACAATTTCTATAAGTATTGATGGATTAGAGAAAACGCACGATACATTTAGAGGAGTTCCTGGTTCATATAAGATAATAACTAATAATATAAAGAAATTAAAAGAGGCAGATTTTGTAAAACATCTTCAAGTTACTACAGTATTTCATAAAGAAAATATAAATCAATTAGATGAACTATACAATGTAATGTTAGATTTAGGGTTGGACTCGTGGAGATTGGTTTCAATGGATCCAATAGGTAGAGCGAATGAAAATAATGATTTATTGCTTAATGGAAAAGAAATAAGACAATTACTTGATTTTATTAAATCAAAGAAAAATGATAAAAGACTAGAACTTACATATGGTTGCCCTGGATTTTTAGGGTTAGATTATGAGAAGGAAGTTAGAAAACATTATTTTTATTGTAGAACTGGAATAAATGTTGCAAGTATTTTATACAATGGTGATTTATTTGTTTGCCCAAACGTACCTAGAATAAAAAGATTCATACAAGGAAATATCAGAACAGATAATTTTAAAGATGTATGGGATAACAAGTATAGAGAGTTTAGAAATAAAGACAGAACAAAATGCGAAGAATGTGGCAAATGTGAACAATGGGAATATTGTTTAGGTGGTGCTTTTCACACTTGGAATTTTACTGATAACGAGCAAAATAAATGTACTTATAATATGATTAATGAGAAGTAGGAGGTACTTATGAAAATAGTTGAAAGAATAAAAAAAGGTTTAATAGGACTTGGAGCATTTCTATTAACAATACCAACAAAAGTATTTGCAGTCGGTATTGATTTTGATAGAACACCAATTTTATATGGTATGCCAGAACCAAATCCAGAGCCAGAATCACTAATATTAAAAAACATATTAAATATTTGCAGAATAGCAGTAATACCACTTGCTTTGATAATTGGAATAGTAATTTATTTAAAGAAAAGTAAGAGTAGCCAAAAAAGAAAAATAATAACAGTTATAATTTCGATTGCTATTGCTTTAGCTCTATATTTTATAATTAGTTATATAATAAATAATGTAATATAAGGAGGAACATATGAAGAGGTTTATTTCAAAAGTAAAAAAAGTGATAGTTGCAATAGTTTTAGCAATTATATCTTTTCCAAATAAAATTTTCGCAGCTATAAATCCAAGTGCATTAGATATACAAGATTTATATGGACCGCCACCAGTTTCATTATATGGTGTTGCTAGACCAAGTACAGTAACTATAATTTGGAGAATAGCAAGAACTTTTATAATTCCTATAGCATTATTGATAGGACTGATAATTTATTTTAAGAAGAGTAAAAGTAGTAAAAAGAAGAAAATATTAGTAACAATAGGAATTATTGCTATAACTGCAATATTATACTTTGTAATTAATAAAATTATATACGAATTAGCCTAAAATGTATATTATAAAAAGGATTTTGAGATATTTATTTTCAAAATCCTTTAATGATTATTTATTTTTCAAAACCCACTCATAAACTTCATCTTCAGTAAGTTTACCTTTTTTCATATCATTAATTTTTTCTTTAGCTTTTTTCTTCCAGGTTTCAAAGTCTTTAGATAGTTTAGTGTTATTTTTATCTTTTCTAACTTGCATAAATTTTTGTTGATATGTTCGTCTATATTCGCCCATAGCCTTATTATTTTTTAATCTTTCAGTATAAGATTGGAAAGCACCTAAATCTCTACAAGTTTTCCCATTTTCTTTTGGGTAATCACAATAAATTTCATCTACTTTTGATGTTGGAATAAAGTACATTCCACAATTTTGGCATTTCTTAATTGGGTAATTAGGTGTTTTAGAAAGTTCTTCAAGTATAGCATAACAAATACTTGATAAATCATTACTTTTATGTGTATCACTCATTGAAAGTAACATATTTTTAGTATGTAATGATTCAAGTATTTCATATTCACTATTATTTGAAAATTCATCATATTTTCTTGAATAGCTATCTCTCATAATATAGTCATTTTTATAGTATGAATACAATTTTCCCATTCTCTTTATTAAGTAAACAGCAAATCTTTCAGAATATGTATACTTATCTAATGCTTTATTATTATCTAAATTATAAATATATGTAACAGCTTTTATCAACTCTTGTTGTAGGTCAATTAAGTTTCTTTGTAAATCTTCAAATATTTTATTTATAGCTTTTAAATAGTTCTCATTACTACATTAGTAATATTACTTAATTTTATGTCTGCCATCCTGTTTGCACCTCTTTATTATCATTATATGTTATACTTGAAAAATAGTGAAAACTATGATAATATACATTCGAAAGGAAAGATACAAATGAAGGAAAATAGAATACTAATGCAATACTTTGAATGGTATTTGAAACCAGAAGATAAGTTATGGCAACAGGTATCAAGAGAAGCTGGAAAATTAAAAGAAATAGGTATAACAGATGTATGGTTACCACCGGCATACAAAGGTGCTGGAGGAAAATTTGATGCAGGTTATTCAGCCTATGATTTATATGATTTGGGAGAATTTGACCAAAAGGGTAGTATAGAAACAAAATATGGTACAAAAGATGAATATATACAAGCAATAAAAGATTTACATGAAAATAATATTAAAGTATATGCAGATATTGTGTTAAACCACAAAATAGGAGCAGATGAAGCAGAAACAGTATATGCAAGTGAGGAAGAGCGCACAGATAGAACAAAAGATACAACATTGCCTAAAAAAATTACAGCATGGACTAAGTATAATTTTACTGCTAGAAATAATAAATATTCTGATTTTAAATGGAATTATAAACATTTTAATGGAACAGATTGGGACGAAAGTGGAAGAAAGAATGGAATCTTTAGATTTAGTGGAAAACATTGGGACCAAAATGTAGACCAAGAAAATGGAAATTATGATTATTTAATGGGAGCAGATATAGATTTTAACAATCCAATTGTTGTAGAAGAATTAGAAAAATGGGGAAGATGGTATTTAGAGCTTACAGGAGTTGATTCATTTAGGTTAGATGCAGTAAAACATATCAAATCTGATTTTATGGCAGAGTTCATCAGAAAAATGAAAGAAGCAAGACCAGATTTGAAATGTGTTGGAGAATATTGGAATAGAAATTTAGACATATTAAAATGGTATATAGATAAAACCAATTCAACGATTCCATTATTTGATGTTCCATTACATTATAATTTATATGAAGCTGCAAATTCTCATGGAAATTATGATATGGGAAGAATATTTGAAAATACATTAGTAAAAGAAATGCCAAGTTTAGCAGTAACATTTGTAGATAATCATGATACAGAGCCTGGTCAAGCATTATTTTCTTGGATTCCAGACTGGTTTAAGCCATTAGCATATGCACTTATCTTATTAAGAAAAGATGGTTTGCCATGTATATTTTATGGAGATTATTATGGAATTCCATCACAAAATATTGAAGGCAAAAAAGATATGTTAGAAAATATGATGAGACTAAGAAAAAATTATGCTTATGGTGAGCAAAAAGATTATTTTGATCATCATGATATTATAGCATTTGTAAGAACAGGTGATGATGAGCACGAAAATTCAGGGCTTGTTGCAATTATGAGTGATGGACCTGGAGGAGGAAAGACAATAAATGTTGGACCTAGACTTGCTGATTCAGTATTTTATGATTATACAGGACATGTAAAAGAGACTGTATATGTAGATAAAGATGGAAATGGAATTTTCTATTGTGATGGTGGAAGTGTTTCGGTTTGGGTTAAAAAGTAAAATGATATAAAAGAAGTAGGAGTTTATGGTAAAACTTTAACGATTTTGCCAGGAACTCCTACTATTGTTACATTTGAAGGGACATTTTTTAGGATAACAGCATTTGCACCGATTTTTACATTATCTCCTATAATAATATTTCCAAGAATTTTAGCACCAGAACCAATAAAAACATTGTTGCCAATAGTTGGATGTCTTTTGCCTTTTTCTTTGCCAGTCCCGCCTAGAGTTACACCATGAAATAGTGTTGCATTGTTTCCAATTATTGCAGTTTCTCCTATAACTACGCCAGTGCCGTGGTCAATGAATAATCCTTTTCCTATTGTTGCACCTGGATGAATTTCAATCCCAGTTTTTCTTTTGGCTTTTTCACTTATATATCTTGCTATTAGAAAATGTTTTTTTATATAAAAATAATGTGAGATTTTATAATATAGTAAAGCCTTGAAAGTGGGGCATAGCATAGCTTCTAGTGAATTGTTTATCGATGGGTCTCTTGATTTTATTAATTCAATTTGTTCTTTTATATAATTCATAATATTTCTCCTGATTTATTATATGAATTATGGCTTTGTATTGACAATTAAATTTTATTTATTTATAATGTGTATATGCGGGTGTAGTTTAGTGGTAGAATCCCATGCTTCCGACCTGGTGGCCCGAGTTCGATTCTCGGTACCCGCTCCAACGACGTATCTGTTCGAACTAATAGAACAGATAGATATGAAAATCAATCAGTAAAATGGTTGATTTTTTCTTTTGCGAAAAAATCATCCTAAATCTAAAAAGGAAGGATGGTGCTGGAAATGAAGATAATTAAGCAAGAATTACAATTCGAGGAAAGTCTAAAGCAAAGACTTGAATTTATATGTGAGTTTTCAAAAGTTACTCCTACTTTTATCAATGGTAGTATTAGAAAACTAGATAAATCTAATCTTACATATATTGAACCACATAGAGTGATTATTAAAAATATTACTCTTTTAGTTTTTAACTATTCAAATGATGTGTATATTTCAAATTTGACTAAAAAGATTAAGTTATCAGAGTTAGAAGAATATTTGAAAAATATATGAATTGTAAATATTTGACATTTCGTTAAATCGTGATATAATATAGACAATAAATTATGTATAGCTGTCCGTCAAAAGCTATATGTTTATGAGTACTTTGAAAAAAATATATTATATTGCATTATTGTATTTTAGTTTATGATAAATGGATTTAAGAGATGTCAGTAGTACTCGTATTGTACTTTGATGTCTCTTTTTTGTTAGATTGGAGGTTTGAAAATTGAACGAAGAAAAGAAAAAATGTGGGTTATATTTAAGAGTATCAACAGAAGATCAAGCAAGAGAACGGATTTAGTTTGCCAGAGCAGAAAGAAAGATTAGAGAGTTTTTGCAAATTCAAAGGTTATGAAATAATAGACTATTATACAGATGCTGGAATAAGTGCTAAAACTGGTAATCATAGACCAGAGTTTGAAAGATTAAAAAATGATATAAAGTCAAAAAAGATAAATACTATTGTTGCTCAAAATTAGATAGAATAACAAGAAGTATTTACGACTGGGAAAATCTAATGACATTCTTAG
>USMB01000048.1 GCA_900555615.1 uncultured Clostridium sp. | reverse complement strand
TATAACCAATTAATATAATAAAAATTGGTCTATTCAATTAAATTACTCTCCTTGCTCCCACATATCTTTTTTGATAATAACTTGATGATAATGATGTAATAATTACACCTTCTCTTGAATTGGCAGCATGTATAAAGTCATTTCCCCCAACATATATTCCTACATGCCCTATCGATGTATTTGACGAACCATTAAATATCAATATATCTCCTGGTTGTAAATTATTCTTTGAAACTGCAACACCATTTTTTATTTGATCTCTTGATGATCTATTTAAACTTATTCCAAAGTGTTTATATACATATATTGTAAATCCTGAACAGTCAAATCCTATTGATGGTGATGAACCTCCAGCAACATATTTATATCCTAAATATTGCTTTGCATATTCTACAACTTCCGCTCCTGATATTCCTGTTGAAGAACTTACTGTATTTGTATCTGTTTCGTCTGTTTCTTCTGTCTCTGTATTAGTTTCTTCTACTTCTTCAGTCTTTTCTTGTTCTTCAGCATTTCTTATTGTACTTCCGCTTCTTGATGTAGTTTCTGTAACTTTAGTATCTGAAATATATTTTGCAGATACATATCCTACTTCACCTTTTAATTTTATTTGATACCATCCATCTGTTTCGCCAATAATGTCTACTTTATCATTTTTAGATAAACCATTTATAGCTTCTGTTGATGTTGATGGTCCTTTTCTTACTGTTAATCCTTCTACTTTTACATATCCTGTTTTATTTAATTCTTTAACTGATGTTGTGTTATTAGAATTGTTTGTACTATTCTCTGAAGTTGTATCATTTGTAGTACTTGCACTAGTTTCTGTTGCATCTTCTTCCATTTTTACAAGTTTTTTCAAGACATTAGTTCTTATCCATCCACAACTTTTATCACATTCTATTTTACACCAATCATTTAAAATTGTAACAGTTTTTACTTTTCCACTTAATTTACATTTTGTATTTGAACTCATTATTGGTAAAATTTTTACTTCTACTTCTTGTTGTAAATCATATTCTTTATTTTCTTTGATATCATCACTAACATCTATATCTGTTAATGGTTCTTCTTTTACTGGTTCTGTATTTGTTGTAACTTCTGGTGTAGTTTCTGTTGTTTTATTGTCTGTTGTATTTGTAGTATCTTCAACTTTTGTTGAAGTTGTTTTCTCTGCATCAACTAATTTAGCACTTACATATCCTGTAATCTTTTGCCCATTTACATTTGCTTTTACTTTATACCAGTTGTCTTCCTCTTCTAGTATCTCTACTTCATCATTCTCATTTAATTGTTCTAATATTGTTGAAGTTGTATTTGGCTCTTCTCTTAACCTTGCTGTTTCTGTGTTTATTTTTCCTGTTGTTGCTTCTGCTTTTCCACTTAATATAAGCAAGAATATTGTCATTAGTACGATTATTGTTAAATTCTTATATCTTTTCATTTTCAACCTCATTTTATTTTATTCTTGTGCCTACTAAGTATATACTTAAAATAAAAAAATGTCAAATATTTAACTAAAATAATAGTGTAAAATGGTTTCGGAATGTACAAAAAGGAAGTCCTTTGATATAATAATTTTACCAAAAAAACAATATCAAAGAAAGGACTTCCTTATGAAAACTATTATATCACAAAAATTAAAAAATGTAATAAAAAATAAAATATTTAATGTAATTTCTTTAAATTTATTTAATAATGTTGAATTTTTATTAAATAATCTTTTATGTAATGATAGTTCTAACCAATATTTTAATGTTATTTTTAAAGTTCAACAAGCTGCTAGAGAAATAGTAAAATCTATTGTTATAACTACTTTTGAAGAGTTAGATAATGAATTTAAAGAATCTGAGTATAGAAAATCTCGCTATTACATTAATAAGTCTAATGTTCCTAGAACTCTTATTACTATTGTTGGTGAAATAACATTTTATAGAACTTACTATATTTCTAAACATTCCAATAAAAAGTTCTTTTATATAGATAAAATTTTTGATTTACCTAAAAATGACCATTATGATCCTATCGTTAAAGCTATAACTGTATCTAAAGCTATATCTACTTCTCAAGCTCAAGCTGTTCGTGACACCTCAGCTTTTATTAGTGATATTTCTTATTTTGAAACTAATTCTATAATAAAAGATATTCCTCGACAATCAGTTTATAACTGGATTAAAAACTGGTATGTTCCTAATATTATTCCTAAATCAGTTGATACTCCTGAAACCCTTTACGTTATGGCTGATGAGAAATATATTGGTGCTCAAAATATTGATAAAGATATTATGGTTAAATGTTTCGTTACCTTCGAAGATATAAAAGACATTAGTAAAAACAGACGTCAATTAGTAAATCGTTCTGTGTTTTCTTGTTATACTTCTAAGGCTTGGCCTAAATTTATGGATTTTATTGCTATGAAATACGATTTTTCTAAAATAAAAAATATATGTCTTTTATCTGATGGAGGTACTTGGATTAAATCTGGTATTCCAGAGTTAAAGCTTGAACCTACTAATACAGTTAAGTTCTATTTGTGTGAATTTCATTTTAAACAAGCTATCCATCACATAACATCAGATTCTGATGAAAGATTTTATTTATTACATATTTTTAAAAATAAATCTAAATCTTATTTTATTGATGCTGTTAATACCATTATATACAATAATCCTAAACGTAAAGATATTATTACTAAAAAGCTTAATTATATAATTAATAATTATTCTAGTATAAAATCTATGCTAGACTTAAATATTGGTTCTTCAATGGAGAGTCATATTTCACATTTAATAGCTTCTTTTTTCTCATCAAGACCAAAAGGATATTCAACAAAAAGAATAGAGAAATATCTAAAGTTAAATGATTATAAGCACAATAATATAAATATTTTTAAACTATATCTTTCTACATATTCTAAAAAGCAAACTGTAACACTTAATGAAAATACCTATGATTACGAAATATTCACTCCTGATAAAATTCACAATATACCTGTTTTAAGTAATGGATTAAAAACAGGTAGCTATCAGATATTAAATAGTATATCTCACGAAATATCTACAGATACATATATACTAAATGAAACATAAAGATAACACCAATTATCTTTATGTTTCAAAGTCAAAATTATATATCATCGGATTATTTTCCGAAACTTCTTGACACTAATACTAAAATTTTTGTACCTTATTATATAATTCTTCATATTTTTTCTTTGTATAATCTCCAACTTCATTCAAACTTTTTATATCTTTTTCAGCAGTTTTTAATATTCTTTTTAAATAATCTTTATTATAACTAGATAATTCTTTTATATTTTCTTCAATATAATCATATCTCTGCATAATTAATTCAATATAATCTGTAATTGTACTTTCTGTAACATTATTTACAATACTATCTTGTCTGTTTATATAATAATATTCTGACTTTCCTGTTACAACAACTTTATTACATTTTTCTAACAAATAAAATGTTGTTCCAATATCCTCATATTTTTTTCCTATAGGATATTTTATTTCATCAAATAATTCTTTTTTGTACAATTTATTCCATGCATAACTTTGAATATTTTTATCTAATAAAATCTCTTTCAATATTTCAATTCTATTATATTCATTTATTCCATTGTCTGCATTTTTTATGGAAATCTTCCCTTGTGATACAGTATAAAAATTACAAATGCTTACATCTGCATTATATTGTTTTAATAAATTGTAAAGCACTTCATACATATCTGCTTCTATGTAATCATCACTATCTACAAATCCAATATATTCACCTTTAGCTATTTCAAGCCCTTTATTTCTTGCGTCTGATAAGCCTCCATTACTTTTATGAATAACTTCAATTCTGTGATCTTTTTTGGCATATTCATCACAAATTTTCCCACAATTATCTGGTGAACCATCGTCTACTAATATTATTTGTAAATTTTCATATGTTTGATTTATAACACTTTGTATGCATTTTTCTAAATATTTTTCTACTTTATATACTGGTATTATTATTGATATCAATGCTTTTTCTTGACTCATTTCTACTCTCCATTTAAATAATCTATATTTGCTAATTGAATTATTTTAAATTTATCATTTTCATATTCTAATTCATTTATTGCAACATTATATTGACAAAATTTTTCTCTTTCTTGACTAAATGGTATTCCAGAAATCTTTCTCAAAAATGCTTCTATTGCTACTCCATGTGAACTGATTAATATTGTTTTTCCAATATTGGCTTGTGCAATGTTTCGAATACATTTATCCATTCTATCTGCTACATATTTCATTGTTTCTTGACCTTCTATTCCTGATATCTCATTTATTTCATTTTGTCTTTGCTTTATTTCTGGTTGAATTCTATTTACATCTTCCCATTTCCAACCATCATATTTTCCAAAATACATTTCACACAAATCTTCTTTAGTTTCTATTTCTAAATTATTTAATTTTGCTAAATTTTCTACTGTTTTTATAGCTCTTCCTGAAGTACTTGAATATATTTTATCAAATTTAATATTTGATAATTCAGTTGTCAATTTTTGAATTAATTTTTCTCCTCTTGGAGTTACCTCATAATCTTGTCTTCCGGTTAACCTTTTTTCTATATTTCCAACAGTTTCTGTGTGTCTAACAATAAAGATTCTAGTTTTTTTCACATAACCAGCCCTTTTCTATAATATTTCAATTAATCATTTTCAAAAAAGTCTTCGTATTTATATTCTCTTTTTGGCAATACTTTTGTATTTTCATGTTCAGCAAGAGCCTCTAGTACAACTCTTATTCTTAATGGTATACTATCATTTTCATTCTTCAAAAAACTTAAAAAGTATTTTCTATCTTCTTTTGGTGTTATTTCATATAATTCTGTAACTTCTGCCAACATTCTGTACCAATCTGAACATTTTTTAATTGTTGGCTTTGTCATTACACTTCCTTCACGGTTTCTATGATATTTAAATATCGGAAAATCTCCAAATGTTGTTACTTTAGATAATATATTACTTTTTATCGAGAACAACTCATCTTCATAATACATTCCTTCCACAAATCTTAACTTATTATCTCTTAAAAATTTCACATTCCATACTTTGCTTGATACTGAAAAACTTTCATCACAGATTAATCTTGCTTCTCTCGTTGAATTATCTTGATTAGAAATTCTATAATAATTTTCTGATTTTCCTACATTTTCATAACCTAAATATACAATATCATATGTATTATCTTTTATTAACTCATCTATTTCTTTTAAAGTATCTTTGCTATATAATTCATCATCTCCATCTAAAAACAATAAATATTTACCTTGAGCATTATCAATAGCTATATTTCTTGATGCTGCAGCTGTTCCAGAATTTTTAATTGTTTTTAATATTATTCCCTTTCCATTTAATGATTCTTCAATTACTTGAACTGTATTATCTTTAGAGCAGTCATCTATTACTAATAATTCATAATCTGTAAATGTTTGACTTAAAACACTATCAATTGCTCTTTTTACATATGCTTCAATATTGTAAGCACTAATAGCTACTGTAAATCTTATTTTTTTCATTTAATATCCATTCCTTTCTTATAAGTCATTGCATATCACATATTAGCCTCGTATTGTTGATTATATCACCTTTACCATATATTGTCAATTGAGAAAAAGATACACAATGCCTACATCTATTAGACAATTTGTGTATCTAATTTGTTACATATTTTTTTCAATTAGTGGTAATATTTGTTTCTTTCTTGAAACAACTCCTGGCATAACAGCTATGTCATCATCTATTTCATAAGATTTTGATATTAGTTCTGTTCTATCCCCTAAAACAATTGCTTCTGAATTACTATTTACTATATCTGTTATTACAAATATAAATAAGCTTAATCCTTTAGCTAAAATTTCTTTGTTCATTTCTTCTTTTATTTTTGCTTTTCTTTTTAAAACATCTGGAATGCTTACTGTGTTTACTTGTGCTATTACATATTTAATTTCTTCTTTTTCTATGCATTTTGCATCTAATCTTATTAATTCGTCTTCTGTATATTTATCTAAGTCTGTTCCTGCTTTTAACATGTCTAATCCATATTTACTAATATCTACATTAGCTATTTTAGCTAATTCTTCAACAGCTTTTTTGTCTTTATCTGTTGTTGTTGGAGATTTTAATAATAATGTATCTGATATTATTGCACTTAACATTAAACCTGCTATTTTAGGTTCTATTTCAATATTATTTACTTTAAATAATTCTAATAAGATTGTTGCTGTGCATCCTACTGGTTGTGCATAATATAATAATGGTTCTGATGTTTGAAAATTATTAATTCTGTGATGATCTACAACTGCTATAATTTTTGCATTTTCAATTCCATCTACTGATTGTGAAAATTCATTATGGTCTACTAATATTACATTTTGACCTTCTTCTACTTTTTCTATAAATTTTGGAGCTTCTACCTCAAAATATTTTAAAGCATATTTTGTTTCTTCGTTTAATTCTCCTAATCTACAAGGAATTACTTCTTCTCCTCTTAATTTTGTTTGTAAATTTGCCATTGCTAATGTTGAACAAATTGAATCTGTGTCAGGACTTTTATGTCCAAATACTAATACTTTTTCCATTCTACTTACTCCTTTTCAAAATCTCTTCTAATTCTTCTTTATTAAATTCATATCTTTTATCACAAAATTGACATTGGATTTCTGCTTTTCCATCTTCTTCTATTAATTGACTTAACTCTTTTTTGCCTAATGTTGCTAATCCATCTGCAAATTTTTCTTTATTACAATCACATCTATAAGCTGGCTCAATTGATGCATCAATTACTTTTACATCTTTATCACCTGTTATTTTTTGTGCAATTTCTTTTAATGTTAGATTGTTGTCTAACATCTTTGACATTGCACCAGCTTGAAATATTGATTGCTCAACTTTTGCTATTTGTTCTTCTGTCGCATCAGGCATTGGTGATATTATATAACCTCCACTTGAGCGAACACCATCTTTATCAACTAATACTCCAAGAGCTACTGCTGTTTGTTTTTGCTCAGATGTTTGAAAATAATTTGCAAAATCTTCCGCAATCTCTCCTGATGTTAATGGACTTATTCCTATATATGGCTCTTTTAATCCAATATCTTTTATAACATTTATAAATCCTTGATTTCCAACAGCTCCACCCACATCTAGTTTTCCAAATTCATTTAATGGCAAATCTGCATGTGGATTTGTTATACATGCTTTTACATTTGGAGTATTATCTGAAACTGCAACTATCTTTCCTATTGGACCATTCCCCTTAATTTGAATTGTAAGTTTATCAGTTTCATTTTTCATTTCAGCACCAATTAATGCTGTTATTGTCAATACTCTTCCCATTGCTGCTGTTGCTAATGGACTTAAATCATGTAATTTTCTTGCTTCTTCTACCAAGTTTGTTGTAGAAGCACAAGCTACTGCTATTCTTCCATCATATGCTAAAAATTTTATAATTTGGTCTTTCATAATCGTATCCCTTTCTTATTTTTCAACCGTCTCCCCTAATTCTGATGTACAATGAGGGCATCTTGTTGCATGATATTTTATTTCAGTTAAGCAATAAGGACATACTTTTGTTTCTGGTTCTTTATGTTCTTCTGCCTCTTTCTTTTCTTCTATATGTTTCTTTAGTTTTCCTTTTTTGTCGAATTTAATTGCTGCTTCTTCTCCAAATTCTTTTATTCTATTTAATTTATTAATATATTTTAATGCTATAAAAATTGAGAATGCTATAATCAAAAAGTCTACTATTGATGTAATAAAACTTCCATATTTTATAGAAGCATTTCCTACTTTTAATACCATATCTGAAAAATCAACTTTTCCTATTAATATAGATATTGCTGGCATTATAATATCATTTACTAATGAATTAACTATTTTTTGGAATGCACCTCCTATTACTACACCAACTGCCATATCCATTATATTTCCCTTTAGTGCAAATTCTTTAAATTCTTTTAGCATATTATTCCCTCCCTTTATTACTACTATCTGTTAATTTTGGTCTACTATCTTTTTCTTTTTCAAAATTTCTATATCCAATTGCCACTGTCGCAATTATCATTAACAAAAATGATAATGCTTTCCAGATTCCGCTATCAAATAATATAATTGCAAACATTCCAAGAGATGCGCTTAATCCATATAAGATTAATACTGCTTGTTTTGGTGTAAATCCTTTTGCAACTAATTTATGATGTAAATGTCCTTTATCTGGCATAAATACAGCCTTTATTGACTTACCTTTTATTATTCTTCTTACGATTGCAAATAAAACATCAAATATAGGCAATCCTAAAACAATTACAGGCAACACAATTACTGCAGCAGTATATGTTTTAGCTACTCCAAGGATTGAAACCACTGCTAACATAAAGCCCAAGAAGTTAGAACCTGTATCCCCTATAAATGTTTTTGCTGGTGAAAAATTAAATGGTAAAAATCCAACTAGTGCTCCACTTAATGCAGTTACAATTACTGTTGCAATCATTGGCGAACCATTCATTAAAAATATTATTAATAATGATATACATGATATTAACGAAATTCCTGATGAAAGTCCATCTAATCCATCAATCAAATTTATCGCATTTGTTACTCCAACAATCCACACAACTGTAACAATTATTGATACAACATCATTTAAACCAATCATATATAGAAATGGTATATCTAGATGTTCAATTCTAGTTCCAAATGCCACAACAATCACAGCTGCTAATGTTTGTCCAGCCAATTGTTGCCACCATTTTAAAGTCTTTATATCATCAGTTACTCCTGTAATCGCTATAACTACAATTCCCAATAATATTCCTAATATTTTTTTGCCATATTCTTGCTCTGTAAATAAATCTAGTGTCCCCTCTATACTCATTACAATAATTAAATATATTATTGATACTAAAAAGCCAAGTATTACTGCTGGGCCACCAAATTTAGGCATTTTTTTAGTATGCATTCTTCTTTTGTCTTTTGGTATATCTACTGCACCTATTTTATCTGCTATTTTTATGGTATATGGTGTTGCCATAAATGAAACGATAAATGCTAGTAGAAAAGCTATTGCTATATTTCCCCACATTTAGATGCAACCTCCATTATTTCATATTTTCATTTTCTATTTCTTCTATTAATTTTACTCTTTCTTGATGTCTTCCACCTTCAAATTCTGTCGCAATCCACATTCTTACCATTCTAATAGCTTTATCTGTCTCTATATAATCAGCACCTAAAGCTAATATATTTGAATCATTATGTGCTCTTGATAAGCGTGCTTCTTCTTCATCATTGCACTTTGCACATCTTATTCCTTTAAATTTGTTAGCTACAATACTCATTCCTATTCCAGAACGGCATATTGCAATTCCTTTATCACATTCTTTGCTTTGTACTTCCAATGCTATTGCTTTAGCTATTTCTGGATAATCCACACTTTCTTCGCTGAATGTTCCACAGTCTATGTATTCAATTTCTTTTTCTTCTAAATATCTTTTTATTTCTTCTTTTAATTTGTATCCTCCATGGTCACTACCTATTGCTATCATATATATCACGCTTCCTTTCGGTTACTATTTTACTATATAACTTTTAAAATAGCAAGAGAATTTGGTGATAATTTCTACTAGTATTTTATATGTCCCTTTTTGCAAATTTTTACTATTATTTGTTTCTTATGTTCCTTGTGGCATATCTATTTTCTGGCTATTACTATTTTGTAATTCTAATTTTAAATATAGTTCTTTTTAATTTAGAAAAGTATTTTTTAACTTCCTATGTCAATTTAGTGTCGGCATTTTTCTTGACAAGACATGTCAAGAAAACACTGACAACAAATGTCAATCATTTTTGAAAATGTCTTAAAAAATTTTATTTATTAGCACTAAATTTT
>USMB01000047.1 GCA_900555615.1 uncultured Clostridium sp. | reverse complement strand
TAAGATTCGCTATTCGTGAAGGTGGTAGAACAGTTGGTTCAGGTGTTGTTGCTGACATCATCGAATAATAAATACAGTAATAGCAAGGGTTACAGAGCTTTGTAACACCTTGCTATTTTCTTTTTTTCCCACTTATTTCCCACTTTAGTTTTTGAAAATTTTATTTAATTTATTAATATATTTATTTTTTGATTCAGGCAATACAGCAAGATACATTTCTGTTGATGAAATTTTTTTATGTCTTAATAATTTCATAATAGTATATAAATCTGTACCATGTAGTAAAAGTATTACAGCAAAAGTATGTCTCAAATCATGAAACTTTCTATATTTAAAATTTTTTCTTTCATTAGATAATCTTAATAAAATTTTTCGCCATACTTTTTCAAGATCTTTTTTATCTATTTGATGGCCATTAGCTGTAAAAACATACTCGGATGTGTGTGGTAATTTTTTTAATAAATGATAAATAGAATTTGACATAGGTATAATATCAATACTACTTTCAGTTTTGGGAGTTCCATCCTTTGTCTTATATCCAGTTTTTATACCTTTGTCATTAAATGTTGCAGTACGAGTGGTATTATTTTTTACATATATTTCTCTTTTTTCAAAATTTAAATGTACCCATTTAAGACCAATGATTTCTCCTTGACGCATTCCAGTACCAATTGCAAAATCAACAACATCTTTATATTTATTATCTTTAAATGCTTCTCTTAATATAGGAAGTTCATCTTCTCGAAAATAATCAAATGGAAGCATCTTTTTATCTATAATTTCATCTACATCAATATCCTTATCTTTAGGAATTTTAACTAACCCTTTTCCACAAGGATTTTTTAAAATATAACCACCTTTTTCACAATAAATAAAAAATTGATGTAGTAATTTATGGATATCTGTTATTTTTTCGGTAGATCTTTCTTTCTCGAAAAGAGTATTATAATAATCTTGTACTACAAGACTAGATATTTTTTTAATAGGGATATCTGAAAAAGCAAATGGTTCTATGTGATTTCTAAAATTACCTTCATATTTTTCTAATGTTGATTCTTTAATCTCATGCTTTTTTACAGTAAAAAGCCATTTGTGTAATAGAGTTCTTGTAGTTATTTCTTTTGTTTGTATTATACCTGATTCGGCTTCTTTTTTTCTCTCGTAATATTGATCTTCTGCATCCGATTTATTCTTTCCATAAAAGTCTTCATATTTTCCATTTATCTTCCTATGAATCCTAAAATATGGAACACCATTCTTGATGCAGTTAGTTTTTACTGCCATAAAAAACCTCCATTTTTTCAAATATTTTTTTATTAACACTTGAAAAATGAAGGCTTTTCATATATAATACAAAAGTAATCACTTTTCAAGTGGTTATGTCCTTGGGTAATGTGTGTCGTTCCGCAAAAATGAAACACATTACTCTTTTTTTGTTTATTATACTTTCCAACTATGTCCACAGTCTTGACAGACTGCCATACTTGAATGTTTTGTTACTAGTTTTTGTTTTTTATGTCCAAATAATTTTACAAATATCATAGGTATAGTTAAGCATATCCATAATAATGGTCTCCACCACCAACCAATAAACAACCAATACAAAATACTATGATGTTTATTTTTTAATTGTGATTCTGATACCATTTGAACATTTACGTTTGAGCTACCACATTTAGTACAAGTCATAAAATACATCCCCTTTCTTTTTATTTTCTATTTAAAGGCACTTTTATTCTCAACCCTTATAACTTCTCCTAATATTTCAATGTCTCCCATTTTTAGACCGTTTTGAATAGGAAAGTTCCACATATTCATTGCTTGTAATTCTATTTCTCCATTGTCAGTTTGTATAATTTTTCTAATGATTGGAAATCCACCTTTTATTTTTAAAAGATAAGTTTTTTTATTTAAAAATTCTTTATATTTCTTAATTATAGCTATATCTCCAACATCAAGAAGTGGAGCCATAGAATTATCAGATGCTTGTATTGCAAAAAAGTTTTTTGGATCATCTTCGGCAATATCTGTTCTATATACAAATGGAATTTTCTCAATAATTTCATTTGTGTGTAAATTTATAACATTTATTTCGATAATTTTATCTTTTTCATAATTTCTATCAATAGGAACATCATATCCCATAAGCCAAACAGGGTTGACATCAAGAACTTTTGCTAATATTTCAACACCATCTTGTTTTGCTTCATATTTTCCAGACATATAGCAACTTAAATTAGTTTTTGAAATACCTGTTACTTTTGAAATATCTACTGGTCTAACATCCCTAATTTTTATTGCATATTTTAGTCTATGTGCAAAAGTATCTATTAAATTACTCATTTGTTATCACCTCTCAATAAAATGATTATACTTTAAAAATTAAGAAAAGTCAAACTTTTTTAAAAAATTTCAAAAAAAATTAGGAAAAAACAAATTTTTTTTAAAAAAAGTATTGACAATAAAAAATAGATTTGGTAATATAATCCCAGTTAGGAAAAACTTAACAGAAAGGAGGTCATATAATGACAAATACAAATAAATTGAAAGCGAAAATTGCAGAAAGAGGATTGACTATGAAGGAACTAGCAGAAAATATAAACATATCAAGTTCAACTTTTAGTCAAAAAGTAAGTGGAAAGGTTAAATTTTCTCAAGATGATATAAGGAAGATAGATAAAGAATTGAATTTAACAGCAGATGAATTAAGAGAAATTTTTTTAAGTTAAAAGTTAGGAAAAACTTAACAGAAAGAGGAAGAAATATGAAAAAATTTAAAAATGCGGAACGACACACAAAATTAAAGGAGGAAATAAAATGGAGGAATGGATTAGTTTAACAGAATATATGAAACGATTTCATTTAGGTTTCAAAGAAGTAAAAAAAATGATGGATAATAAAGAACTTGAATATAAGAAATCGGAAGGTGGTCGCTTTAGAATAAAAGTTGGTGGCAATACGGTAAGTCGTGAATTATATGAAAGCGAAAAAGAAAAAAGAATACAAGCAGAAACAAAATTAGAATTATTAAAAAAAGTATTGATAGGAGAAAAATAAAAAATGAAAATAGTTAATAAAAAGAAATTTATAGTAAGAATAATAGAACTATTAGTAATAATAGCAACAATAATATTGACCGTAAAATCAATTGCTTATGCAACAGCAATAAGAGGTTATAAAGGATACGGAGGAGAATATCTAATTCCAATATTAGGGTTAATAATTATATTAGTTTTAGAGGTAATTTTAGAAGAAAGCGAAGAAAAGAAAAATCAAAAATCTAATGGTAAGAAGAGGTAAAAATGGAAGAAATATTGAAAGAAATGCAAGAGTATTTTTGTAAAGAACAAATCAGCAATATAGATGTAAAAATTGCATATGCTTGTGGGTACTTAAAAAATAATGAAAGTGTTAACAAAGAACAAGCTATTGAAATAATAAGAAAAATACTTTTTGAAGAAATATAAAAGGAGAAAATATTATCAAGAATTACTAAACGAATGTATTGATTTATCAGAACATAAAAAGAAACATAAAGAAATGAAATCGACATTAAATAAAATAAAAAATTTAATATTTAGAATTAAAGGAGAAAATATGGGATATCAAAAAATAAAAGATCTTATTTCTGATATAGATGAGTTTCATAACGAAGCGGAATTGAGAGAAATCTTACAAGAAATATTATTTATATGTAATGACAATATAAATAAAAAAGAACCATCTATCAGCAACCAAACTGAAAAATAGATGATTCATAAAAAATATTTAGATAAATACTTTCTGTTTTTATTTTATCACAGAATGTTAAAAAGAGCAAGAAAAATTAAATTAAAAACAGCAAAAGAATTATAAATTTACAAAGGAAGGAGTGTGTAGTATGTGAATACGAAAAACAAAATAGATATTCAAAAACAGCTCTCTGAATTTTATTCAATATTAGACTTCAAGCCACTCTCTGCAAATGCCATTTCAATATATTTAGTATTATTGCAGATAGCAAGTAAGACGGATTGGCGTTATGAGTTTAAGGTTACAAATACTATTCTAATGAGCAAAGTAAAGGGATTAAATATATCTGCTTTACAAAGGGCACGAAATGAACTTATTAACAATCAATATATATTTTATAAAAAAGGAACAAATCAAAATGTTGCATCTACATATACAATAAATAAATTATACAATGATGAAATTATACAATTTGAACAAGCGAACGAACAAGCAGATGAACAAGCGAGTGAACAAGCGAACGAACAGGCAGACGAATACATTATAACTAAACTAAACTTATTATTTAATTATATCTATAAAGGGGGCAGCGGAGAAAAAATTGGCTTAGCAGAAAACGATAGAAATAATTTGATTTTAATTTATTCTAGGTTAGAAATGTATGTAAAAGATAGTAAAATTTATGAGCTTATGCCGAAAGAAAGAGTGCTGGACGAAAAAATAATGTTTTGGGCAATAAAAGAAATATATTTAAGTCCACATAAAATTTATTTGAATTTACTTACAAGGGACAAGTTCATATTGAAATATTATAAAACTAAAAAATATATAACAGAAAAAGAAAATTACAAAATAAAAGAAATTATAGATTACTTTATGGTTTGTTTGCATGATGAAATGGAAAATAGGAGGAAAACATGATGAATTTTGAAAAATTATGTTACAGAGAAAAAGTCCCTCTATATACAAAATTAAAGCCAAAGCCAACAGAAGGCAGACATCTAATAAAGTATAAAGATGAAAAGGACTATGATTATTATATATGCGATTATTGTGGAAATGAAATAAAAATCTTAAAAAAGAGACTTGAAATGACAGGAGGAATTGTTGTATTACCACATTCATTGACAAAAAGAGGAGAAGTAAAAATCGTATTATGCAATAAATGTATAAATCCAGTATTAAAGGAATTGGAGAAAAAATAAATTAAGAGGTGATACCAATGATGTATGAATTTGAAATGATAGGTGATGTAGTTGGAAAAGCAAGACCACGAATGAATACAAGAACAGGAAGAGCTTATACACCAACTAATACAAAAAATTATGAATACTTTTTAAGACAATGGTTTATTAGAGAATATCCTAATTTTACAACAATAGAATCAAGGGTAAAAGTAACAATAATAGCTTATTTTGGAATTCCAAAGAGTACAAGTAAAAAGAAAGAAGCGGAAATGTTAGCAAATATTATAAGTCCAACTAAAAAGCCTGATGCAGATAATATTGTAAAAATAGTATTGGATGCAATGAATAAATTTGCTTTTAAAGATGATACACAAGTTACAAAATTAGAAATTGAAAAGAAATATAGTAGAACACCAAGAATTTATGTGAAAATTGAGGAATATTAGGAGAATAAACATGAAGTGTATAAAATGTGGAAAATATCCTTTTTGTAACAAAATAGAAAACTCACAGCAAGAGGCTTGTAAAGATTTTATAAAAAGAACATTAAGGATAAAAATTACAAGAGAGGAAGAGGCAAAAAATGAAAATAGATAATATAGATGAAGTTGAAGAATTTGCAAAAGAAATGAATTACTTTTTTACATATATTGAAAGAACAAATTCAGATTTAAAAAATGAATTAAGAATTAAAGAATTAGAACAAGATGATCTATTACATGAGATAGAGTTAAGTAAGTTAAATGCATTTGAACTTTCAAAAGTTGCAGTAAGGTTGAGAAATGTTAGACAGGAAAGAAGAGTAATAAAAGATAAGCTTGAATTTATATCAACATTAAAAGGATTTGCAGATAAATATAACAATAAATTAATTACAGGTGATATTGCACAATTATTAAAAAATATAAGAATGCTAAAAGAAAACTGGGATACTAGAATATATAAAACTAGAGTTTTAGAAGATCTAAAAATTAGTAAAATGAAAAAGAAAGAGGAAAGCGAATGATTAAATTTTTATTAGGTTTATTCATAGGAACATTTATAGGAATTGCAATTATGTGTTTGATGTTTGTAGCAAAAGATACTGAAGAATGAAAGGAAAATAGATATGCCAAAATTTAATAATATAGATTATAAAGAACTTTTGACAGATGTACAAGTTGTATATAGTTGTCCATATTGTAATAAACAATTCTTCAATAAAAATTCATATAGGAATCATATAGTAAAAGGTTATTGCACAATGTGTGATATTAAAACAGGTAAAAGTATAGAAATTGAAATACCATTAGATTGGCTAGGGAGGGATTAGAGATGTTAGTTCCGATAGTAGATATGAACGAATTTGAAAAAGTAGGTTTTAAAAAGTGTAAAAAGCCTTATGACAATTGTTATTATTTATGTTTCTCAAAAGGAATACAATATATTTTTTTAAGTCCTGTAATGATAGATATTGAAAAATGGGAAGAGGCAGATCCAAGAATACATAAAAATGCTAATTGTAGATATAGAGATGAAAGAACAGCACAAGATTTTATGTGTGAATTGATACAAAATAAAATGGTATCATGTGATTATTTAATTAAGAGGTGATTCAATTCATGAGTAATATTTATGATATGTCGGGAAAAAAGAAAGTGATATTTACAGAAAATCTTGAAACCAATATTACATATAAAGAAATAATGAAAATAGTAATAGAAAATGCAACAGAAGAAGGATGTCATCAAATATTTTGTGATGGTGGAATAAATATGTGTCCATCAGATATATTTGGATCAGAAAAAATAGACAAACAAAAAGAAGAGGATATTTGCAATTATGAAAGTATTGGCTGTACAAAATGTTGGACTAATGCAATAAAAGGATTGGAGGAAAAAATAAAATGACAGAAGAACAGATACAAAAAATGCAATTAGCTAAAAGCAATATATTAAAGGGAGAAGATATAGAAGCTGCTGCATATATATTAGAAAAATGTGTATTTGATAATGTGATTGTTATAGGAGGAAGAGTTAATTATTTAAAAATAGCAACAAGACAAATATTAGATTTCATTAAAAGATATAAGGAAAGCGATTATGAAACGATATGCCTAGAAAATAACGAATTACGAGAAATAGCAGACAGAATTCAAAGTGAATACAATGAGTTATTAAATAAAAAAAGAATAAATAGTGAATACAGACCATGTATAGTTAGAAATAAAAAAGCATTATTTCATAAATGGGTACATACAAAAAATATATTAGGTCAAGAATTTGAAGTTGGATTAGTAGAATATGAAAATGGACAAATAGGAGAGACAACACCAAACAGTATAAAATTTTGTGATGCAAAATTAGATGAATATTGTTTTACAAAGGAGGAATAATCAATGGCTGAAACAAAAAAATATAAAGTTATATGTTGTAATTGCAATAAAGAGATATATGCAACAAAATCAATATTTCATAAAATGGGAATGTTTGATTTAGGACAAGGAAGATGTTTGCATTGCAATACAAGTTTACAATTAATATATGAGCCGGAAACAGACACGATGAAATCAAGATTATATGATGATTTTATAAAAGAAAGACAAAGCAAAATGAAAAATTAAATTTATATGGAGGTACTAAAAGATGAAGTGTACAGGAAAAGAATGGGATACTTGCAGAGTTGAAAAAATGGGATGCAAAGGATGTTATTATGATGAAAAAGAATTTGTAACATTCACAAAAGATGAAGAAGCGATAAATGTATATTTTGTAAAAGATGGTATAAAAGTTGCAGATATTTTAATGGGAGTAGCAGCAATAATAAAAATTATTATGGAAGAAACCGGAAAAGACAAAGAAACAGTATTAAAAATAGTTAATGAAATAATTGATGAAGCCAATAAAAAGAAAAAGGGGAAAAATAATGAAAAATGATAAAGTAGAAAATATAAAACAAGCAATATTTAGAATGATTTGCAGAAATGATGTTTGCATTATGAATCCTCGGTTATGTTATTAGTACAAGAGGATTAGCAGATATACAAAATATCTCATATTACAAAGCTAGAAAATACTGTAAAGAATTAGAAAAAGAAGGATTGATAGAATTTATTAGAGAATATATACCAGATCAATTTAGTTATGAAGGAGAATTAGAAAATGAAGCTTTTTGGAATATTGGTTGGAGAACAACGAAAAAGGCTTTAGAAAAAGAAATATGGAAACAAGAAGAAGCGGAAGAAGAAAGAATACGAAAAGAAGTGTGGGGGGATTAAGATGGGAAAACTGGATTTAGAAAATTTACAAAGCATAATAGAACATTTAGAAGTATCAAGAACAAATACTGAAAATATTATTGAAGAACAAAACATGACTTTATTTCATTCAAAAGATTATTACGAAGGACAATTGGATACCTACAATGATGTAATAAGAATGCTAAAAATATATCAAGAGAATAGTAAGGAGAATTTATGAAAGAGATATTATTTAAAATATTAGTTGTATTACTTAGTCCAGTATATTTTATGTTTTGGATATTTGCAAACATAATGGGATTGGCGATGGAAATTGGACAACCAATATTAGATGTTGTACTGGAAAAAGTAGAAAAAATGTCATCTTTTTGGAAAGAATTTTTTAAAGGAAAAAATAAATGAAAAAAACACAAGAAATAAAATATAAAGATGAAATATGGGAAAGAATATCAAATTCTAAATATGAAATTAGTAATTATGGAAGAGTCAGAAGATTTTATAAATACAAATATAGATATTTAAAAACATTTAGAAAAGGTTCAATACAAGTAATAAAATTACATATTGATGAAAAAGGAAAGGACTACAATGTAGCAAAACTAGTAATAGAAACATTTAATAGAAAATTAAAAGCAGAAGAGGTAGCATATCACAAAAATGGAATAATATCAGACAATAGATTATCAAATCTTCAAATTACAACTAGATCAGAAGCGGGTAAAAGGACTGGTTGGCAATCTCATAGAAAATCAATTGTAATGCTTGATAATGAAGGTGTTATAATAAAAGTTTTTAAAGGTACAAGAGATGCAGCAAAGAATTTATTTATAAGTCGACAAACAGTAAGTGATTATTGTAATAAAAGAGTAGAAAATCCAATGTATGATTTATATTGGGGAGATGAATTAATAGATAAAGAAGGGGAATAGATAATGAAACAAATTGATTATAAAAATATTACAATTGGACAAGTTCAATGCTTAAATAAAAGTGGATATTTTTCTGGAATAATTTGTGATGGAGATAATTTAAAAGTAGGACTAACAGAAGAGGAATATATAGAAGCGGAAAAGAAAATAAGAAAGATGCTAGATGATATTATGAAACCTGTAGCAGAAGCATTTGAAGGAATTGCAAAGACATTATCAGAAATAAGTGCAGATGTAGCGGATATAACAAAGAAAATAGTTGATGGAGTATTTAAAGGTATTAATTCTAATTGGAATAAAAAAATAAGCAAAAAGAAATTTATTAAGTTGTTACAAAGTAATGGAATTCAACGAAATGATATAAATAAAATAGTTCAAGGGAACAAAGAAAAATATACATATTTAAGATATTATGATATTGTTACAAAATTTAAAAAACAAAACAATAAAACATAAAAAACGATAACCATAGACAGCTGTAAGAATAAAACAAGAAAGTTTACTGTATATAATAAAAAAAACAAAAATAAACACAATGGAAAATTTGGAGGTGTCAAATGGCTGAAATCAAAATGAAATTTATATTTTTTTTAGGAATAGGAGGAACAAAAGATGAATGTTCAAGAGGTATTAGAAAATTATAATGTATATAAATTAAGAATAAGTATTACAAGTAGTGAAATACAAGAAATACAAGCGGAGATTTATGATTTAAAAAGTGCAAATATGGATGTTTTACCAAAAGCAAAAGGTTATACAAAATCACAATTAGAAGAGGCAATAATAAATGCACAAGAAAAAATTGAAGAAAAACAAAGATATAAGGATGAATTACAAAATAAAATTAAAATTGTAGAGGATTTAGTTAAAACATTAAAAAAATATAATCAGGATATTATTGATATGAGATTTTATCAGAAAATAAGTATAGAGGAAATAGCAACAAAAAAAGACAGAGGTTTTAAAAAATTCCCTCTGTCTTCAGATCAACTATTCTGGAAAGATGTCCATCTTTTTTCC
>USMB01000046.1 GCA_900555615.1 uncultured Clostridium sp. | reverse complement strand
CAAAACTTGAAAAATATCAAAATATGTTAAAAAATCTTGAAGAAAGATTAAAATAGATACAAAGGAGGGTGAAATAATCATCCTCTTTTAGTTCTATCTCCATATATTTCTGCATATTATAATGTAGTATGAATATGGAGAGGAGAGCAAAAGATGATAGATGAAAGAAAAAACATAAATGTAAATTTAAATACTAATATAGTACAAAATTTAGTATTAGAAAACCGAGGAAAATTAAGTGTATCAGGTGTAAATGATGTTTTGAGTTTTGATGATCAAGTAGTAATGGTTGACACGGAACTAGGTTTATTAACAGTCAAAGGAGAAAATATACGAATTAATAAATTAAGTTTAGACACAGCAGAGGTAATTATAGAAGGAGAAATCTCAAGTTTATCATATAGTCAAAATAAACAAGAAAAAAATTCAGGAACACTATTAAGCAAAATTTTTAGATAGAAAGGCAGATTGCATATGGCTCAAGATCAAGCATATTTATTTATAGTTTTTTCATTAACAGGTGTAGTAATAGGAATATTGTTTGATTTCTTTAGAATATTAAGAAGAAGCTTTAAAACATCAAACATAATAACATATGTTGAAGACGTCTTATTTTGGATTTTAACAGGAGTTTTGATTCTATACAACATATGGTACTTCAATAATGGTGAAATTCGTATATACATGTTTTTAGGAATAATAATGGGTTTGCTTATATACATGCTTACTTTAAGTAATATAATAGTTTCACTATTTTCAAAAATTTTAAAAATGTTAATAAGAATATTAGAAATACCATTTAAAACAATAATTTCAATTTTTCATAAAATAATTACAATAATAATAAAAATTTTTAATAAATTTACAAAAAAAATTAAAATAAAAAAGGGGAAAATGGTAAAAGATGGAGAATAATATATATGTAAGATTATTTTTATAGAAAAGAGAGAATACGTATGAAGAAAAGCAAATTACTAAGGAATGCTTTTTTGATAGCTTTAATAGTATGGATAGTAATGCTAATAAAGCAACAAATAAGTATAGTACAATATAAAGACGATTTAAAGAATTTATCATCAAAAATAGAAGTAGCAGAAAACGAACTAAATCAAAATAAAGAAAATTTAGAACAAGAAAAGCAAAATATAAAGTCAATAGATTATATAGAAAAATTAGCAAGAGAAAAACTAGGAATGTATTTACAAAACGAAAGAGTTTATGTCGATAGTAATATGTAAATCCTTAAAACAACATTCAAGTTTTAAGGATTTTATTTTTTTTAATATTAAAATCTACAAATTAATCCAGATAAAAATATATAAAATAATATAATAGGAGGTATCATATGTCAGAATTAGAAAATATGACATTATTAGAATTGAGAAATTTTGCCAAAGAACAAAATATTAAAAATATTTCAAAATTAAAAAAAGATGAACTAGTTGCACTATTAAAGCAAGTAGCAGAAACATCAATACAACATGAAGTGCCAGAAACAGAAGAAATTAGATATGATAAAAATGATGATGAGCAATTAGAAGAAGCTGGAGAAGCTGTAATAGACTATAAAGTAACAAACGAAGATGATGAGATAGTAGAAGGTATTCTAGAAGTTTTACCAGATGGGTATGGATTTTTAAGAGGAGATAATTATTTATCAAGTCCTAAAGATGTATATATTTCCCCTATTCAAATAAGAAGATTTAAACTAGATACAGGAGACATTATAAAAGGTATATCAAGAACAAAAGAAGGAGAAAAATTCCCATCTTTGATATTTGTTGGAGAAGTAAATGGAGAGCATCCAGAAAAAGCTGCTAAAAGAAAAAGATTTGATGAATTAACACCAATTTATCCAAATGAAAGACTAAAGCTAGAAACAGTTCCAACAGAATATGCAATGAGAATAATAGATTTAATCTCTCCTATTGGAAAAGGACAAAGAGGAATGATTGTGGCTCCACCAAAAGTTGGAAAAACAACATTATTAAAGAAAATAGCAAATAGTATTTCAGCAAACAATCCAGAAGTTGAATTAATTGTACTTTTAATTGATGAAAGACCAGAAGAAGTAACAGATATGAAACGTTCAATAAAAGGACAAGTTATTTATTCTACATTTGATGAAATGCCTGAACATCATGTAAAAGTTGCTGAAATGGTTCTTGAAAGAGCAAAAAGAATTATTGAGCACAATAAAGATGTAGTAATCCTATTAGATAGTATTACAAGATTAGCAAGAGCATATAACTTAGTAATGCCTTCATCAGGAAAAACACTATCAGGTGGTCTTGATCCAGCTGCATTGCATAAACCAAAAAAATTCTTCGGAGCTGCAAGAAACATCGAAAATGGTGGAAGTTTAACAATATTAGCAACAGCATTAATTGAAACAGGAAGCAGAATGGATGATGTTATATTTGAGGAATTTAAAGGTACAGGTAATATGGAAGTACACCTAGATAGAAAACTATCTGAAAAACGTATTTTCCCTGCAATAGATATTAATAAATCTGGAACAAGAAGAGAAGACTTATTATTAACAAAACCTGAGATGGAAACTGTATTTGCACTAAGAAAAGCATTAAATAATTTACCTGTTGCAGATGTAACAGAACAAATCATTACTCAAATGACTCAAACAAAAAATAATAAAGAATTTATTGAGAAAATGGATTCATATTTAAGAAATTATAAAAATTAATTTTTAGCCAGTATATTTAAATACTGGCATTTTTATTGACTTTAAGCTGGTACTGTGCTAGAATTAAGATATTGGTTAAAGGAAATCCCTTTACAGTCCGAATAGTCACAACATTTACAAAACAGAAAATTCTGGAGGGAGACAATTATGGTAAAACAATGGGTGCCATACGATTCTTTAGGACGCAACTTGGATACTGATATGGAGAAGATTATGCTCTACACTAGCCCTGGACAGGGCATTTCGCTTGGAGACATCTATCGATATCTTGCAAACATTAGCTTTATCTATGCAGATTTGTATACCAGACTTGTCATGAAGTCAAAAAACAAAGCTGATGTAGACGAGGTGTTTGCTGAAATCTACAGTAAAAATGATGAATTCTTTTCACTTGTGAAAAACACAATGGTAGATAGGGGGTATGTAACTGTCAAGAAGGCCGAAGAAATTATCTCTAAGTTCGAAGTTCCTAACATCGAATAATTAAAATTCCTAGTAAGCTATATCTATGTATGTAGTTTGCTAGGAATTTTTTATATAATTATTCATAATAAAGCATTTTGAGGACAGAGTTCGACATATAATTTACATAAAAAGTGGTATACTTATTTATGAAGAGGTGATACATATGCAAGAATTATTTATTAAATCTTTACAAATGATTAAAGTTTTAGATATAAAAAAGCAATCAGAATATGAAAGAATAATTACATATTTTTTAGTATTGTCACCAGAGAGTTTAAAGTACATATCACAAAAGGATACATTCGCGGAAATTATTGAAATGGCTAAATACGTTTAAGCATATTGAATGAGAAAGAGGAGAGGTGCCTATAAACTCTCTTCAATCTTTTTCTTTAATTCTTCTAAATTATAATAATTTTGTACAGGTATTCTTAATAGCTTTATTTCTAAGTCATTAAATAACTTATTTAAAAATTCATCTCTTTTTATTCTTTTTTCTCTTCTATGAGTATAATCGTCTAGTTCAATACATAATTTTATTTTTAAGTTTGGTTCTACTATTACAAAGTCAATGCTTTTATTTTGAATTTTATTAAAGTCTTTAAAGTTTTTGTTTTGCACTACCTGATATAAAGCAACTTGTGGACATACAACTAAATTCAGTTCATCAGTGATTTGCTTTAATAATCTATAAAATTTCAATTCTGTTTGTGTTAATAAATAGTCTTTTTTTACATATTTTTCACTATAGTTTATATTTTCAGTGCATTGTATATTTATATCTGATTTTTTATTAATCATAATGTATTCCAATGCCATAGCTACAATAAATAATATAATTATTATATATAACATAAAAATCCCTCCATGAACATTTTATCATATTTTCCATAATTTTACAATATGAAAAATTTAAAATTGAAAATCTAATTATAAATATCAATTAAGAATTTACGAAAATTTATAAAAAGTGTTGACATATGAATTTAACATGTGGTAAATAATATAATTTTTAATGATTTAGGAGCTATTTAAAAGCCTTAAGAAAATTAAATGTGTCTACAATTAAATAGAAAGTGTAAAATTTTAAAATATATCTTGTATAATTTATAATAAAAGTGTTATACTATGCTTGAACGATTGAACGATATTTTGAACGATTGAACGATTGAAGATGGAGGTAAGTAGCATGAATGAGATGGAAACATAACACTTGATGATATACTAGCAGGTCTATCAACTTCAAGAAATCCTTACTTACAATCTATTTTTATGAGAATAAAGAGGGTAGAAGCAATAGGAAGTGGATTAAGAAGAGTAAAATCATATTATAATAAAATTGGATTAAATTTCGAGATAGATGTATTACCGTCAGCATTTGTTGTAAAATTACCTAAAATATCATTGAATAATGTTGCTATACAAAATAATAGCAATGGTGACATGGATATAATTATAAAATATATTGAAAAAAATGGCTCTATAACAAGAATTAATGCTCAAACACTAATTAATAAAGAAAAGACAACTACCTCAACAATATTAAATAAATTAGTTGAAAATGGTGTTTTGGTTAAAATCGGAAACGGGCCAAGTACAAGATATGAAATAAATAAATAATAACTTAAAAGTGAACTTCGCTTTATTAATATGTAGGAATAAAAAATGGCATTAGAAGGATATTGTGTTCTTACACCAGTATATCCAGTATCAGAGAATATGGAAAGAATGAAAGAGCAATTAATAAATTTGAAAGAGGCACATTTTAAAAGAATAGAATTATCAGAAGCTATATTAGTAGTAAATATAAACAATTATATTGGAGATAGTACAAGAGCAGAAATAGATTATGCAAAAAAATTAGGTAAAGAAATTATATATTATACTAATTTAATTGAAAACAAATAGAGCGAAGAATTACAGGTTGTTGTTATGATTAGTTTGAAATAACTAATCTTTTTTTATAGAAATATTACAAAAAATGTAAGGTACATATTAAACAAAATATGATATAATGCTAATGGAGGTTAGTAAAATGCAAAAAATACTAATAATAGAAGATGACGAAAAATTAAGAGAAGAATTAGAAACATTTTTAAACAGAAATGGATTTATAGCAACAAGCTTAAAAAAATTTGACAATGCAGTGGCAGACATATTAGAAATAAAAGCAGACTTATTATTAATTGATATAAACTTACCATATACAGATGGAGAATTTATTTGTAAAGAAATAAGAAAAACATCTAATATACCGATTATAATGGTAACAAGCAGAGATAATGAAATGGATGAATTACTATCACTAAATTATGGTGCAGATCAATATGTAACAAAACCATATAATATTCAAATATTACTTGCAAAAATAGTTGGACTATTAAAAAGAAGTCAAAATTCAGGAAATAATCCAGATAAAATAGACTGTGGGAGCTTTATATTAAATACAGCAGGAAGAATTATAGAAAAAGAAGATAAGAAAATAGAATTAACAAAAAATGAATATAAAATATTAGAATATTTAGTATTACATAGACAACAAGTAATATCAAGAGATGAAATAATGGACTACTTATGGGAAAGTGAAGAATTTGTCGATGATAATACTTTAAATGTTAATATTAAAAGACTAAGGACAAAACTAGAAGAACTAGGAATAATAAATCAAATTGAAACAAGAAGGGGACAAGGGTATATATTAAAATGAAGTTTGGAGAATTTATAAAAGAGAAAATATTATTGATTTTTTTAGTATTATTTATAATAGCAAGTTCGGAAATATTATTATTACCATATCCACAAATAGAAATATTTGTGAGGCTTTATATTACAATATGTCCAGTAATAATTATAGGTATTGATATTGTTGTAGAATATAGAAAAAAGAGCAATTTTTATAATGAATTAAAAAATAATTTAGAAAAATTAGATACTAAGTATCTAATATCAGAAATAATAAACACTCCAGATTTTATTGAAGGTAAAATATTAAAAAAAACTATACAAGAAACTGGAAAATCTATGCTAGAAAATGTAAATTCATATAAACAATTACAAGAAGACTATAAGGAATATATAGAATTATGGATTCATGAAATAAAAATTCCTATTGCTACTAGCAAACTAATTATTGAAAATAATAAAAATGAAATAACTAAAAGTATTGATGAAGAACTAGATGAAATTGAAAATTATACAGAGCAAGCATTGTTTTATGCTAGAAGTAATACAGTAAATAAAGATTATGTTGTAACAAAATCAAATTTAAAAGAGATTGTAAATGGAGCAATACTAAAAAGTAAAAGAGCATTGCTTTCAAATAGGATAAGTATAGAATTGAATGATTTAGAAAAAGAAGTTTTTACAGATAGCAAATGGGCTACTTTTATAATAAATCAAATTATACAAAATTCAATTAAATATTCTAAAAAAGAAGATAAAAAGATACAATTATATGCTAAATCAAATAATGAAAACATTATTTTATATATAAAAGATAATGGTATTGGAATAAAAAAAGGAGAAATTACAAGAGTTTTTGAGAAAGGCTTTACGGGTGAAAATGGGAGAATTATAAATAAGAAATCTACTGGTATAGGGTTATATCTATGTAAGAAATTATGCGAAAAATTAGGATTAGGAATAGAATTGAATTCAGAAAAAGATATAGGAACAGAAGTAAGAATTATATTTCCTAAAAGCAGTTTTATGAATTTGTAAGTCCATATTAGTTATGGACTTATTTTCATAAATGAGAAATCTTACAAAAAATGTAATGTTATTGTAAGGTAAATCGATGGCAACTATTTTAAAATGAATTTATAATGTAGATATACAAAGAAAAGGAAGGAGTTTTTTGAATGGAAAATGTATTAGAAGTAAAAAACATAGAAAAATACTATGGAAACAAATCTAATTTAACAAAAGCAATAGATAATATTAGCTTTAATGTAAAAAATGGAGAATTTGTAGGAATCATGGGAGCAAGTGGCTCTGGTAAAACTACACTTTTGAATTGTGTATCTACTATTGATAGAGTAACAGCAGGGCATATCATTGTCAACGGAGAAGATATTACAAAACTTAAAGGAAATAAATTAAACAAATTTAGGAGAGAGGAGTTGGGTTTCATATTCCAAGACTTTAATTTATTAGATACATTGACAATTTCTGAAAATATAGCTTTAGCATTAACAATTCAAAAAGTAAATGCTACTGAAATTAACAATAGAGTTCACGAAATAGCAAAAAAATTAGATATTTTAGGAATAATGAATAAATATCCTTATCAAGTATCTGGAGGGCAAAAGCAAAGATGTGCAGCTGCAAGAGCAATAATAACAAATCCCAAAATAGTATTGGCAGATGAGCCAACAGGTGCATTAGATAGTAAATCAGCAAGACAGTTATTGATGACATTTGATTACTTACATCAAAAACTAAACGCAACAATTTTAATGGTAACACATGATGCATTTACAGCTAGTTATGCAGATAGAATTATATTTATAAAAGATGGAAAGATTTTTAATGAATTAGTCAAGGGAAATGATACAAGAAAACAATTTTTTGAAAAAATAATAGAGGTACAAACACTTCTTGGAGGTGATTTGAACGATGTTATTTAAGTTATCTATAAGAAATATGAAAAAAAGCTTCAAAGATTATGCAATTTATTTTCTAACACTAGTATTAGGTGTAGCGATATTTTATATGTTTAACTCAATAGATAGTCAACAAGCAATGCTAGAGGTATCACAATCAACAAGGGAAATTATAAAACTCATGATTTCAATGCTTGGTTATGTATCTGTATTTGTGGCAGTAGTATTGGGATTACTAATTGTATATGCAAATAATTTTTTAATTAATAGAAGGAAAAAAGAATTTGGAATATATATGACCTTAGGAATGGGAAAAAGGCAAATTTCAAAAATAATACTTATGGAAACTATATTAGTAGGAATTATATCACTAATTGTAGGATTAATTATAGGTGTATTTGCATCACAATTCATGTCAATATTAGTTGCAAAAATGTTTGAAGCAGATATGAGCAAGTTCCAATTTGTATTTTCAAAAGATGCTTGTATAAAAACTGGTATTTATTTTGCAGTAATGTATATAGCAGTAATGTTCTTTAATACATTTACAGTTTCAAGATATAAATTAATTGATTTATTAAATGCAAGTAAGAAAAATGAAAATGTAAAAATAAAAAATCCTATTATATGTATTTTAGTATTTTTAGGAGCTGTAGCTGTACTTGGGTATGCTTATTGGAAAGTAACAGGAGATGTTAGCAGTTTAACAACTGCAGATAAAATCTTACAACCTATTTTAATGGGAATAGTTGGAACAGTAGCAGTCTTTTGGTCTTTATCAGGGTTTATAATACAAATAGTTCAAAAAATGAAAAATGTTTATTTTAAAAATACCAATATGTTTGTATTAAGACAAATAAACAACAAAATCAATACAATGGTTATTAGTATGAGTGTTATATGTTTAATGCTGTTTATGACAATTTCGATACTTTCTTCAAGTTTAGCATTAAGAAATACAATGCAAAGAGAATTAATTGAGATGACACCTGTAGATTTGAATTTGTATAAAACAGCAAATTTACCAGAAAAATATTTACAATATGGAACTTATGGGAAAGAGATAACATCAACACCAGAAGCAATGTTGGATTCAAAAATACCTATTGCTGAAACTTTAAAAAATAATGGTTTAGATATGAATGTCCTAAAAGACATTGGGGAAATAACAGTATATTCCACTGATGATTTGACTTGGAAAGATTTTTTTGGAGATAAATATATAGATATAAAAACTAAATATCCAAATCTTTTATATAATACAGCAGAACAGATAGTAAAAATATCAGACTATAACAAAATCGCAAAACTATATGGAATTAATCAATATGAATTAAATAATGATGAATATATTGTACTTTGTGATTTTGATTCACAAAAAGAATTACGAGATGAAGCATTAAAAGATGGAAATAATGTTTTAAATATAGCTGGAAAACAATATAAATCAAAATATAATGAATGTAAAACAGGATATATTCAAATGTCTACCAGCCATACAAATACAGGAATTGTATTAGTTCCAGATGATTGTAATTTAACAGAAGATATGAAAAAACAATATTTATTAGCTGCAAATTATAATTCAGATACTAAAGAAGGAAAAGAAGAAATAGAAAAGATATTTGTTGATAATAATTCAGAACTTATACAAAATTTAGAGAAAAATGGTTTGAATATTGATGGAAGATCAAAAATATCTATTATGGAATCAAGTATAGGATTAGCAACTATTGTAACTTTTATAGCAATTTATTTAGGAATTATATTTCTAATTGCAAGTTCAGCTATATTGGCTTTAAAACAATTAACAGATAGTTCAGATAACAGACAAAGATATACTATTTTAAGAAAAATTGGTTGTGATAAAAAGATGATAAATAAGGCATTATTTAGACAAATTGGGATATTCTTTGGAGTTCCACTTGTTCTTGCAATTATACATTCTATATTTGGAATACAATTTGCAATTACTATAATGTCTGGATTGGCAAGTAAAAAAGATTTATTACCATCAGCTATTGCGACAGTAATTATTATAGGTATCATATATGGTATATATTTCTTAGCTACTTATTTAGGAAGTAAAAATATTATCAAAGAAGAGGAGTAAAAAATGAAAAATAGAAGAATGTAAAACAATAAGAAAAAAGACTAAGAAATGTTAATTCAACATTTTCTTAATCTTTTTTCTTAATTGTTCTAACGGTCTAATTATGATGTATTAATAATTTACACCAATTAATTATTTTGGATATTAAGTTTGGATTATCTTTATCCATCGGGCAAGGAAAATTTGGTTCCAAATATTCATCTACCCAAATAACAAAACTTATATACCGTTTTTTCTTTAATGAAGGATGATTACAATACACATTAAATGCATCTTGATTTTCTTGTGTGTGACCGTCAAAAGACTTTACGGTTGTTTCTTCTAAAACAGCATACTTACAATTTTTTGAGCAATTTTTATCAATACATTTCATACATAGTTTCCTCCTTAACAAGTCTGTTTTTGAGAATGGTTAATAATACTACAATACGTATTATATATTATATATTATTTATTACTTTCTGTCAAATTCATTAAAATAAGAGAAATAGAAAAGAAGTTTACTAATTAATATAAAATCTTCCAAGTCACTTATTTGTCACTTTGGGATGTTATGATATATATTATTAGGAGGTAACAAAAATGGTGAAAAAGGAAAAAATAAATAGGGTAACAACATTGTCTTTTATATATTGCGTATTGCTTGTTTGGATAATATTGTTTAAATTGTAATTTTCATTAAATAGATTATAAAAATAATTGTTGTCCAAATGTTAGAAAATTAAAATAATAAAAATTTATAAATATTATAGACAAATTAAAAATAGTATTGTAGAATAC
>USMB01000045.1 GCA_900555615.1 uncultured Clostridium sp. | reverse complement strand
ATAATACTAATTAAATTTATAATTAATAGGGTTTTGTATATATTTTTTCGGTTGGCTCTTTCCCTTCACTTTTGAAATAGTATTCTAAATTGTATTTCTCAGCAGAGCTATTTGCTCTACTAAAAAAAACTTTTTTCTTCTTTATTTTTCATATTATATGTAAAAATTTCTATGTTAAATCCCTTTAAAAATTCTTGATTATATATAATTTGGGTAATCAATACATCTTCCATCTATACTGAAAATTTCTCGAATCTTTTTTATTTTAAGATCATTATTATCCTTAACACCAATTACTTCTCAATATCATTTACAAACTCATTATCAATATCCCCTGCTATAAGTCTCCACAAATCACTTTTCTCTCTCTTTGATCTTATGTATTGCAAATCTAACTCATTTTTTCTTTTACATCTTTTTTTCAATGCTTTTTCAGTACAATAAGACATTGCTAATTCATATAAGTCTCTTAACTTTGTATATATATCTTTTTCTATCGGAAAATCTAATGAGTTACAGGTTTAAATTTTCTTGAAAACTCATCCTTATCTAAATCTCAGGATCTATTACTTTTTGTTTAAATTCTATATTATATGATGAAATTTTATTTTTTATTAATCCTTTAATATCATTTTTATTATATTTTTTAATCCATATCTTTATATTTACAACTGGAATGTTAAAGTGCTTTTCGGTATCGTAACTGCTATGATGACTTTCAATGCAATATTTAAAAATTTCTAATTTAAATTCGCTTGAATATTTATACATAAAATGCCCCCTTCTAATTAAACTTTTTTTCTAATAATTGAGGTTCACTTCATTTTTAACTTTTTTCTAAAAATAGTTTTAGATGGATTTTTTTAGAAGGAAATAGCACTAATTCGTGTATAATTAGTACTATTTCTTTATTTTCATTATAAAAAATATATATAATTTTTTTGCATTTTATTATTTATATTTCCGGATAATTATCAATTATATATTCTGCAAAAGCCTTGCAACATGCGTTAATAGCTCCGCTAGTAGGTAAAGTTCCAATAAATGGTAATAATACTGCATTTTCAAATACTCCTGTCATCTTATCCTTTATTACAGTTTCTAGATTGCTAAATTCTAAGTTTACTCCCTCTAAGTCCATTAAATAATATGATATTCTTAATTCAACATAGTTTGAGTAATATTGTCTTAATGTATCTGAAACTGGATGATTTGAAGTAGCATTTTTTATAAGAGATGCTATTTTTATTGAATCCGCATCTGTACATATATCTGTTGACCCAAACTTAGAATAGTCACCTAATAGCTTTTTAGCTAATCCATCAAAATCATTAGATAGTAATGGAATTTCATCATCAACCTGTGACATAAGACTAGCTAAATCGCCTCCCCAACCAAACCAAAAGTCAGGAATTGAAGTTGTTGAAATATATCCTTCTACAGTAGCTGCTAAATGTCCTACATCTATGAATCCGCCTATTTTGTCAACCAAAGCTCTGTTTTGTTCATCGTTAGTACAAGCATATTCATATAGATTATCATATAATTCCTTATTGTTTGTTTTTATATAATCAATAAAGTTTTGGTCTATTGCAGTTAACGTTGCTGCATACCATAGGCTATTTCCATAATTAAAACTTCTTAAAAAGTTGGTAATTCCAAAAATAATCTGTTCTGTAGTACATGTTCCTCCTTTATATTGAACATAGCAATCTTCCAAATCTTTTATATAATCTATATATGTACTCATATATTTATATACATCGTCAACAATTTTGTATTTATTAGCATATGCCACTTTGTCTAAATCAATTGTTTCATCTCCTATAACAATATCACTTATTTCATGGAATTGATCTAAATTCCAGTTTTCAGGCATTTTAAAGCCCATATTTCCCGAAAATCCTGTTGACATATCGCTAACAAAGCATGTTTCTGCATACTTTTCCTCCATTACTTGAGTACACACATTTCTAGTCCCATATACTCCAACTTTATAAGCTTTACCCATATTTTCAGAAACCCCCTTAAAATACGGTAAAACATATGAACTTATTTGTGGATCAGTTGGATCCATATCAACAGCAAAATATATTATATTTCCACGTGGTATACCATTTATTCTAGCATATTTAATTGCCTTCTTAACATCTTGTTTTCCTCTTGCTTCCGTAAAATATGATATGTCTGAACCCGATTCTTGAAATATAGGAAAGAATTTCATTCCACTATTTATTATTCTTTGTGCTTCTCCTGTTTTTAACTCCTTGCTTAATCCTCCTGGGACTTTTGTCAAATATCTTCCCACAATTTGGTAGCCATTATTTTTTAAATAGTTTAAAACATTAGCTGTCATCTCAGCTATAGTATCACATGCAACACAACTTCTATCTGGGTTACCTTTACTTAATAATAATGCCATCCATGTATCTGTATTACATTGTTCACTTTCTTCAATACATAAATCTCTTTGAAATTCATTCATTACTTCTTGTAATGTACTATCCCATTCGCCTGAAGTTATAGAAACATCATATCCATTACAACATAACGCATATCTAATTAATTTAATTGCTTGTTCTTGTGTCGAAGAACTTATTCCAAAATCAGCTGGAACTATGGGTAAATTTTCTTTTGTTCCACTTCCAAAATTTCCGGTAGCAGTTGTTACAGAATATCCTTCTATTGCTTGTAAAACTTTTATCAATGCCAAATTCATTTGTCTTCCGTATACTCCATCACAAGGTGAAAGTCCTATATAAGCTTCATACTTGTTGTTAAGCTCTTGTTGTATTGTTCTAATTTTAGTTATTCCTGATGATACACGTTTAAACTGATCCATTGATAATAATGCCTTTATTACATTCAAGGTAACATTAGATGTTGTATCAGAACTTCCAGCGTCTTCTTTCAATTCTTTTATAGCTCTTCCTGTACCACTATAGAAATGTTTTGTTATTGAGCTCGCTCCAGTTGAATATCCTTTGCACCAGCATGCACCTTGAATAATTGCATATATATTGTCTTCAGTTTCATCATTAGCGTCTTGTTGTATTACACCATTTGGAAATCTTTCTTGAAATTTTGCTGTAGTTGTAGGTCCAAAATTACTAGAAGTTGCAGTAATTCCTAATTCTATTTGTAAAGCTCTTCTTAAAGCATAAATTGTTGTCCATCCAGTATTACCATTTTCTTCAATTGTTATATATCCAGAATTGCTCCCATATGTCGCATTAAGCCATTCTTGTGTTTTTAACACCATTGCATCTGCCATAAAATATTCCCTCATTTCTTTAATATTTTTACTGATCAGTATTTACTACTAGTATAAATTTAATAATTCAAATTTTTTAAAAAATAGATTAAAGTGTATAGATATTGTTTTTAATGAAAAAAATAAGAGCTATTAAAAAATTTTGTATTTTTTAATAGCTCTTATAATTTTTTTATTTATTATTAAGTTTATTGTTAAACTTTTTAGCAATAACAATGATAATTAATGAGCTTATTGCAAGCACATATCCTATTGTAGCAGTTTCATATCCGTTTTGTTTTACATATGCTGATAGTTTCCCTAAATTATCATCTCCCTCTAATATCACAATCTTTTCTGTCTTCAAAAAACTATGTAAAACAATATTATAATGACGCCAATATTTATAAGTTTCAATCTTCGTTAGATAACGCCATTCACTATCATCTATTATTGAGTTAACTATTTCTCTATTTCTTGAATTAACCTTTAATATATATTTATTAACTACAATAAATTTAATAGATATAAAAATATTTATTATGCAAATTAATATTATGATTTTTAAAAATCTTTTTTGTTTTATCATCTTTTATCACCTTTTACTTTTTTATAATATCAATCATTATAACATAATTAAATGAAAATGTCATTATCGAACTCAAATTAATACGGATTTTTTTATAATGTATCATTTTTCAACTTTTTATTTTAAAATTATCTGTCTACTTTTTTATTTATTAAATCATAATAAGTATTCAATCCTTTTAACAAAAAGTCCGGAACTTTTATCCCAATTTCTACAAAATTTTCAATTATACTTCTAGTTTCGTTTATTATCAAGCAAGCTAATGTAAACCATCCAAAGAACATGATAAACTTTAAATCAATATTAATTTTCGCTCCTATTTGTACCAATAAAAAGGAAATTAAAAATGAAATAAAAATTAATATCCAATAGCAAATCTTTTTAGCAATACCAATTAATCCTTTGCTAGAACTCTCAGTTTTATTTATCCTAGATTTAATAGTTCCAGTAATATAATCCAACACATTTAAAATCAAGTATCCAAAAAATAGCAACCATTCTCCTCCTAGAATAGTAGTAAATGTTGTATATATAATACTTATTGAAGCACTTACTCTATTAAAAACTTTTAAAATTTCTTCTTCCAGTATAATCACTTCCTTTCTTTTTTACTAGATTATACTGTATATTTTTTAAAAAAAACAAAAAAATAGTCTTTTGTAGTTTAACATTTGTTGTTTTTCCGTATCTTATTACGGATTGTTTGTTGCTTTTCTCGAATATTTCGCTAAATTTCGGCAAATTATAATCGTAATATTCTCTATTAAATTTTCGATTTTTTCTTGGTACAATTTTATTAATGGAGGTGTCATATGTTGAATATTGACAAAAAAGAATTTAAAAGAAATATAGCTCAAAAAATTAAATCTTATAGAGCAAAAACTCAAGAAAAAACAGCAGAACAAGCTTTTATTTCTGTTGATACAGTATCATCAATTGAACGAGAAAAAAGCATTCCATCATCTCTTAGTTTGGTTAATGTATGTAATGCTTTAAATATTACGCCAAATGATGTTCTTGAGGATTTTATTTTAAATAAGGATAAATTATTAAATGAAAAATTTAATATTGAATTCAACGATTTATCTATTGAAGACAAAACTTTTATCCTTCAAGCTATTGAGCACTTAAAGAAAAGAAAGCAATAAGTTGAGTATATGTTTAATTACATATACTTTTACTATTTATACGAAAGGAGAATTAAATTGGAAGAACTAATAAAGCGTTCTTTAAAGGGAGATCAAGACGCTTATACAGAATTAATTAAAAGCATCGATATTGAGTTATTTAGAATTGCAAACTCTCAATTAAATAATATTGATGATGTTAATGATGCTATACAAGAGACAATAATACATTCTTATGATAAATTGCATACATTAAAGAACCATAGTTATTTTAAAACATGGATTATACGAATATTAATTAATGAATGTAATAATATTCACCGTAAAAGAAAAAAGGAATTGGGTCTATTTAATAAAATATCTAACTCAATGGATATTGTTTTATCTACCGAAAATGAGATTCATGCCAAAGAAAATGACATAGACTTTGATTTATTAATAAAAAATTTAAATTATGACGAAAGACTTATCCTAACACTTTACTATAAAAATAAATATACACCTACCGAAATATCGAATATTTTAGATACTAGTGTTAATACTGTAAAGAGTAGGCTTTTAAGAGCAAAACAAAAATTACAACAATTATACAATAAAGGAGGGATAAATAATGAAGCAAAAAGATAGATTTGATACATTTGACAACCCCGATGATTTCGACAAAATGTTATTTGACTACTATGACAACAAAAATGAAGAAGTTCCTCTGTCTACTAAAAATGCTATTGAAAACGCATTTAAAGATAATCATAAAGAAAAATCCACTACACTTATAATGATAAAAAGAGTTGCATTATTTATCCTTTGCCTTGGAATTGTCACAGCAACTACTGTTTATGCAAAAGATATAATTAATTTTATAACGAATATTTTTACAAATAGCACTCCTGGCATTGATAAAGCTGTTGATAATGGATACGTTCAAAATGTAGATATGGACTTTATAACTTATAATGATGTTGGAGTAAAAGTTGATTACTTGCTTATGGATAACCACACTTTAGATATTTCTTTTGTTTATAAATATTACGGAAAAGTGATTAGCTTAAAAAATATGAAATATGCAAGCTTGATTATAAAAGATGAAAAAAATAATACTTTATGCTTTATCTCAGAAAATACTACAAATACTAATGTACTCGCAACTAGTGTAGACTCGACAAGTGAACAACAATTTATAGATAGCACAACCATTAGAGATTCATTGTTAGTAAATTCAAAAGAATTTCCAAGTTGTCAAACTCTATATATAGAAATATCTAAGATAACGTTAGAATTAGATGAAGAAATTAAAAACATTAATGGTAATTGGAATTTTTCAATAAATATAGATGACAAACTTGTTACAAGAAATTCTTATGAATATTCTTCTACAGATAATCAATATATTGATAATATTAAAACATCTATTACCGCCACATCGTTTTCAATAGATCTACAATTAAATACCTTATTTGATGAAGCAACACTTTACACTCACAACGCAATAACTTTAAAAGACGAAAATAATAATACATATAGACCAACTAAAATGTTATCAAAAAATATTAATAGTTCCGAACCATATAGTAGTACTATTACACTACTTTATCCTATTTCCATTTACGATAACATTAACAAATTATATCTACATATTAATCTAGCTTCCGATAAGCAATTAGATTTGGAATTCTCAAAATAATATCATAAAAGGCACCCTAAAACAGGATGCCTTTTATTTTATAGTGGAATGATTTGCTTTTTTACCTTAACTCCATGTGTCAATAATCAGTCTGATTCTGAGATTGGAAGTCGTACCACTAACCAAATAGTACTTGAAGTAGTAAGTCCTATTGGCAACAATAGGTACGCCATACTCAGTTACGGCGGTTCCATCAGCATTGACAATATCAGTATGCAGACTATAGCTATGGTTGTAATCCCACAGCTGAATAGAAACTTGCTTGTCGACAGCAGTGCCATTGGAACTGGTAACAATCATGGTATAATCCAGATAGTTTCCATCGTACTTTCTGTCAGCACCACGATAGTAAGTGCCAGTCATGGTGAAAGACGAATCCACTGCACAGGTGGCAACACCGTTTTCATCAACATCCTCAGGGGTAACTTCGAACTCGTAGGTTGTCCGAATTTTTCCGTTGTCCAGCTGTTCAACAGAGACAACATTTTCAGGAATCATTTGCTCGGTATTATTCTCTGCTGCAAAAGCAACAGTAGAAAAGCTGAGCATCAACATCATAATTGCAAAAGCAAAAGATACAAAACGAATTTTGCGATTTGTTTTCATAAATAGTCCTCCTTAATCTTGTTTCGCAAATCATTCCCCTATTTTTCAATAATAAATTGGTTTGAATTTGTCAAACTCAAAACTTATTGAATCTTCTGTCCGAAAGCATTTTTATTATAGCACAATTTTTTCAAAAAGAGAAAAAAGGTAAAAAAAGGTAAATTTTTTTTATATTTTTTCCTTTTTTTTACAAAATTTGCACCCTCTATTTTATATTTCTTTCATCTAATGTTTAGAAAATACGATGGAGGTATTGAAATGTTAAATTTGTTAATTATAGATAAAGATACTAATAATTCAAAAAATTTACTAAATTATATTTCTGAAAACAGTCATCAAATTAGAGTTCACTCTCTTGTATGTAACTTAGATGAAGGAATAAAAATATTAAATACAGGGTTAATAGATATTACTTTAATAAATTTAGATGAAGACATAGATTATATTATACATAATCTACATACTATATCTAATTCCTATCATGAAAAATACAAAAAATCTATTATCGTACTTTCTAAAAATATTAATAATGCTTTGCCTGATGCTTATATATATGAATATGTTTCAGCCTTTGAAAATCTACCAATGGTATTTTTGAAAATAAGTGAAATAGCAAAAAATAAAATAGCTAAACTTAATGACTCTATTCTATTGGGTAAAATTTATGAGGAATTAAAGTATATAGGGTACAATTTATCATACTATGGCTCTAGATATTTAGCAGAAAGTATTGCATTAATTTATAATAATTATGATAGTAGTGAAAATTTAAATAAAAATATTTATCCTGTTATTGCAAAGAAATATAATAAAACCGTTAACACAATAAAAGGTAATATTAGAGCTGCAACAAATTCTATGTTCTACGAATGCGATGAAACTAGGCTAAAAAATTATTTTAATTTTTATACAGTTTCTAAACCCAAGCCCAAATTAGTGATATATACAATTTTAAATAAATTGTATAAAGTCATTTAATTTATAATTTAATCAATTCAAAAAGTTAGTTTGAAACTCATTTAATACTTATTTCAAACTAACTTTTTTTATAATACACTAAAATAATAACTTTTGCTATTCACATTGGTTCGATACTAAAATACTAATTACTATCTATTTTTTATTCTTTACAGTTTAAATGAATATTTTTAAATAAAACGGGAATATCCAAAAAGGATATTCCCGCCGAATGCTAAGGAATTGTGTTTATTTTTTCATTACAGCCAAGTTAAAATGAAACCACTCTTTTTCCCACTTGAGGTATCGTATTCCACATACCAGGCATATAAATCACCGGACAATACAATTTCACCTCTAAAGGTTACATTTTCATTAGAAACGGAGCCTACTTGTGCATAGTTTTCTCCAGGACCAGCATATATCGTCTTGTTTCCTTCGATATATTTAGTCTGAGGAGTTCTTAAAGTATACAATGTACCCCATGTACCAGACTCAGGTGTATTGTAGCTTTGAACAGTGTTGGTATATACATATCCACGTTTTCTACCAGTAGTAGTATTGTATTCAATGTATGCCCAGTAGGAATTCTTTGCCAGAACTGCTACTGTTTCACCTGCGTAAACCGCACCTACTTGTCTAAAAGTACTTGTATCCGTACCATAGTATACATTGGCAGTAGAAGTCATTTTACCAACGCTACTATAATCGGACTGCATTGATACTCCAGCATTAACTCCAAAATTGATATAACCTCTTTTGGCACCAGTTGATGTACTATATTCTACGTACAAAAAGCCACTGCCACGCATCAAAATAGTAAATCCTTCTCGAAGAAACAAAGAACCGATCCTGTTTGTACAATACTGTGTATCGTATACAGGAACAGCCATAGTTGTGATTGCCCAACATCCATTAAATGAACTTTCAGGTTCAGCTGCCAAAGCTACTCCTTCATTCTTAGAAACAGTAGTTGCAACATCTTTCGTAAAAGTACTCTGCTGATTTTCTAAATCAGTCTGCATTGCAAAAGCATGCGTAGACGGAACTGCTGTTAGCATAGCTATAAGAACAAGTACTAATGACAACCCCCGTTTAAAAAGTGTTTGTTTTTTTGTCATGTCTTTTCCTCCTGTTTTCTTTTTAATTTTCCTTAGCATTCTTTATACCAATCCTTGCAAAAATTTTTTTACAAAAATGGTATACAAGCTTAAATCATCCTTGTATATTATAGCATTCTTTTTTACAATATGTTAAAAAAATAAAAAAAGATAAAAAAAGTAAAAAGTAATATTAAACAATAAAAATAGAGGTTCTACCCTCTATTTTATTTGTATTGTTTTAATCATTAACAATTAATTTTAAAAAATCAGATTTTAAATTCATATAATTCGGTAAAACAACTGTCATTCCTTGAAACTCTATATCTTTATCAATATCATTGTTTGTTTCTGAATATAATGACAAATACAAGTTCACATTTGCATTTTCTATTATATCATTAGCTTTTATAATCTTATTTGCATTTGAATTTATTATAACAATTGTATATATATATTGAAAATCATGCCATGTTAAACTTTGTATATTATAGTCTTTCATCAATTTCACATATTCACTATAGTCCGTGACTGTTAAATAATAATATCCATTACCCAGACTCTGCCAATTTTTCAAATTTATATCTTGCATATTTGATTTTATTGCAAAATTTGTACTCATCATATTTTGCCACTCTGGTTCAACTATTTGATATTTTATATTAGTAGAATTATTTGATTCTTTTATCATTTTTTGAAATACCTCATCTCGATATTGAAAGGTTGTTGGACTTGTTATTCCTTCTTCAAATTTTCCAATCTTCATTCCTGTATCAAAATCTTTTTCTCTGTCATCAAAATTTCTTACACATATTATATTATCTTTTTCCATTTCTCTAGGAATTATATAAGAAATGCCAATTTTCTTTTTATCTTCCTCATTCATGTCAACATCTTTAATAAGACTTATATAGAGTGTATCTTCATCTGTTTCTATATTATCTACAACTAATCCTATCATATCATTGTTCCAAACAGATGTAATCATCATAAAACTGCTTTCAAAGTCTTTTTCATTCATGTCTAAAATGTTATTCCACTTTGATTTTATTTCTTTATATTCTTGATAAGTATTTATTTTCTTATATAAAATCATATCTTGTTCTTTCATTTCATCTCTAAGATCATAATTACTACCGTCCGCCTGTCTAAACGTGGGTTGAAAGATTTCATAGTTACATTTTTGTATTTCATTTAAATCTTGTGTATTTTCGTTCACAAAATTTATAACTTTTGAAATTGGTTTTTTTACTATACTTTGTCTGAAAATTATAAAATATCCTATAACAAATCCTAAAATAATTGTTCCTAAAGCAATATATAACATTACTGTTTTTTTGTTACTTTTTTGAAAGTTTTTCATTTTCTTATTTTCTCCTTTTCTTATCATTATTTTGTATAATCTTATAAACCTTTTTTACCTTTATTAATTGATTTGTTTCAATTTAATTTTTATTACTTTATTATTTGTTATTTTACTAATAATGTTCAATTTGCAAAATCTG
>USMB01000044.1 GCA_900555615.1 uncultured Clostridium sp. | reverse complement strand
ATAGAATGTAAGTGGCAACAAACAGATAATGTAAAACCAGTTGCAATGATAAAAAAGAGGTTAGCAGGAAATCAAACAATAATTGCATATCTTAGAAAAGTAAAAGCATTTGATAGTTATGTTGTAAAACCAGCATTAACAGCAAAAATATCAGGAAAAATCTTTAAGGCAACAGGAGGTTCTGTAAAATTAACAAAAAACAATAAATCAATTACATTTTTGTTTGAAGTAATTAGAAGAGAAAGTGACTGGGAAAAGAAATTAGCTGATAAAATGGCAATGTATAAAGAGTTTTATGAAAATTTTGTACCAGGAGATTCCGGATTTTCAGCAATGCCACAATTAATTTTTGTTTGTGAGGATGACAGACATACTGCTGAAGTATTTAAAGAAATTGTAAAAAATAAATTAGAGATTCCACAAATCAAATCATATTTTACAACAGATTTAAGACAAAATAATGATACATTAGAAAATACTTTAATTGAATTTAAGATAGACGAAACAACAAAAAAATACAAAATGTTTAATGTTGAAGCCAAAATATTAGGCATATAGATAGAAGATAGGGGATAAAGATGTTTGGACACAGATCAGATGGAAAAAAGATAAAAAAATTAACACCAATATTTAAAATTATGCCTTGTGTAATGTTAGATAGAGTAGATTCACAAGTCTACTTTAAACAAGACATAGCTTTAAAACATTTGGATGAATACATTGATAGAAAAGCAGAAGAAGGAATAAGACTTTCTTATATGAATATTATATATGCTGCTATTGTAAGAATAATTGGAGAAAGACCAAGATTAAATAGATTTGCAATGAATGGAGCATTATATCAAAGGAATAAAATATATGTATCTCTTGTAATAAAAAAGAGTCTTACAGATGATGGTGTGGAGACACCACTAAAATTAAAATTTAATGGTGATGAAAATATATTTGAAATAAAAGAAAAATTAGATGCGACAATAGAGAAAAACAAGGATGTTGAAGCAGCTAATAAAACAGATAAATTGGTTTCAATATTGAGTGCTATTCCAAGTGGCTTAATACGAGCAATAGTTAAATTTTTAATGTTTTTAGACAAGCATGGAATTATGCCAAAGAAGATAATAGAAGCAAGTCCATTCCATACGAGTGTATTTTTAACAAATGTAGGCTCATTAGGAATTGATAGTATATATCATCATATTTATAATTTTGGTACTACTAGTATGTTTTTCTCTATGGGAAAAAAGAAAAAGAGTTATATATATGAAGATGAAGAGTTTAAGGAAGAAAAATGTATAACACTAGCTTTTGTTGGTGATGAGAGAATTTGTGATGGATATTATTATGCATCATCATTTAAACTTTTATTAAAATATTTAAAGAAACCAGAACTTTTAGAAGAAAACGGAGAAGTTGAAAAAGAATTGGTATAAATTATGTAAAATGTCAAAATTACAGCAGGTTCTAAAATTAAATGCAAAATGCCAAAATAATTCAAAAAAATTCAATAAAGTTGTTGACTTTATTCTACAAATGTGTTATTATAATTAGGTGTTAAGAAATGGGTCAGTAGCTCAGTTGGATAGAGTACGGGCCTTCTAAGCCTGGGGTCGGAGGTTCGAACCCTCTCTGGCTCACCATATAACACAAAACACTTATGTTGAGGCATAGGTGTTTTTTTTATTGACTTGGCGATATTAAACAATTGATTTCATACGGAAAATTAAGCTAAAAAGAGAGTTCATTTCAGCAAATGACTCTCTAATATTTTTTATTCTTCCCAAAAAGCTTTATAAGTTCTATAAGCAGTATAAACATCAAATTTACTTGTAACTTCATAAGGAGCGTGCATTGAAAGAACTGGAACACCACAATCAATAACATCAACACCCTTATTAGCTAGGATATATGCGATAGTACCACCACCGCCAACATCAACTTTACCAAGTTCAGAAATTTGATATCTAATATCATTTTTCTCTAAAACTCTTCTAATCCATGCAACAAATTCTGCATTAGCATCAGAAGCACCAGATTTTCCACGAGCACCTGTATATTTGTTAAGACCAATACCACGTCCTAGGAAAGCTGCATTATTTCTATCAGAAACACTTGCATAAAGTGGATCATAACCTGCATCAACATCAGCAGATAACATTCTAGAGAAACAGAATACCTTATCTAATAAGTTAGGTCTATTTTCTCCAGTTTTGTTCAATAATTCAGAAATGAAATAATCAAACATATGAGATTCCATACCTGTATTACCCATGCTACCGATTTCTTCTTTATCAGATAATATACAAACAGCAGTTGTTTTAATATTTTCCAAAGTCATCAAAGCAGATAAAGATGTGTAAGCACATATTTTATCATCTTGACCATAAGCTGCAACCATGCTTCCATCAAAACCTAAAGAACGAGCTTTGAAAGCTGGAACAACTTCAATTTCTGAACTCAAGAAATCAGCTTCTGTAATATTATATTTTTGATTCAAAATATTTAAAATATTCAATTTAACTTTTTCAGCACATTTTTCATCATCATATGGAATGCTTCCAAGTAAGATAGCTAAATCTTCACCATCAATACCATTTTTTAATTTTTTCTCCATTTGATCTTGAGCTAAATGAGGTAATAAATCAGAAATTGTGAAAATTGGATCATTATCATCTTCGCCAATATTTATTGTGATTCTTTCACCATTAGCTTTTACAATAACTCCATGTAAACTTAATGGAATTGTTGTCCATTGATATTTTTTAATTCCACCATAATAATGAGTCTTAAAATATGCGAATCCAGAATCTTCATATAATGGATTTGGTTTTAAATCAAGTCTTGGAGAATCTATGTGAGCTCCAACAATTTGTAAACCATTTTCTAATTTATCAGTTCCAATAACAGCTAAGTACATACTTTTTTCTCTATTAATAAAATAAACTTTATCACCAGGATTTAGTGTTTCATAACTAGCTAAATCTCTAAAACCATTAGCTTCAGCAATTGCTTTAGATGTAACAACAGCTTCTCTTTCTGTTTTTGATTTATTCATAAAGTTCATGTAATTATTACAATATGAATAAATAGCTTCTTTTTCACGAGTGTCAATACTTGACCATCCAACTTCTTTTTTGTTAAAAAGTTTTTCTTCCATTTTATATCTTCCTTTCTTATGTGTTATTTTTTATTGTAGTATATCACTTTATGTTTTATTTTTCCATAGATTATTTAAAATATTCCTAAAATGTCAGAAAAATATCTGTCCCCCAATTGACACTTTGTCAAAAAAAAACACCGACACCAAATTGACAACAAATTGTCAGCATAAAATAAAAAAAAGTGGAAAAAATATGGCAAAAAGGAGGAAAAAAGTATGGAATCTTTATGGATAAAAACTACGAAAAATAATGAAATTTTTGAACAATTAAATGATACAAAAAAAGTGGATGTATGTGTAATTGGAGGAGGATTATTTGGGCTTACAACAGCATATTATTTGACTAAAAATAATATAAATACTATTGTTTTAGAAAAAGGGAGAATTGGAGAGAAGGTTAGTGGAAATACAACTGGAAAAATAACTAGTCAACATGATTTGTTCTATGCCTATTTAGTTGATGATTATGGATATGATTATGCTCAAAAATATTTAGAGGCTAATGAGCAGGCAATAGAGAATATTAAAAAAATTGTAAATGATGAACAGATTGATTGTGATTTTTCTGAAGAGAAGTCATATGTGTATACAACAGTGGAAGATGAAGTTCCAGAGATAGAAAAAGAGGTAGAGGTTGTTAATAAATTAGGAAAAAATGCTAAGTTGGTTTCAAATATTGATTTGCCTATGAAGATAAAGGCAGCTATTGAGTTTGATGGACAAGCTCAATTTCATCCAAGAAAATATATGTTGGGATTGGCTAATGTTATATCAAAACAAAACAAGATATATGAAAATACAACTGTAGTGGATGTTGAAAAAGATAAAGAGGGATATAAAATTTCTACAGATATAGGAAATGATGTATATGCAAAACATGTTGTGATAGCTACTCATTTTCCTATTGTAAATGCACCTGGTTTTTATTTTGCAAAAATGTATCAATCTACTTCATATTTAATTGCAATTGAGACTAAAAGCAAATTGCCAAAGGGAATGTATATTAATGTTAAAGAGCCAATATATTCGTTTAGAACGGCATTATATGACGGAAAAGAAATTTTGTTAATAGGTGGTGTTGGAAATAAAACTGGTGAGCCTATAACTAATGAATTTCATTATAATGAGTTGAAAAAGAAAGCAAAGGAATTGTACCCAGATTGTAGGGTGTTATTTAAATGGGATACAAGAGATTGTATTAGTTTAGATAAAATTCCTTATATTGGGGAATTTTCAAATTTGATGAAAAATATATATGTAGGGACAGGGTTTAAAAAATGGGGAATGACTTTTTCAAATGTAGCAGCTACTATAGTAACTGATAAAATATTAGGAAAAGAAAATAAGTTTTCAGATGTATTTTCTGCTACAAGGGTAAAGCCAATAAAAAATAGATGGGAAGTCCAAAACATGTTGAAACAAACTGTTAATTCAATTGCCTTTAATAAATTTAAAATAGAACCATATAGCATAGATCAAATAGAAAGTGATAATGCTGCAATTTTAGAAATAAATGGTGAAAATGTTGGAGTTTATAAGGATATAACAGGAAAAATATATGCAGTAAAACCGAATTGTTCACATTTAGGATGCTTACTTTCATGGAATAATGCAGATAAAACCTGGGACTGTCCATGTCATGGAAGTAGATTTGACTATATGGGAAGAAATATTTATGAACCAGCAATAAAAGACCTAGAAATTAAAGAAATTTGAGCCAAATAACACATTTATGAAATAAATATGTTATAATATAGTTAGATTCCGAATCGGAGGGATAATTATGAAGTTATTAGAAACAATGTATACAAAAATTACAAAAGTAATTAATAAAGTATTATCAAGATTTATAATTCCAGATAAGCAGTATCAAAACATCAAGGATTTAAATGTAGATGAAATAATGGAATTAAAAAGTAAATATGGAATAGGCGGAGTAATTTTAGATATAGATGGAACAATAAGAGAAAACTTTGAGAATGTTGATTATAGAAATATTAAGTGGATAATAAGGTTAAAAAAAGAATTTAAAGTATGTATGGTTTCTAATGGAAGAGATGAGAATATAAAAAAATTGGCAGATAGAATAGGAATTAACTATTTTTCACATTCGTTCAAACCAATGAAAAGAGCTTTTATTAAGGCTTCAAACTCTATGGGGCTTGATCCTGAAAATGTGCTAGTTATAGGAGATGAATATTTTGCAGATGTTTTTGGGGCACAAAGAAGTACAATGTGGGCGGCTTCTATTGATCAAAAAGCTTTTAGAAATAAAATGAAATGTAATAATAAAGAAATAGAGAATAAAAACAAAAATGTACAAAACCTAAACCAAACTATAAATGAAAGGTAAAAAACAAAATATTGGAAATTTGTAAAAAATATTTACAAAAAAAAATGAATTTGCTATAATAAAATTGTATTATTAAACGAAGGAGAATTATAATGGAATACGAAAAAACAGATGAAGATATTAAGTATAGAACCGCTTGTGAAAATGTAAAAAAAATAGTAAATGCAATAAAATCTTTAAAAATAAAGTATTACCTTGATTTTTCGAAAATTTCAGAAGAAGATGAAATGAGATTTAAACAATTGGAATCTAACTTAGATAAAATTTCAGAAGAAAACAATTTAGATGGACTAAAAACTGAATTAATGAGTGAAGTAGTAGCTAAATATGAAAAAAGAGATATAAAGGAAGGAAGCCCTAGATTTATAGATGATAAATTGATGGCATGTTATGGGGCTATTGATGTACAACAAAAAGTTTTATCAGAAGGAAAGATAAAAAAAGCTATAAAATGCCAACAATTGTTAGATAAATATATAAATGAACTAGACTCTATGACATACAAAGACTTAATTGTAAATTATAAAAGAGAAAAGTTCGGAGAACTAATTAGAAGTAAAGAGGCTGTTCATGAAAATAATGAACAATGGAGTACAAGGTTACAAGATTTTTGTATAAATTATTCAGCATCTGCTAGAAAAGAGGCAACAGAACAAATAGAAAATGTAAAGGAAAATACAATTAGTTTATTTTCTAAGGTAAGGGAAATACAGAAGAGATTGAAATAGGATAACATAGGAGGAAAAAGTGAATAGAGAATATGAAGAAGCTTTTACCGAAATAGATGAAATATTTAAAATAATGCCAATAGACTTATTAAGTAAAATACCGGCACAATTTAGGCAGATTATTTCAGAAAATAAGGCGAGAGATTATGATGTTAAAATTCAAGAACCGTTAGATGAGAAAAACTTGAAAAAAGAGACTGTTGTTATATTAGGATTAATATACAGAGATTTTTTAGCAAGCCCAGAAGAAAGAGATGAATTGCAAAAGAAAGATGCTGAAGAATTACAAAGATTAGAACAAGAAATGCAACAACAATATAATATGGAAAATGTATTTCAGAATAGAAAAAATAAATATCAAGAGGCTTTTCAAGAGCAGACAGATTTAGTTGTTTATAAAGAAGAAGGGTTCTTAAGAAAGTTTTTCAATATGATAAAAAGTTTATTTAAGAAAAAATAATAAAAAATGTCGAAAATCATTGACTTATATAAATCTTTTTGCTAAAATAACAGCATAAATCATATATTTATATGTTTTATAATCCGTTTATTGAACTAGATAGATTGCTTTAAAAACCAGTTATCTAGTTCTCTTTTTTTTGCCTTAAAATTGTTTACAATTAAAAAAATTAAATATATAATTTGAGGCAAGGAGGAAAAGAAGATGGGAAAATTATTTGTAATAGATGGAACAGATGGAAGTGGAAAACAAACACAATTTGCAAAATTAGAAGAGAGATTAACAAAAGATGGAATAGATTATAAAACGGTAAGTTTTCCAAATTATGATTCACCAAGTTCTTCATTAGTAAAAATGTATTTATCAGGAGAATTTGGAAAAAATGCAAAAGACGTTAGTCCATATATAGCTTCTAGTTTTTACGCAGCAGATAGATATGCAACATTTAAAACAGGATATAAAGAATATTATGACAATGGAGGAATTATATTAGCAGACAGATATACAACAGCTAATATGGTTCATCAAGCAGGAAAAATTGCAGATAAAACAGAAAGAAAAAAATTTTTAGATTGGTTATGTGATTTTGAATTTAATATGTATGGATTACCAGTTCCAACAGAAGTATTTTTCTTAAATATGCCAGTTGAAAAATCTTTAGAATTAATAAAAAACAGAGAAAATAAATTTACACATCAAGCACAAAAAGATATACATGAGAGTGACCCAAATCACTTAATTGATGCATATCATGCAGCTTGTGATGTTGCTAAAGAGTATAATTGGTTTGAAATCCATTGCATGAAAGATGGGGAATTAAGAGCAATAGAAGATATTCATGAAGAGATATATAATGAAGTAAAAAAACATATTTAATAGCAAAAATGAAATAACGAGAAAAAACGAGCAAAAAAGAGCAAAATAATGCAAAAATATTCAAAACACGAAAACAAATTGCCTTAATTTGACTTCCAAAAGCTAGAAAAAGCAAAAATTAGATTTGAAAAATTTCCTGAATTTGGTATAATAAATATCGATGGTGCATTATTCTAGTCGTACTATTTATTGCGAGGGTGGGGCTAAAAATCCACTAAAGGGCATACCGATGAAACTTCTTGTTTGTGCGCGAACTGCCAGGTTTGTGTGTGAGTAGGAAGGAAGAGGTATGGGAATTATATAATGGCATATATAAAACTCCCATGTTTCGTTGAGACTTAAATTGCATTTTAAGTATAACCTATGTTGAGTGCCAAGACACAAAATACATAGCGTAGCCTGTCTTGAGTGAATGTATTGGGATTGTAATACTATGAAATTACATTTGCAAAAAAGACTAATAATAAATCAAGTATGTTAAGGAAAACTTCTAGAATGTTTGCTTTAAAAAGCATAGAAATCTGAGGATTAAGGTACGGACTTAAGTGGCGATCTAGTGTCTTCTGAAATATGTAGATGTTCTTTTAAATGGAAACAGCTATGTAGTAATACATAGTAAAGAATAGAGAAATTCAACTAGACCTAAACCGTAAAATTTACTTAGGTTTTACCATCTTGATTTGAATAAAATATAGAGCGACCTATGGTCGCCTTTTGTTTACAAAAAGGAGAAAGATAAAATGGCAAAAAAGAAAGAAAAAGAACACTCGAAATGGGAATGGTTTATTGAAGTATGTATAATAACATTTATTTTATCTATTTGTTTTTCATACATATCAACAAATGGAGTGTCACACTTAAATTTAGTTGCATCAATATTTATATTAATTGCTGTAATAGCTATAGGAATTATATTTGATATTATAGGAGTTGCAGTAACAGTAGCAAATGAGCATGAATTTCATGCTAAGGCAACAAAAAAAGTATATGGTGCTAAAACATCATTAAAATTAATAAAAAATGCTTCTAAAGTAGCTAATATTTGTGCTGACGTAATAGGAGATATCTGTGGGGTATTAAGTGGTGCAATAAGTGCAATGATAGCTGCTAAAATTGCAGAAAAAACTGGTGCAAATTTGCAATTTGTTATTAGTGCATTAGTTGCGTCATTAACTGTTGGAGGAAAGGCTTTAGGAAAAGATGTTGCTAATAGAAACTCTACAAAAATTGTTCATTTTGTTGGAACAATATTGAATAAAATATAGGGGCTTTTTTATAGCCCCTTATAATATTAACTAAAAATTTTATTCATCTGGTTCTATACCTTCGTTTTGAAGAGATTGATTTTCATTAATTTTAGTTTCATAGTATTCAGTAAGATATTTAGTAAAAATCTGTTTACAAGATTTAGCATATTCAAAATCATTATCCTTATTATATTTTTTATATTCATTTAAAGCTCTATAATAAGATAGTCCAGAGTTAATTGCTATACCAAGTTCTGGTTTATGTGAAAATGAATTTTCACTATTTGATGCAACTTCTTCATCTTCTGGGTAAACATTAACGAATTGATCATCAGCATATGTTACAATTTCTGATAAAACAATTTTCTTATCTTTTGAAACATTTACATGTAAAAGACTGCCACCATTTGTATTCGTTGTACAGCCGTTATGTGAATATCTATATATTTTATCTCCATTTTGAGCAATATCTTCGCGAACAGAAAAGTCCAATATTTCCTTATAAAGAGAGACATCTTTAGAAGTTATATTATCGTTATGCTCTGCATTATATTCAGTTGCATATAAATCTTTTAAATAAGTTAAAATTTCATCAGTAGTTTTTAAAGAGTCTACAGTTTCTTCAATTTCATCTTTTTGAGATTGACTCATTTCTTCTTCTGTAACTTTTAAACTATCTCTAAATTTGTTTGTTTCATTAGAAGCTTCTGAAGTAATTTCATTTCCAGATGTACCAGCTGGTAATAATTGTTGATTTTTTTGAAATTGCATGCCAGCCAAGAAAGCAGAAATAGATAATGCTCCAGCAGCTATTCTTAATTTTAATCTGTTAAATTTTCTTTTGTTTTCACGCATTAGCTTTTTTTGTTCATTAATGTATATTTTTCTTTTTTGTTCTGAGGATGGTTCTTCATGATATTTATTTCTAAAACGCTTAATTGCTTCTAAAGTATTTTTCTTTACCTTATTTTCCATGTACCTTTTTATAGGTCCTATATTCTTTTGTTTCTTTTTATTCTTATCCATATTATTCACCTAAAATCATTATACCAAAAACATTATTTTTGTCAATATTATTTTTTGGTCAATAAAATTAACCCTTTTTTAATTAATTCTTCAACAGACAATTCATCAACAATAAGATGAGTAAATGCTTTTTCAATATCTTTTCTTGAATAACCAAGAACCATAAGACCAGAAATTGCTTCTTGAACATTTTCATTGGTTTTAGAAGATTTTAATTTAGCATTTTCTAATTTTTCTTCATCTAATTCAGACTGTTCAGCCTTTAGTTTATCTTTCAATTCTAATATAATTCTTTGAGCAGATTTGGTTCCAATTCCAGGAACTTGTGTCAATAATTTAATATTGTTAGAGATAACTGCTATTGCGAATTCTGATGGCTCGATACAAGAAAGCATAACAAGAGCACTTTTAGCTCCAACTCCGCTAACTCCAATAAGTAATTCGAACATTCTTAATTCCTCTTGAGTTTTAAAACCGTATATGCTGATATCATCTTCTCTTACTTTTACGTATGTAAATACTTTAACAATATCATTTATTTCTCCTATACTTTCTATATTATTTTGAGACATAAAGATTTTATAACCTAATCCATTAATATCTACAACAATGTAATTACTTGATTTCATTTCTAGTAATCCTTTTATATATGCAAACATTTTCTTTAATTCCTTTCATACAAATTTTATTTGGATTATATATCAAAAAAAAAATAAAAGCAAGAAGATAACAAAAAAATGTTCGAAAGAAGATTGACTTTTTTTGTTTATAGTTTTATAATTTACAGAGATTATAAGAGAAAAGGAAAATAAGAAATGAACGAAAAAGAACCATTAGCATTTAGAATGAGACCCAAAACATTAGAAGAATATGTAGGGCAAGAACATGTAATAGGTCCAGGAAAATTATTATATAGAACAATAAAAGCAGATAGATTATCAAGTATTATATTATTTGGACCTCCTGGATGTGGAAAAACATCATTAGCAAAAGTAATAAGTGAAACAACAAAATATAAGTTTTATAAAATAAATGCAGTAACAGCAGGAGTAGCAGATATAAAAAGAGTTGTAGAAGAAACTAGAAACTATATGATGAATCCTTCTGGAAAAAGCATATTATTTATAGATGAAATTCACAGATTTAATAAATTACAACAAGATGCACTTTTACCATATGTAGAAAATGGAACAATCATATTAATAGGAGCAACAACAGAAAATCCATATTTTGAAGTAAATAAAGCTTTAATTTCAAGGTCAATGGTAATAAAACTAAATCCATTAACAGAAGAAGATATTTACAAAATTTTAAAAAATGCACTTGAAAGAAAAGACGGACTTGGAGAATATTCTATAAAAATAGAAGA
>USMB01000043.1 GCA_900555615.1 uncultured Clostridium sp. | reverse complement strand
TATAAAAAGTTAAATTTTATATATATAATTATTATTTTTAATTTTCATATATGTTTTGGGTATTTTCATATAATTCTTTTTTTATTTTGTCGTTGTATAGCATTCTTACTCTTTACTTTTTCTTCTTTTTCTAGTCCAATTTCATCAAGCATCTTAAAAAATATATTAGAAAAAAATAAGAGCATTTGTGCTCTTATTAAACTTCTATATCTCTTAAAATACACCAAGTCCCATTACTTTCTGGAAAACATTTAAATGTCATTTCTTCTTTTGTAATAGGATGTTGGATCGTAAGTTCATATGCCCATAGTGCTATTTGCTTTCCTTGACCTCTAGTACCATATTTTTGATCTCCAAATATGCTATGTCCATCATGTGAAAGTTGAACTCTTATTTGATGATGTCTTCCTGTATGCAAATTTACTCTCACTAATGATAAATTTTTAACTTCATTATATGCAAGAACTTCATAATCTAATTTAGCTAATTTTGCATTTTTCTTGTCTTTATTTACAACTTTACTCATGTTGTTTCTTTCATCTTTATATAAATAATCTTCTAATATTCCTTGTTTTTGTTCAAATTTTCCATCTACAACAGCTAAATATTTCTTTTTAAATATTTTTTCTCTTACCTGGTCACTTAATCTTGAGGCTGCTTTTGATGTTTTGGCAAATACCATAACGCCTCCAACTGGTCTATCTAATCTATGCACCAATCCTAAATAAACATTTCCAGGCTTATTATATTTTTCTTTTAGATAATCTTTTATAATTGTAAGCATATCTAAATCTTCTGTTTTGTCTGCTTGTGATGGAATATTAGGTTGTTTTTCAACTACTATTATATGATTATCTTCATATATTACATTTAATTTGTTCATCTTAATTCTCCCAACGTCCATAAATTCCACATGGTAATATTAATTTTGATTCTTCCATTGGTAATCCGATTTCTCCTGATGAAACTTTGCCTTTGTAATTTTTTGAAACAGTTAAATTCAAAATATTTTCTAATACTTTACTTGATATTCCTGTTGTATATGAATTTATTAAAAAGAATAATGGATTATCTGAAAGAACTTTTGTACATAATTCTACTAAATCATATATATTGTCTTCAAATTGCCAAACTTCACCATTTGCTCCCCTTCCATAAGATGGTGGATCCATTATTATTGCATCATATTTGTTTTCTCTACGAATTTCTCTATTCACAAATTTTACAACATCATCTACTATATATCTAACTGGTCTTTCAGCTAATCCTGATGAAGCAATATTTTCTTTTGCCCATGTAACCATTCCTTTTGAACTGTCAACATGACAAACAGATGCCCCTGCTGCAGCACAAGCTACTGTTGCACCACCTGTGTAAGCAAATAAGTTTAATACTTTAATATCTCTTTTTGCATTTCTTATTTTATCCATCATCCAATCCCAATTAACTGCTTGCTCTGGAAATAATCCTGTATGCTTAAATCCCATTGGTTTTATATTAAAGGTTAATTCTTTATATTTTATTTGCCATTGACTTGGCATTTTTTTATTATATTCCCAAGCTCCTCCGCCTGTTTTACTTCTATAATATGTGGCATTTATATTTTTCCATTTTTGAGGATATGATTTTTCTTTCCATATAATTTGTGGATCTGGTCTTGATAAAACCACATTTCCCCATCTTTCTAATTTTTGTCCATCTGCCATATCTAATATTTTATAATCTTCCCAATTATTTGCTATATTCATTTTTTCCTCTCTTTCCATATTTGTTATTATACACTATTTTGTAGATTTTTTCAACAAATTGAGCTGTTTTTTAGTTTCTTCATATCCCATTTTATATAATACATCTATCTGATTTGAATCTAATAAAGCTACTTTCTTTAAACAAATAGTTATCAAATGATCTATTCCTTCTTTTTCATAATTGGCTAATTCTCTTCCTTGTAACTCCATTGCTCTTGCTGCAACTTCAATCATATTTTTACAACATTGATTTTTTTCTAGAATTGTATCAAATGCTATTCCATAAACCTCATCTGCCCCATATTCTTTTAGCCCTTTCCATGGTAGATTTTCTCTAGTTCCACCATCAATTAGCTGAAGCCCATCAAATTTACATGGTGAAAAAACAACAGGAAAACTGCAACTTGCTCTAACTGCAGTAGCTATTGGAATATCACTTATATATTTAGTGTTATCTTGCAATACTTTTCTTTTTTCTTGTGATGAAGCAATATATACTGTACCTTTTTGTAAATCCACCATCGAAATCATTAATGGCATTTTTATTTCATTTATATTTTCTACATAACTCTTTTTGCAGATTTCATTAATTATTTTTTCTATAACTTTCCCACTATTTAATCCATCAATTACAAGCCTTCTAGTAAATATTAAACCCAATATCATTTTTATTACTTGCTTCCACTCAACATATTTTATTTTTTTATAATATTTTTTAAACAACTTCCACATCTCATCACTACTATATCCTAAGGCATACATTGTAGCTATTATACTTCCAGATGATGCCCCAGAAACACAATCAAATTTTATTTTTTCTTCTTCAAATGCTTTCAATGCTCCAATATGTGCGGCTGCTTTTATTCCTCCTCCTGATAAACTTAATCCTCTCATAAAACCCTCCTTATAAGATTTTATGTTTTTAACCAAAAAATGAGCACCATCTTATATAAAATCTTATTATAAGATAGTGCTTATTTCTGTTACTTTTGGTGTACATGATGCCCAAGTTTATTTACTTCACATTTCCGATTCTTATTGATTTCAACCTTTTTCTCAATCTCGGTCTGAAGATCAATTCCATTAATCTCAGCAATCCCAAGCAAGAAAATTGCTACATCAGCAAGTTCTTCAGGAAATGTTTCAAGATCCCTAAACCATGCATCATATGCCTCTCCGACCTCTGCATTCAGATGACAAAATTCCTCGTTCATATCAGTAGTATTAAACCCTTGCCGCTTCTTATTTTCGAGAATTTCCTTTTGCAGTTCTTTCAGAGTCATATTCGTAGCCTCCTAAAAACTATTAACTATAGTGGGGCTTTCCCACTTCAAGAATAATTTATCACTTTTATTTTTTAATGTCAATAAAATTTGTTATGTTAGTACAATTTTCATTCCTATTTTTATTATTTCATAAACTATAAAAAAATTAGCTCCTGAAAGTACAATAAAAGAAGCTATTGCAAATGAAAGCATTTTATGCTTTTTCCAAAACTTCATATACATCCCCCTTACATTGTCCTTAATATGTATATGTTCAATTTGAAAAAATATTCATAAAATGCTTTCACTTTTCATCGCAATTTATTACAAATTATTTAACTCTTCTAATATTCTTTTTGCAAATACTTCTGTAATTCCACTTATTTCTGATAATTCTTTAACACTTGCATTTTTTATATTTTCTACACTTCCGAATTTTTTCAATAGTGCTTTTTTCTTCACTTCTCCAATTCCTTCTATTGAATCTAAATCTGATTTTGTAATATCTTTATCTCTTAATTTTCTATGATATGATATTGCCGTATCATGAACTTCATCTTGGAATTTTGTAATCAGATTCTTCAAGTTCTCAGATATTTCTAATTCATTTCTATTTTCATCCATCAATGCTCTAGTTTGGTGCTTGTCATTTTTAACCATACCAAAAACCGGAATATTTAATTCATATTTAGCAATAGCTGTTTTTGTAGCTCTAATTTGAGTTATTCCTCCATCAGCAAATATTGCATCTGGCAATCGTCCAAATCCACTAGAATTGCTATCATCTATTGAATGTTTTAATCTACGTGTTATGACTTCTTCCATACATCTTGGGTCATCTTGTCCATAAACTGTTTTTATTTTAAATCTTCTTGATAAATTTTTCTTAATAACTCCATCAATCATTACACACATTCCAGCAACTATATATTCTCCTGAAATATTAGATATATCATATGTCTCTATCTTTCTTGGCAATTTTTCTAATCCAAGTACTTCTTTTAATTCTACTAAAATTTCACTCTTATCTCTTTCTTTATTTTCAAGAGTTATTTTAGCATTATTATCTGCCATTTCTACGAAACGTAATTTTTCACCTTTTTTAGGTGATTTTATTTCAACTTTTCTTCCCGCTTCTTTACTTAACCATTCTTCAATAGCATTCTTATCTTCTAACTCTTCTCTTACCATTATTTTGTTTGGAAGATTTTGACCATCCATATAATACTGTTTTATAAATCCTGATATAATTTCTTTATCTTCCATTTCTTTTAAATCTGGGAAAAAGTAATGTTCTCTTCCTACCATTTTACTTCCACGTACAAAGAAAATTTCAACACAAACTTCCATTTCTGATTTTGCAATTCCTATTACATCAATATTATTTTCTGTAATATTTGAAACTTTTTGCTTTTCATTTACTCTTTCTATTGCAAGCATTCTATCTCTTATATATGCTGCTTTTTCAAAGTTCATTTTGTTAGCCTCTTCTAGCATTTCTTGTTGTAGCTCTTTTAGCACTTTATCTACTTTTCCATCTAATATATCTATTATTTCATTTATTTGTTTCCTATAGTCTTCTTTTGAAATATAACCCATACAAGGTCCCAAGCATCTGTTAATATGATAATTTAAACATGCTCTTGTTTCTGATCTAAAATTTTTACATTGACGAATTTTATATTTTTGTTTTATAAAATCTACCATCTCTTTTGCAGCTCCTGGATTTGCATATGGTCCAAAATATTTTGAACCATCATTAACAATTCTTCTTGTTATTACTACATTAGGATACTCAGATTTTACATCTATTTTTATATATGGATATGTTTTATCATCTTTTAATAAAACATTAAATTTAGGTCTATTTTTCTTTATTAAATTACATTCTAGTATTAATGCTTCTGCTTCATTATCCACTACTATATATTCAAAATGGTCTATCAGTGATACCATTCTTTTTATTCTTTCTGTTTTATCTGTTTTTCTAAAATATGATCTTACTCTGTTTTTTAAGTTTACTGCTTTTCCTACATATATTATTTTGTCTTCTACATCATGCATTATATATACACCTGGTTTATCTGGTAACATTTTTAATTGTTCTTCTATATTAAACATTATTTTCCCTCCCCTCTGCCTATTCTATTATAATACATTATTTTTACACATTTTGCAATCCTAATATTTAACATTTTGATAAATTATAAAGTTTAAAAAATCTCTTGCCACATTTTTTGTTTTGGTATAATATAATATGGTAAATTGAAATGTACTTAAATTTTAAGAAAGGAGTTAATTTATACTAAGCGCCAGGACTTTTAAAGTTGACGAGGTTTAGAGTTATCGAAATATTCGGCGGATGCTCTAATGGATAGCTTAATCCACAGTATTGAGCAAAAAATAGTAAAAATACTATAACAGATCTCAATACATAAGCATGTATATTTCAATTCCACATTAAATTTATCAAAGGAGGTTCTACTTATGTGTGGAATTATTGGATATATAGGAAAGAAAAAAGCTACACCTATATTAATTAATGGTCTATTAAGACTTGAATACAGAGGATATGATTCAGCTGGAATAGCTACTGTTGAATCTGATAAAATAGCTATAATGAAAGATAAAGGAAGAGTAAAAAATTTAGAAAATTTAAAAGGCATTAATGATTTAAATGGAACTATTGGTATTGCTCATACAAGATGGGCTACACATGGAAAACCATCAAAAGAAAATGCTCATCCACATTATGATAATAATAATACTTTTGCTGTTGTTCATAATGGTATTATTGAAAATTATCATGATTTGAAAGAATTTTTAATAAAAAAAGGATATACCTTCTATTCTCAAACAGATACAGAAGTTATTCCAAACCTTATACATTATTATTACACAAAAGATGATAATCATGACAATCTACAAGTCCTACGTGCTGTTCACAAAGCTTGCATGGACTTACAAGGAAGCTTCGGACTTCAAATTATTTCAACATTTATGCCTGATAATTTGATTGTTGTTCGTAAAGATAGTCCTCTTGTTATTGGGAAAGGTAATGGAGAAAACTATGTTTCTTCAGATATCCCAGCAATATTATCATTTACAAAAGATTTTTATTTATTAAATGATTATGAATTTGCTGTACTTTCAAGAGATAAAATTGATTTTTATGATATTAATCTAAATAAAATTGAAAAAGGTGTTAAAACAATTGATTGGGATGCAAGTAGTGCAGATAAAAACGGATATGAAGATTATATGTTAAAAGAAATTTATGAGCAACCAAATGCTGTTAGGGAAACAATAGGCTCTCGCCTACCTGATAATGAGCCTTGCAATTTTGATGATTTAAAATTCACAAAAGAATTTTTATCTAAAATAAATAAAATATATATAGTAGCATGTGGTACTGCTATGCATGCTGGTCTTTCTGGAAAAATTGCAATAGAAAAACTTTGCAAAATTCCTGTAACTGTTGACATAGCTTCTGAATTTAGATACAGAAATCCTATTATTGATGAAAATACTTTATGTATTTATATTTCTCAATCTGGAGAAACTGCAGATACTATTGCAGCATTAAAACTTGCAAAATCTAAAGGAGCTACAACTCTTGCAGTTTCAAATGTAATTGGAAGTTCAATAACCAGAGAAGCCGATTATTGTATATATACACATGCTGGTCCTGAAATTGCAGTTGCTTCAACCAAAGCATATACTTCTCAAGTTGTATTACTTGATATATTAGCTATTTATTTTGCTGAAATATTAGAAAGCGCATCTATATTTGAATTAAAAGAACTAAAAAAAGAGATGTTATCTCTTCCAGCAAAAATAGAAAATGCCCTAAAATCAGCAAATAGAATTAAAGAATTTGCAAAAAATATTTATCAAGAAAAAGATGTATTCTTTTTAGGTAGAGGTGTTGACTATAACACTGCATTAGAAGGTTCTCTAAAACTAAAAGAAATTTCTTATATCCATTCAGAAGCTTATGCAGCAGGTGAATTAAAACATGGTCCTATTGCATTAATTGAAAATAGTATTACAGTTATTAGCATAATTACAGATAAAGCTCTTGTTGAAAAGACAATTAGCAATATTCAAGAAGTTATCACTCGTGGTGCTAAAACTTTAGTAATTACAAATCAAGAATTACCAAGTAATAATATTGATACTATTATTACAGTTCCTGATACTAATGTACTATTTTCACCAATCCTTGCAATAGTTCCTTTACAATTACTTTCTTACTATATTTCTAAAGAAAAAGGATTAGATGTTGATAAACCTAGAAACCTTGCAAAATCTGTAACAGTTGAATAGAAAAAAATCCAAGAGTCTATCAAGACTTTTGGATTTCTTTATTTATATAAATATTGTTGTGGGTTTATTGCTGTTCCATTTACTCTTATCTCTAAATGTAAATGTGGACCTGTTACATTTCCAGTTGCTCCAACTGCAGCTATAACATCACCAGCATTAACCTCTTCTCCTTCTGATACATATATTGCACTACAATGTGCATACCAAGTTTCAACATCATTTCCATGAGAAATTTTAACTAAATTTCCATATGGTCCATTTTTTTCTGCAAATATTACAGTTCCAGATGCAACAGCTTTTATTGGTGTTCCAATTGCAGAATATATATCTGTTCCTGTATGTGCACCAGATCTTATTGAACTAACTGCTCCAAATCTGGATGTTACCATTCCATTTACTGGTGTTACTGCTAACAATATTCCATTTACTTTTGGCATCTTGCTCATTTCGTCTTCTTCAATAAGTGCTGCTACCTTTTCCTCTACTTGGGCTTGAGCTACTTGAACTGTTTCAAGCGATACTGATTCCATGTTTTCTGTATAATTTTCTGTAATGCTTAAATCTAATTGTATTGTATCATCTTTATGCTCTTCTTTAATTTGATTTACAGCTTGTTCTGCTTCTTCAATATTGTCTACTAAACCTACTGTTTCATCATTTAAATTTACTGCATAATATTTATATACTATTCTAGCATCTTCTTTTAATGCTAACATTATTTCTTCTTCATTCGTTTCTTGTTTTTTACTTACTAACTTAAACTCATAATTTGGCATCTCATTTAATGAAACAAAATCGATATTTTTTCCTTTCATCTCTATTATTTCTGCTTGGATTCTATCTTTTAATTCTGCTTCATCTTCTACATAACCTAACTCTTTTCCTGCTAGAGTTACCTTATATGTTGGTTTATATTTTAATAAAATAATCGCTATTATTAAACCTAATGCAATTGCCATTATACTAAAAAGTTTGCAACTCTCTTTTGTGTAGTATTTTATGTGTTGTTTTAAAATAATACATTCACTCCTTTTTTGCGCGACCAAGTTCTATTATACCATAATTTTGCATCTTTTGCAAATTGTGTATCCTTGATTTCGCTTTTTCAGCCGTTTTTGACCTTTTTTTAACTTTATTTTCAGTATTTTCATTAATAGATTGCTCTATTTTCCTCATTTTTATTCATTTTTTCGACATTTTTCTACCAATTCTGTTTTTTTAATATTGCATCTGCTAGAAAAATGTGCTATTCTATATAAGAAAAGGAAAAAAGTTATGAAAGAATTAAATGTATCTGAAAAATATAATGGAAAAAAACTTTGCAAATTTATATTAGATAGTTTCCCACATTTATCTCAAAATATGCTTTATAAAGCACTAAGGCAAAAAGATATTAAAATTGATGGAGTTCGTACAAACAAAGATTGCACGATTTATACAGGAAATAAAATTCAAGTTTATATTGCTGATAATTTATTATCACCAAATATAGAACTTGATATTGTATATGAAGATTCTAATATTTTAATTATAAATAAACCAACCAACTTGGAAGTTACTGGACCAGACAGCTTAACAAATATAGTTCACTCTATCTATAAAAATTCGGATTTTCTACCAATGCCATGTCATAGACTTGATAGAAATACAAATGGACTTGTTTTATTTGCTAAGAACGAAGCTTCTTTGGAAATATTATTAAAAAAATTTAAAAATCATGAAATTCAAAAAAAATATTTGGCATTAGTATATGGAAAGCCTAAAAATAAAAAAGCTCGTCTTGAAGCATATTTATTTAAAGATAATAAAAAATCTTTAGTTTATATATCTGATGAATTTAAAACAGGTTATCAAAAAATTATAACTTCTTATACTGTAATAAATGAATTTGAAAATAATTCATCATTATTAGAAGTGGAAATTGAAACTGGCAGAACTCATCAAATAAGAGCACATTTAGCTCACATAGGCTACCCTATTATTGGTGACGGAAAATATGGAATAAACTCTGTTAATAAAGAATTCGGTTTTAAGTATCAACAGCTTACTGCTAATCAATTAACATTTAACTTTAAAACAGATAGTGAAATTTTAAATTATCTAAATGGAAAAACTTTTAAACTAAAATAATAAGGAACTTTTTATAGAATGGATAACGAAAAAGTAACCTCGTAATTCTCATAAAAAATAGTGAACTAGAAAAATTATTTTCCAATCCACTATTTTTTGCGAGAAAATAGTCTACACACCTCACTTCTTAGTGGAAATCTTCTTTCGGAAAATCTCCAGATTCAGTGCTTCACAGCACAATAGAAAGCCCATCATTTTTGTTCCAACAATCATTATGATGTCAGCTTCCTGTTCTACGATTAGCAATACGATGCCTACTCCAAGCAGGCAAAAAACGACTCCTGCTAAAATCAGCCTAATCATAATCCAATACTTGCGTTCTAACATAATCTCCTTCTATTTGAACAATATACCAATCCCCTATTCCTGCAACAACTCGTATATATTCATGCTTTTCCCTCCATTTAATATTATACAATTCAATTATTATCTAGTACATCATAAAAATTTTTAAATATATATCCTTCTGATTTTAGGTATTTAATTGATTCTTTTAATGCTGATGAAGAGTCACTTACATCTTTGGTATCATGCATTAATACGACCAACATATTTTTATTTTTTGATGTTTTCTTTAAATTATTAATCAATTGTTGTTTTGAATATTTTTTTACTGAATCATTATTTAAACAATTCCAATCAACATACCTATAATTCATATCATTAAGTAACTTTAACGCCACTTTCTTTTGATACTTATATGATGGTGCCATAAAACCATTAGGAAATCTAAATATATGTGAACAATAATTATCAATTCCAATTGCTTTTCCTATTGCCTCATCTGTTTTATTTACTTCATTTTTAAAACTTTCTTCACTTTGATATAATATTTTATTATTATGATCATATCCATGGTTCGCAATATAATGTCCTTCTTCATATGCCCTTTTTACAATCTCAGGATGTCTATCGACATATTTTCCTATTACAAAAAATGTTGCTTTTACATCTTCTTCTTTTAAAATATCTAAAATTTTAGGCGTAGCTCCTTGCGTTGGTCCATCATCAAATGTAAGAAACACTATCTTCTCTTCTTCTTTTTCTATTTCTGCTATTTTATCCATTAAATTCAGAGATATTGATGCATTTTTTTCTATGCTAACAGCTGTTGTCATTGGCTTGTATAATACTGCAATTAAGCCTATAACACATAAAATTAAAATTCCTAATGTTATTTGTATTTGCTTTTTTGTTATACTATATATTTTCATAGGCTCCTCCTATAAAATTATATGATTAACTTTACAAATTATTTTAGAAATTTTTCTCTATTTTATTTTCTAGTTTTGATGTGGTCACAAATTGTGACCACATTATTTCTAATTCTACTTCTGTTAGTTAAAAGCAAAATCTTTTCTGAAATCTATCTATACAAATTATGGACTCTATCCTCTTTCTAAAAATATTAGAATGTGAGTATAGAAAAAATCACCTAAATATAGTATAATTCTATAGGAAGCTTTTGCTTATGGATAAAACCAAAAAAAGAATTATTAAAAAATATTGTATATAAATTTGCTGAATTAGCTAAAATAACAGACACAAAAATGTGTGATAATTTAGTTGAAAAACTATTGAATCTTGATACTAATGATTCTATTGATACTATATTAGTTTCTCTAAATAGTTTATTAAATAGAAAAATCTTATCTGTTGATGATATTCTTTCAAATGTTAATTTAATATTATCTCTGTCTCCTGATAAATATCATTCAGCAAGAAATACCATTGAATTTTTAGGCATTTGGGAAGAAATTCATAATCCTGATTTTAATTATGGCGAATTCGCCATAATTAAAAGTCAAGCAGGTTTAAAATGAAAGACTTCAAAAGTTAAATAAGGTAGCAATTTCACAAATGCAAATTTTAAATGATACTGATATAAAATACTTGAAATAAAAAATTAGTAGTTACCATTAATAAAATCTCTTAATTTTGAGAGTGGATATTTATTTGCTAAACTACCTATGTAAAAATATTCATGTTCATTAAAGAATAACTATAACTTATCTTTAATAACAGCAGTATGTAGTTCTACATAAGCAATATTAGTTTTTTCTACCATTCTCTATCTTTGGTATACAATTATTAAAAGTGTAAGTTCCTTCAATCTTAGAATATAATTCTTTACCCATTGTTATTCCTTTTTTAACTGTATTTTTCAATATTTTGGAGCTATCTTTTACTTTTTTACCAATCTTGATATTTAAAAAAATAAAGCCGACTAAATCGACTTATATAATGTGATAGATAATCACTTTTTGTTTTCTTTAAACTCAGTCATATCAATATGTATAACTGGTTCGACGAAAACGCATTATGGAGCCAACAGGCAGAATCGAACTGCCGACCTACAGGTTACGAATCTGTTGCTCTACCAACTGAG
>USMB01000042.1 GCA_900555615.1 uncultured Clostridium sp. | reverse complement strand
AAATTTAGTGCTAATAAATAAAATTTTTTAAGACATTTTCAAAAATGATTGACATCAAATTTTCTAATTCATACAAGTTGCATTTTTTCGTTTTAAGAATATTATATTTTAGTTTTGTATAGAATTCTATTTTTAGCAAATACTATACAAAACAAGAAAAAAGGAGCTATTTATGAGTTCATTATGTATAAAAACTAACAATGAAGAAGTTTTATCATATTTGCAAAATGAATTTTCAAGTTTCAATATGTTAAACACTTTTTACTCACGAAAAGAATTCAAATATTATAAAAATATAATTATCCATTACACTGGAATTGATAAAGAACTTTTTTATACAAAGTTAGCTACAATTCTTTCTTATTTAGTAATAGATTACTTTGAGCCAAATATAATAAAAAACATATTAAGCACTAATTATTTTTATTTTGAAAATACCGAATTTAATAAAATTCTAGAACTATGTGAAGAAAATCTTTGTGAAGATGACGAATTTTCATTTCAAAATAGACAATTAGCTTTATTTGACATATTTTATGAATATATTTCTTCTAATAACATTATTATTCTAACTGGTTTCATAAATTTTAGACTAGCTGATTATAGGAAAATACTTGAAGAATTGGTTGACTTTTCTGTTAATGAATTCATAATAGAAAGAGAATATCTTGAATTTATTTCTCTTTTACGATTATATGTAAATTCACAACCTTCTTCAAATATAGAAGTTCATGCCATTTCATTTAATGATGAAATTATATTATTAGATGAAAATATGAATCAAATTCCTATAAATAAAAAAGCTCTAAATGCAAAATATTTGTCAGATGTTTCTTTTTCAAATAATGATTATATTTTAAACACTTTACTAAATTTATTACCACAAAAAATACATTTGCATCTAGTCCAGCCTTCATGTAATCTAGACTTTATCAATACATTACAACTTGTTTTTGAAAAAAGAATTAAAATCTGTCATAATTGTAATATCTGTAATTTATATAAAAAACTATCTATAAAAAATAATTAAGTCTCAATATTAGGATTCTAATATTTGAGACTTAATTTTGCAAACCTTAAATCTATATATTTACTTTTTCTTTAATTTCTTCTTTATCTTCTTTTATCCAACCTTTACCATCAACGATTCTTGTAACCATCATTGATGAAACTGTATCACCAACAACATTAAGCATTGTTGCAGGTGCATCTATTATTGTTGCAACCATTGTAAGTATTGGTAATGCTGCAACAGGAAATCCCATCATCGTTATAATTAACATTTCTGAAATTGTTCCCCCACCTATTGGAACACCTGTTATCAATAAATTTGCAATAATTGCAACTCCTAATACTTGTAATATTCCTGCTGGAGTATTTATAGCAGTTCCAAACAAGCAAACTAAGAACATAATTTTAAATACGGATCCTATCATAGAACCATCTTTATGGAAACTTGTTCCCATTGGTATTGTTGTTTCTGCAATATCATCTGGAACTCCCATTTTCTTTGCACAATCAACATTAACCGGAATACATGCTGCACTTGAACATGTAGCAAGTGATGTTAAAGTTGATGGTACTGCGTTTTTCCAAAATACTCTTACTCCCTTTTTTCCTCCTGCTATAAAAGCATATATTGTGTAAAATACAAAATAAAATGCTACTGCTACAATTGTATATATAACAAATGTCTTTAAATATCCTACAGCTATTGAAGCTCCAAAAGTTCCTATTAATGCTGCAAAATAACATGCTAATCCAATTGGTGCATAATACATTATAATTTTTACAATGTTTTGCACAACTTCATTTGCAGATATTAATAAGTCTAATACCGCTTTTCCTTTTTCTCCTGACATCCTTATTGCAATTCCACAAATTATTGATGCAACTAATATTGCTATTATATTATCTTTTGTCAATAATTTATTAAAATCATTTACTGTCAACAATTGAACTGTTCTGTCTGCAATTGTTAACTCTTCCTCTTCTTCATCAGAAGTTTCTGTTTCTTCTAGTGATGCTTTTATTTTTTCTCCATCTTCTGTATCAACTAGTTTTGCAAAGTATGTACTTGCAAATCCTACTAATACAGCTATTAGTGATGTTACAACAAATACACCTATAATTGTAATCATAATTTTTCCAAGTCGTTTTGGATTTTTCATTTTGGCAATTGATGTTGTTATCGTTAAAAATATAAGTGGGACAATGATAACTAACAATAGATTTAAAAATACGTCTCCTAAAGGTTGCAATATAGTTGCTTTTTCTTGGAATATAATTCCTACGATTGCTCCAACGATAATAGCAACTAAAAGAACTATCGTTGTTTTGTAATTTGATAAAAATTTTTTCATAATACTACCTCATTTCAAATAAAGGCAACTGAAAATATAATTATATTCTCAGGATTTGTGCTTATTATATATTATATTATTCAGTTTGACAAGTATTTATGAAAAAATTTTTTACCTTATTTTTGAATTGGCACAAACAAATTACATTTGCAAATTCCTTCATTTACAAACTGATTACATGGGCAAAGTGTTGTATCATCAACCTGTAATCTACAAGGACAATGCCCATCTTTTCTATATATTCCTTCAACAATTTTCATAACATATTCTTTATCTGGATTTAATTGATATCCTTTCATCACTATTCCTCCATATATTTAGCCATTTCTTCTACAATTTCACTTTCACTTCTAAAACCTTCTAAAGTATTCATAACTTGACCGTTTTTGAAGATTAACATTGTTGGTACAACTTCAATTCCATATTTAAAAGCAAGTTCTTGAGCTTGATCAACATCTACTTTGGCAATATCAAAATCAGCTCTTGAATTTCCTATTCTCTCTAACACAGGTCCTAGCATTTGACATGGCCCACACCATGTCGCAAAAAAATCTACTAATACAGCTTTTTTAGAATTTAAAACTTCCTCTTCAAAATTATTTTCATCTACATGTTTTAACATACCTTACCTCCTATTATTCTACACTTTTCAAGCTTTCTATCATATCAATTTTCTTTAATGCAAAATAAGTAACAATATTTACTATCATAGTAAATACAACTGTAATTATGACTGCATATACATAACTAATTGGTTCTATTATTTTGCAAAATCTTAATGTATTTATTTCACAAGTTCCAATTAAATAATAATTTAAGAAATAACCTCCAAATAGTCCTAAAACTATTCCTATTATAGTTAAGATTATTGTTTCCCTTGTGACATAATCATATACTTCCTTATCATAAAATCCTAAAACTTTTATTGTTGCAAGCTCTCTAATTCTTTCACTTATATTTACATTTGCTAAATTGTATAACACTACAAATGCAAGCAATCCGGCTGAAACAATTAATATTATTACAACATAATTTAAAGATTTTAATGTATCATCAATCATTCCCATCATACTTGAAATTCTAGTTGCAGAAGAAACACCTTCTTTACTCATTAAATTTGTTATTAACTCATCTTCTTCCGCTTCTGTCAAGTCAACATTTTTTAAGAAAATTACATTTGTATTGTATTTTTCTCCAAATAAATTTTCATATGTAGCTTTTGACATATAAATATAATGTGATACATAGTTTTCTACTATATTAGAAATTTTAGCATCAATTTCTTTATTATCATCTTTTAATTTTATAGTATCTCCAGCTTTGACTCCAAGTAATTGGGCACATTTATCTGTTAAACAAATTTCATTTTCTTGTAACTCAACTGTTTTCTTACTTTTAACATCATATAAATTTACTACCCCATCAAAATTATCTTTTGGAATTATAACTTGCACGTCTTCTTCATTATCGCCATTTACTGCAGTTACAGACGTCATGTCTGTTTCTATCGCTTTTTGAATCTGTGAATTTTCTCTTAAATCAGTTACAAGTTTTTGCTCAGTTTCTTCAGATATATCATCTTTTACACTTACTTGCATATTATATGAAAATACTTTTTCATATTGATTTGGAACTATTGTTTTTATTGAATCTTTAATTCCAAATCCAGTTACAATTAATGATGTGCATCCAAAAATTCCTATTATTGTCATTAAAAATCTCTTTTTATATCTAAAGATATTTCTTACTGTTACTTTATGGCTAAAATTCAAATGTTTCCATATGAAGGGTATTCTTTCTAGCATTACTCTATTTCCTGCCTTAGGAGCCTTTGGTCTCATCAATGCTGATGGAGTTTCTTTTAATTCTCTAATTGCAGAATAAATTGTTGCTCCTATTATACATATACAAATTAATATCAATCCTAACAAACCATATTTCCAATTAAAACTTATTACTACATTAGGTGTCATTTGATACATCATCATATATAACATCCAGATTATTCTTGGTAATGTTTCAAATCCTACACACATTCCTAGTATTCCACCAATAATACTTGCTAAACTTGCATATAAAATATATTTGTTTATAATCTGAAATTGGTTATATCCTAATGCTTTTAATGTTCCTATTTGTGTTCTCTGTTCTTCTACCATTCTTGTCATAGATGTTAAAGATATTAATGCTGCAACAGCGAAAAATACAATTGGAAATACTTTACTTATATTTTCCATACTTTTTGTAGCTTGTATAATTCCTACATATCCTTCATTTGAATTTCTGTCTAATATATACCATTTTGGATTTTCTATATCATTTATTTTATCTTTTGCTTCTTGTAGTTTTGCTTCTGCATCAGCAATTTTTGCATTGAATTCTTCTTTGTTTTTTGCAAGTTCTTGTTCGCCATCTTCTAATTCTTTTTTAGATTCATTAATTTTATTTTGAGCTTCAGTTATTTGTGCATATGTCTTGCTCTTTGTTAAATTTAGTTCTTGTTCTTTTTGATCTAATATCGAATTTGTTCCTTGTAATTGTGCTCTTGCATAATCTATCTCTTTTTGTGCATTTGTAAATTGAGTATCTGCATTCTTTTTATTTGTTGCAATCTCTTTTTCCCCATCTTCTATTTTTTTACGTGCCTCTTGCAATTCTTCTTCTGCATCATTAATTTTTGTCTCTGCATCTTGCTTTTGTGCATTCAATTCATTTTCTGCATCTGCTACCTTTCCATTTGCTAATTCCACTAATTGATTTCTTCTAGCCTGCTCTCTTTCGCTTTTTATTTCTTCTATCTTATTTTTAATTTGTTCTATATAATCTTCATATTTAGTGCTAGCTGTTTGTTCAGTAGTTTTGGCTGTTACATAAATACTTGTGTATATTTCATTTGCATTAATATTATCTTTTGAAATATACATATAATAATTTATTTTTCCATTTCCAAGTTTACTTGTTCCTCTATCTCTTGAAACATATAATGGACTTTGAATTGTTCCAACTATTTTTAATTGATTATTCTTTAAATATTCAATTTCATCTCCATTATCGTTTTTAGTTTTCTCAACATCAACTTGAATTATATCTCCAATTTTCTTATTATTTGCTTCTAAAAAGCTTTCTTCTACTGCACATTCATCCGCATTTTGTGGCAAATTCCCATCTAATAAGATTGGCTTGTTTATGTCACCAACAGTTATTAATTTTGTAATAATTTCTTTTTTATATAATTTTATTTTTCCATCAATTTCGTAGCTTCCTGCAACATTTTCTACACCATCTACATTTTTCAATGCGTCTATATCTGACTCTGTTAATCCTAATGTTGATAATATCTTTATATCAAATACTTGGCTATCTCTATAAAATTTATCAATAGTGTCTAACATATCAGGTGAAGCTGCTCTTAAGCCTGCAAAAAATCCTACTCCTAAAAATGCCATTACTAATATAGAAATAAATCTTTTATACGTATTTTTTATTTCTTTTATGCTATCTCTTAATAACGCTTTTTTCATCATATCACTCCTCTACCATTCAATTTCTTCTATTGGTTGTGGATTTTCATTTATTTCTATGCTTTCAGCTGTACCGTTCTTAAAATGAATTACTTTATCAGCCATTGGTGCTATTGCTGTATTATGTGTTATTATTAAAACAGTCATATTTTCTTTTCTTGCTGTATCTTGTAATAATTTTAATATTTGTTTTCCTGTTTTATAATCTAATGCTCCTGTTGGCTCATCGCATAATAAAAGTTTGGGATTTTTAGCTATTGCTCTTGCTATTGCAACTCTTTGTTGTTCTCCTCCTGATAATTGTGAAGGAAAATTATTCATTCTGTCTTTTAATCCAACTTTTTCTAATACTTCCACTGGATCTAAAGAATCTTTACAAATTTGAGTTGCTAATTCTACATTTTCTTTTGCAGTAAGATTTTGAACTAAATTATAAAATTGAAATACAAAACCTATATCATCTCTTCTATATTTTATAAGTTCTTTATTTTTTAATTTGGTTACTTCTTTTCCATCTATAGTTACAGAACCAGATGTTGCAGTATCCATTCCTCCTAATATATTTAGTGTTGTTGTTTTTCCTGCACCTGATGGTCCAACAATTACAACTAACTCTCCTTTTTCTATACTAAAATTTGTATTATTTAATGCTTTTATTTTTACTTCTCCCATTTTATATTCTTTACAAACATTTTTAAATTCTATGTAAGGCATCTTATTTCCTCCTTTTCAAGTGAAGTATATCATAATTTTGTGTTCTTTTGAAGTCCATTTTTATTTTTTTGTTGACTTTTTTTTGCAGTTTTGATATTATATTGTCATAATGTTTAGTTGTTAAATTTGTACAGTTTATAGGAGGTATATACAAATGTCAAAAGTCTTGAAATTTATGGTAATTTTATCAATAGCACTAATTATAATATCAAGTTGTTCTTATGTTTTTGCAGCTGTCGATATGAATTTAGGTAATACTAATACTTCTAGCAATTCTAGTAGCTCTACATTATCATCAACTGTTACTACTTCTGACTTTGATTTAGAATTAACAAATATTTTATGTATTTGTTTAATTGTTGTTGGAGTATTATTAATTTTATTAGGAATTGCTATTTTAATTAGATTAAAAAGATAGATAAAAACACTTCACTATATGTGAAGTGCTTTTTTATTTGCAAAATCTATGTTTTCCAATAGTTACAGTCATTGGTCTTGACCAAATCCATTTATTAGTTGCAGTGCTTGGATTAAAATAATAAATTGCTCCATATGATGGATCCCATCCATTTAATGCATCTTGTGCTGCTTTTTTTGATGTACTATCTGGATTCAAATTTATTTGACCATCTGCTACTGCATCAAAAGCTCCGCTTTGATAAATTACCCCTGCAATTGTATTTGGAAATTTGCTACTTTTTACTCTGTTCATTATAACTGCTCCAACTGCAACTTGTCCTGTATATGGTTCTCCTCTTGCTTCTCCATAAATTGCTCTGGCTAGTAAATTTACATTTGATGAATTATTAGTAGAGCTTCCGCTAGAAGATGAACTGCTAGTTATTCCCATTGCTGCTAAAGTTTTTGTTCCTGCAATTCCATCAACAGTTAAAACATTTTTCTGTTGAAACTTTTTTACTGCAGACACAGTTAAACTTCCATATATTCCGTCAACTCCGCCAGTATAATATCCCCATCTTTTTAATTTTTCTTGTATCGTTCTAACTTCGCTTCCTCTAGAACCATATTTGGATAATGCTAATACCTCATTATTTTGCATAGCTAATACTGTTATAAACGTAATCACTAATAGCATTATTGAAATAAAACCAATTATTTTTCTTTTCATCTTATCCACCCTTTGCATAAAATTTATATTATTTTATACAATTTAGGATTTTTTATACAATAAAAGTTACAGCTTACTTATTGCTTCTCTTGCCATCTCATCACATCTATTATTAAATTCATTATCAGCATGTCCTTTTACTTTTATGAATTCTACTTTATGTTTTTTGGTTAATGCATATAATTCTTGCCAAAGTTCTTTGTTTTTTACTGCTGAACCATTTGAAGTTTTCCAACCATTTTTCATCCAATTATATATCCAACCTTGTTTAAAAGCATTTACTGTATATGCACTATCACTATAAACTTGTACGTCACTTTCTACCTTTAAGCATTTTAAAGCTTCAACAACAGCTGTAATTTCCATTATATTATTAGTTGTCTGTTTGCATCCTCCAGAAATTTCTTTTTTTGCATCTTTATACATTAAAATTGCTCCCCAACCTCCTGGACCAGGATTACCAGAACAAGCACCATCTGTATATATAATAATTTTATCTTCCATATTGAAATTTTCCTTTCATATTTTATTATAAGTATTTGCTTTTTTTATGTTTTGTGATAAGATTATATCATAAATTATGAATTTTTCAATATGTTAGGAGGGTTTTAATGAGTAATGTTTTAGGCATAATTGCTGAATATAATCCATTTCACAATGGACACCTTTATCATTTAAATACAGCAAAATTGATTACAAATTCAGATTATTCTATTGCTGTCATGAGTGGAAATTTTACTCAAAGAGGTGATATTTCTATTGTCGACAAATGGTCTAAAGCTCAAATGGCTATTGAAAATGGCATTGACCTAGTTATAGAGCTTCCTACTGTTTATGCAATTTCTAGTGCAGAAAATTTTGCCTCTGGTGCAATTAAAATTCTTGATTCTCTAGGAATTGTAGACTTTGTTGCTTTTGGCAGTGAATGTAGTGACATTTCTATTTTACAACAAGTTACATATGTTTTAGCTAACGAACCACCAGAATATAAAACTTTATTATCACATGAATTAGATAAAGGTGTATCATTTCCTAAGGCCAGAGAAAGAGCTTTAATGATGTATTTAAATGATGTTCGTAGATTTGCAAATGTTCTTTCTTCTTCCAACAACATTTTAGGTATTGAGTATTTAAAAGCTTTAAAAAGACAAAAAAGTATTATCCAGCCCATTACAATTAAACGTGAAGGAAACAATTATAATGATAATACAATACCTACTGATTCACAATTTGCTAGTGCTACTGCTCTTCGTAAGTTATGTGCTACTCATCATTCAGACATTTTGCAAAGTTTTATGCCAGAAGCCTCTTATAATATTTTAAATAATGCAATGGAAAATGGAAATATTGTTAAAGACATTTCAGATTTTGATGAAATAATTATTTATACATTAAGAAAAATGTCTACAGATAAAATTGCAAATTTACCAGATGTTTCTGAAGGTCTTGAATTTGCAATAAAATCCGCAGTTAACCAATGTAACACTGTTTCTGAATTATTATCAATTATAAATACTAAAAGATATACTCAAACTAGATTACAGCGTATTTTTTTATATGCTATTCTTGGCATTACAAAAAAAGATATGCAACTTTCTAAAGTCACAAAACCTTATGTAAGAATTTTAGGTTTTAATGATAAAGGACGTGAATTAATTAGTGAAATTTCTAAAACTAATAAGAAATTAACTATAATTTCTTCTGTAAAAAAATTTATGGATAGCAATCCAAATAAAAATTTGAAACAATTGCTTGAAAAAGACATTTGGGCAACTAATGTTTACACTTTAGGATATGAATATGATTCTATTGGTAATTTAGATTATACGCATAAATTAATTACATATTAAAACAATATAAAAAGGACCGCTTAGCGATCCTTTTTACTTTTGGCTTCAATACTAGCTAGTTCCAGTAAACTATTTCAACATTAGTTGACCTTGAAATTCCGCTTAAATCTAAATAATATGTTGTTGATGTTGCCTTTCTGACATATCCTGCATTCATTGCTGCACTTAAACTTGTGTAACTATCTGTTCCAACTGTTAATAAAAATTCTTTTTCTTCATTAATTGTTCCAAGTTCAACTCTTCTTGCTTTAGATTCCTCTACTGTTATTGCTCTATTTTCTTCATTTTCTGATGAAGAATCTATAGATGTATTTAAGAAATCTGTTAAGTCGCTTTCTGCTATTTCTCCTGTTTTACTTCCATCTGCATAACTATATGCACCTGGTACTATTTTTTCATTGTCTGTAATTAAATTATATAATGCTTTTTGTTGCTTAGTACTATTCTTATTATTACATGCATTTACTTTTTCTGTTGTCGGATCTAACATTGCTACAGCTTCTCTTCCATCTAATCCAAGACCTATTGTAAATACTTTAGCTGTTTTATCAGTTTTTTGATAATATTTATTTGTTATTTGATCTTTATAATATTTAGCAGTTCTTAATGTCCAATAATAGAAATTTTGATTTGTATATGTACCATCTCCATCTAATTTCTTATCCTTTCTCCAATCTTCTACTGCTTCTTCATTATTATAATAATATGTTGGTTCACCATCTGTAACTAAGATTAATAATGGTGTACGAGTTATAGTCTTTGTTGTTCCGTCTTTTAAAGTAACTGTTGCTGTTGTTGTATTCTGATTACTTGTAAGCATTTCTGCACCTAATTTTATACCTGATTGTGTATTAGTTCCTCCTGTTACTTCTCTTGAGCCATTACCAACATTAGATTGTATTGTTTGGCTACTTTGATATCCGTTCCAAAAACTAGCTTTAATATATTCTCTTGTTAAATAATCTATATTTTGAGCATAGTTTCCTAATGGTATAATTGTTGATGCATCTCCACTAAATCCAACTACACCTACTCTACTTTCTTTATTTTTGCTCATTATAGTTTTGATAGAACTATTTACAGCATTTACCATAGCTTTAGCTCTACTGTCTTCTACTGCCTTTTCGTCATCCTTATCTTTTACTTCTAAAGGATATGTCATACTTCCAGAAGTATCTAGTACAAATACTACATCCATTGGTGTTGAAACAGTATCTGTTGAAGATGTAATACTTTTTACTGTTATGCTTCCTCTTTGGCCAATTTCAATATCTTCTAATTTTATTGTTGAGTCTGAGCTTACTTTATCTGTAAAAGCTGTATTAGTAATTTCTGTTAATGATGAAATCTTTCTGATTACACCATCTATGTGATATCCATCAGATTCATTCTTTATTACATACCATACTACAACTTCATCATCAGCTAATGTTGTTCCATTTGTTTTTAACGCATCGACTAATTGAGTTCTTGTTATTCCTTTTGCAACCATATCTGTTATTATATTATTATTTTTTATCAAATAATATAGATCATCATTCTTTAAGTTTGCATTAGTATCATAGTGTAAATCTGAGCTATTTAAGTAAACTGTTCCTAGTTCTCCTGTATATAGTGATGCATCATATCCAGTTCCACTACCTTCATATGGTACTTTTCCATCTTTTCTTACAAATAGTTTTGCAGTATATGCTGTTGTTCCATCAATTGTCTTGTTGCATATATCTTTATATTCTGCTTCTGCTACAACTATTGCTTTTATTATTAATTCTCTTGTATCACCAGCTGCCAAGTCTTTTACTTCCCATGTTACTACTGATTGTTCTTTATCATTTTTAGTAACTGTCCAATTGTCTCCTTTTACAGTTGTTCCACTTTCTCCAGTTTTTCCATCAACTGTATTTAATGTTAATCTTAATGGAATTTCGTCTGTAACTGTTTTTGAAATTGGCTCACTTCCAGCATTCTTTAATGTAATTTTATAATATACTGTTTCATTTGCTGCAAATGTATCGTTATCTGTAACCGCATCATTTCCAATGTTACCATCTTCATTTGCTTTATATGCTGTTTTACTTATTAATTCATTTGCTCTATTTGTTACAGTTAAACCTTCTTCTGATACCTTTTCATATCCTGTTGGTACTGTATTTTCTGTTGCAGTATAAGATATTTCTTTTCCTTCTGCATCATATTTAGGTAATTTTTCAGTTCTTGACCATGAGTCAGCCGTCTTTGTTCCTTCTACCTTATAATCTGTACCATTTACTGTTAATATTATGCTATCTGGTCTTGTATTGAACTTATTATTGTTGTCTTCCCATATTTTTGTCATTGTAATATCTGTTTTTTCTGTTACTCTCTCTGGTTTAAATGTATTTGTAATTACTCCATTTTCAATTGATTTATCATATAAATCTAATTTTGCTTGATCATCATTATTTGCTACAGTTTCATCTATTGTATATGTGATTTTGTTTCCCGTTTTATCATATACTGGTAAATCTGTAAATGTATATGTCCAATTATCTTTTTCTGTTACTTCTTTTTCTTTTACTACTGTATCACCATTTTTTACTTGTAGTTTTATTGATGTCAATTTATTTGCTTTTGCAGCATCACTCTCCATATTTGCCCATGCTTTTGTTGCTGTTACTTTTGTTTTTTCTGTTACTTTCTCTGTATTAAATGTATTAGTGATTACTCCATTTTCAATTGATTTATCATATAAACCTAATTTAGATTGATCATCATTATTTGCTACAGTTTCATCTATTGTATATGTGATTTTGTTTCCC
>USMB01000041.1 GCA_900555615.1 uncultured Clostridium sp. | reverse complement strand
ACCCTAAATTCGCATGCGAAAAAAAGGACCGACCCCAAATTAACAAGGAGGAAAAAATGCCAAAGAATAATAATCGTCAAGGAAGAATTGATGAAGAATATAGAAAAGAATTAAGTCAAATTATAAGTTTTGAACTTAAAGAACCAAGTGTTACTGGAATGGTTAGTGTAACTAGAGTAAAAGTAACTCCAGATTTAAAATATGCAAAAGTTTCAGTTAGCATTCTAAATTCTAAAAATGTTCAAGAAACTTTAGCAGGGTTAAAAAAATCTTCTGGATATTTACGTTCAGAACTTGCTAAAAGAATAAATTTAAGAAATACACCAGAATTGGTATTTGAATTAGATGAATCATTAGAATATGGAGCTAGAATAGATAGTATATTAAATGAAATAAAGAATAAGGAGAATAAATAAACACATGACATTAGATAATATATTAGAAGAAATAAAAAAAGCACAAACGATTGTAATTTTAACACATGAGTCACCTGATGGAGATGCTGTAGCAAGCTCTCTTTCAGTGATGCATGCTATAAAAGAATTTGGAAAAGAGGCAGATGTAATTATTCCAGAATATTCAAAGGATTTTAAGTTTTTACCAGGTTCTGAAAAAATATTACAAATTGGGAAAACAAATAATTATGATTTAGCAATATCTGTAGATTGTACAGATTTAAAGAGAATGGCTGCTGGAAAAGAATTTTTTGCAACAGCCAAGAGAACAATTGAAATTGATCACCATTCAGTAAATTCAATGTTTGCAGATTTGAATTATGTAGATCCAGTAGCACCAGCATGTTGTCAAGTATTATTTGCAATGTTTGAGTATTATGGAGTAAAAATAACTAAGGAATTAGCAACATGTATATTAACAGGAATAATAACAGATACAGGAGGATTCCAATGGGGTGGTGTAACACCAGAAACATTTGAATTTGCTGCAGAGTTAGTAAGAAATGGTGCAAAACTAAAAGAAATATGCAGAATTGCATTAAGAAAGAAAAGCAAAGTACATTGTGAACTTGAAAAATTAATTTATGATAGAATGGAATTTTTCGAAGATGGTAAAATAGCAATTGCATATTTAACACTAGAAGATTACAATAATTTAAATGCAGAAATTGGTGATGATGAAGGATTAGTAGAAATGTTAAGAGACATAGAAGGAGTTGAAGTAGCTATCCTTTTAAAAGAAAAAGAAGGCGCAAATGGATTTAAAGGCTCATTCCGTTCTCATGAAACTATTAATGTTTCTGACATATGTATGTTACTAGGTGGCGGAGGCCATCCAGGAGCAGCAGGATGCTTTGTTAGTGGAACATTAGACCAAGTTAAAAATAAAGTTTTAGATGTAGCAATACATGGATTAAAAAAATAAGGAAACAAATATGGATGGAATAATAATTATTAATAAACCTAAAAATTATACATCACATGATATTGTGAGAAAAGCTAAAAAGCTTTTAAACGAAAAAGTGGGACATACAGGAACATTAGATCCTAATGCAACAGGAGTGTTACCATTACTTATAGGAAAGGGAACATTACTTTCAAAATATTTAATAGAACATGATAAAATCTATGAAGCTGTTTTAAAATTAGGAGAAAAAACAGATACTGCAGATGGGGAAGGAAAAGTATTAGAAAGTCAAAATGTCGAGCAATCAATTTTAAAAAAAGAAAATATAGAAAGAATTTTTAATAATTTGGAAGGAAAACAAGAGCAAATTCCCCCTATGTACTCAGCAATAAAACTTAATGGAAAAAAGCTTTATGAATATGCGAGAAAAGGCATTGAAGTAGAAGTTAAGCCTAGAACTATTGAAATATATAAATTAGAATTAATAAAAATTGAAGATATGGAAATTATATTTAGAGTAAGTTGTTCAAAAGGTACATATATAAGAACTCTTTGTGAAAAAATCGCAGAAGAACTTGGAACTATAGGGTATATGAAAGAACTTAAAAGAATTCAAGTTGGAGAGTTTAATATAAAAGATTCAATAACAATTGAAGAATTAGAAAATCAAGAAATAGTATCAAATAAATTTATAACAATAGAAAAATATTTTAGTAATTATGAAAATATTGTGCTAAATGAAAGAAAGTTCCAATTATTCTTGAATGGAGTACAATTAACATATGAATTAAAAGATGGAATTTATAAGATATATAAAGAAAATGAATTTATAGGAATTGGAACAGTAAAAAACAAATTATTAAAAAGAGATATAATTATATAGTAAGGAGGATGAAAACATGGAAAAATTTTATATAACAACACCAATATATTATCCAAGTGGAAAATTTCATATTGGGACTTCATATACAGAAGTATTAGCAGATACAATAAAAAGATATAAACAACTAAGAGGGTATGATGTTTTCATGCTAACAGGTACAGATGAACATGGACAAAAAATTCAAACTGTTGCAGAAAAAGCAGGAAAAACTCCACAAGAGCATGTAGATGAAATGGCACAAATGGCTAAGGAATTGTGGGCAAAAATGCATATAAAATATGATTATTTTATAAGAACAACAGACGGAAATCATGAAAAGGCTGTACAAAAAATATTTGAATATTTTCTTGAAAAAGGAGATATTTATAAAGGTGAATATGAAGGATGGTATTGTATGCCATGTGAAACATATTTTACAAAGACACAATTAGTAGATGGAAAATGTCCTGATTGTGGAAGAGAAGTAAAATTATTAAAAGAAGAAGCATATTTCTTTAATATGAAAAAATATGCTGATAGACTTTTAAAATTCTATGAAGACAATCCAGACTTTGTTGAACCAGCATATAGAAAAACAGAAATGATAAATAATTTTATAAAACCAGGATTAGAAGATTTATGTGTAACAAGAACATCTTTTGACTGGGGAATAAAAGTTCCAAATGATCCAAAACATGTAATTTATGTGTGGTTAGATGCATTAACAAATTATTTAACAGCACTTGGTTATATGCAAGAAGATGATACATTATTTAAAAAATATTGGCCAGCAGATGTACAAGTTGTTGGAAAAGATATTGCAAGATTTCACTTAATATATTGGCCAATATTCTTAATGGCATTAGATTTACCAATTCCAAAGAAATTTATAGTTCATAACTGGATTATGATGAAAGATGGAAAAATGTCTAAATCATTTGGAAATGTGGTATATCCAGAAAAACTAATAGATAGATATGGTGTAGATGCTACAAGATACTATTTATTAAGAATAGTACCTGCTTCACAAGACGGTGTATACACTCCAGAAGATTTTGTTGAAAGATATAACTCTGATTTATGTAATGATTTAGGAAATTTAGTAAACAGAACAGTATCAATGGTAAATAAATATTTTGAAGGTGTTGTCCCAGAATATAATGGAACTCCAAATGAAGTTGATAAAGAATTTGAAGCATTTACAGAAGATCAAATTAAAAAGATTGAAGATTATATGGAAAACTATCAACTATTAAATGCATTACAAGAAATATGGGCAGTAATTTCAAGAACAAATAAATATATAGATGAAACTCGTCCATGGGAATTAGAAAAAAATGGAGAAACAGAAAAATTAAAATCAAGTATGTATCATTTAATAGAAAATATCAGAAAAATAGGAATTGTTTTATTACCATTTATGGAAGAAACAGCCAAAAATCTATTACATCAAATTGGTGTTAAAGAAGGATTTCAAACTTGGGAAAGTTTATATAAGTATGATTCATTAAAAGACACTAAAGTAATAGAAAAAGGTGAACCATTATTCATGAGAAAAAAATTAGAAGAAGAGTTGGAATATTTAAAAAATTAGAGATGATGAATTTTTAATTTCGGATAAAAGGTGGAAAAATGGATTTGATATCTATAGAAAGAAAATATAAAAATAAAAGAAATATAATAATTGCTATATTTTTTATTGTAGTAATAATTATAGTAGGATTAGTAATAAAAGAAAATTATAGAAAATCAGAATTTAATAATCACTATTTAGCATATAAAGAACAAGCTGAACAGGCACAAAAAAAGCAAGAGGAACTAGAAGAGCTTGAGAAAGAAAAGATTAAAGAAATGTTACCACAATTAACAGATGAAGGAAAAGCTAATTTAGCTAACATATATCATTCAGAAACCAAAAGAGTATTTTTAACATTTGATGATGGACCTTCACAAACAGTAACACCCAAAGTTCTTGATACGCTAAAAAGCGAGAAAATTAAAGCCACATTCTTTTTATTGGGAAGCAGAGTAGAATTAGAGCCAGATATAGTAAAAAGAGAATATGAAGAAGGGCATTATTTAGCAAGCCATGGATATTCTCATGTATATTCACAAATATATGCTTCACCACAAAGTGTATTAGATGAATACAATAAATGTATATCAGCAATCAGAAATGCAATTGGACAACCAGAATATAATCCACATTTATTTAGATATCCAGGAGGATATTGGGGGGGAAAATATGCTAGTGTAAAAAAAGAAGCATTACAATTATTAGAACAAAACGATATATTGCATATAGATTGGAATGCATTAACATCTGATGCAGCAGGAGCCAAAACAACTGAAGAATTTATCTCAGAATTAGACAAAACAGTACCAAAACATAATAGTGTAGTAGTATTGATGCATGATGCAGGAAACAAAACTGCAACAGCCAATGCATTACCTACAATAATCAAATATTTTAGAGACCAAGGATTTGAATTTGAAAATTTTTATAGTATTATAAAATAAATTAAATTAAAACTATTGCAAAATGGTAAAAATATGATATAATATAAAGGCTAAAAGCAAGACAAGAAAGGAAGATTATAATGAATTGTAAAGTAGAAAAAACAGAAAAGGCAAATGAAGTAAAATTAGAAATCACAATAGAAGCAGAGAAATTTGATAATGCAATGAAAAAAGTATATTTCCAAAATGCTAAATACTTCAACATACCAGGTTTCAGAAAAGGAAAAGCACCAATGAATATAGTAGAAAAATATTATGGAGCACAAATCTTTTATGAAGACGCATTCAACGAAGTAGCAACAGAAGCATATGATGAAGCATTAGAAGCAAATAAAATAGATGCTGTAAGCAGACCAGTTGTAGATATTAAACAAATGGAAAAAGGAAAAGATGTTATATTTACAGCAGTTGTACAAACAAAACCAGAAGTTGAATTAGGAAAATATAAAGGAATAGAAATACCAAAAGTAGAATATAAAGTAGAAGAAAAAGACATCGAACATGAATTAGGACATATGCAAGAACACAATTCAAGATTAATAACTGTTGATGATAGAGCATTAGAGAATGGTGATATCGCAACAATAGATTTTGAAGGATTTGTTGATGGTGTAGCATTTGATGGTGGAAAAGCAGAAGGACATGAATTAGAAATAGGAAGTGGATCTTTTATTCCAGGATTTGAAGACCAATTAGTTGGAATGAAAATTGATGAAGAAAGAGAAATAAAAGTAACATTCCCAAAAGAATATTTCTCTAAAGACTTAGCTGGAAAAGAAGCAATGTTCAAAGTAAAATTACATGAAATAAAAAGAAAAGAATTACCAGAATTAGATGACGAATTCGCAAAAGATGTAAGTGAATTTGATACATTAGCAGAATTAAAAGCTAGCATAAAAGAAAAAATCGAAAAAAATAATGAACAAAGACAAAAATACGAAACAGAAGACTTAGCAATCAAAGCAGTATGCGGAGATGTTAAAGTAGATATTCCATCAGGAATGGTAGAATTCGAAGTTGAAAATATGATGAAAGACTTTGAACAAAGATTATCATATCAAGGATTAAACCTAGACCAATACCTAAAAATGATAGGTAAAACAGAAGAAGAAATGAAAAAAGAATATGAACCACAAGCTATTGAAGCAATAAAATCAAGACTTGTACTAGAAGCTATAATAAAAGCAGAAAAAATCGAAGCAAGTGAAGACGAAATAAAAGCAAAAATGGAAGAAATGGCTAAAAACTATGGAAAAAAAGTAGAAGAAATTAGTGAAAACGAAAACTTAAAAAAATACTTAAAAGAAGGAATAGAATCAGAAAAAGCATTAGAATTCATAGTAAGCAATGCAAAATTTACAGCAAAAAAAGCAGAAAAGAAAGCTGAAAAAAAGGAAACAAAAGCTACAAGTAAAGAAGAAAAAGCTGACAAGGCTGAAAAAACAGAAAAGAAAAGTACAACAAAAAGTAGCAAAAAATAGTTGAAAGAAAAGTTAGGGGAGTTTTGGTCAAAGAAAATTACCTAACTTTTTTGCCTTTTTATAATAAAAATCCAAGTTATTAAGGGAAAAATAGGTTATTAGGCGAATAAATAAAAAATAGGGAGGAAAAAGTATGTTAGAAAAAGACAGTTTAGTACCATATGTAATTGAGCAAACAAGTAAGGGAGAAAGGTCATATGACATATTCTCAAGATTACTAAAAGATAGAATAATATTTTTAGGAGAAGATGTAAATCCAACATCAGCAAGTTTAATAATAGCACAATTATTATTCTTAGAATCAGAAGATCCAGATAAAGAAATATTTTTATATATAAACTCACCAGGAGGTTCTATCACAGATGGAATGGGAATAGTTGATACAATGAATTATATAAAATGTCCAGTATCAACAATATGTGTAGGATTAGCTGCAAGTTTTGGAGCAGTATTATTAGCAAATGGAGAAAAAGGAAAAAGATTTGCTACACCAAATTCAGAAATCTTAATACATCAACCATTAATCGGTGGCCAAGGTGGAGGAATATCTGGTCAAGCTACAGAAATAAAAATTCACGCAGATCATATGATAAGAACAAGAGAAAAATTAAACAAATTGTTAAGTGAAAAAACAGGTCAATCAATAGAAACAATAGAAAGAGATACAGAAAGAGACCATTACATGACAGCACAAGAAGCACTTGAATATGGATTGATTGATGGAATAATGGACAAAAGAATATAGAATAAGTAAAGGAGAAAGTATATATGGCAAAAAGTGATACACCAAAAGGTGTAAAATGCTCATTTTGTGGTAAAACACAAGATAGCGTAAGAAAAATAGTTGCAGGTCCTGGTGTATATATTTGTAATGAATGTATAGGATTATGTAATGAAATAATCGAAAGCGAATATTGTGAAGAAGATGAAGACACATATACTTTAGCAGGATTAGATAAAATACCAAGTCCAAGAGAAATAAAAGATATTCTTGACCAATATGTTATAGGTCAAGATGAAGCAAAGAAAACATTATCAGTAGCTGTATATAATCATTATAAAAGAATAGCAAATGAAGAAGAGCTAGAATCTAAACATGAGAAACAAAGTGATGATGATGTAGAAATTCAAAAAAGTAACATATTATTACTTGGACCAACAGGATGTGGAAAAACATTATTAGCAAGTACATTAGCTAAAATTTTAAATGTACCATTTGCAATAGCAGATGCTACAACACTTACAGAAGCTGGATATGTTGGAGAAGACGTAGAAAATATTCTTTTAAAACTAATTCAAGCAGCAGATGGAGATATAACAAAAGCAGAAAAAGGAATAATCTATATAGATGAAATAGACAAAATAACAAGAAAATCTGAAAATCCATCAATAACAAGAGATGTAAGTGGAGAAGGTGTACAACAAGCATTATTAAAAATTGTTGAAGGAACAATTGCATCAGTACCACCACAAGGTGGTAGAAAGCATCCACAACAAGAAATGTTACAAATAGACACATCAAATATATTATTTATATGTGGTGGAGCATTTGAAGGTTTAGAAAATATAATAAAAGACAGAATTGGTAAAAAATCAATGGGATTTGGAGCAGATATTCAAAGTAAAAAAGATATAGACAGATATAAAGTATTTGAACAAATCTTACCACAAGATTTATTAAAATTCGGGATGATACCAGAATTTATAGGAAGACTACCAATTATAGCAACATTAAAAGAATTAAATAGAGAAGCACTAATAAAAATAACAACAGAACCTAAAAATGCTTTAGTAAAACAATACAAAAAATTATTAAAAATGGATGATGTAGAATTAGAATTTGAACAAGAAGCATTAGAAGCAATTGTAGATAAAGCAATTGAAAGAAAAACAGGAGCTAGAGGTTTACGTTCTATTATAGAAGAAATTATGAGAGATATTATGTTTGATATTCCATCAAATGAAAAAATAGAAAAATGTATTATAACTAAAGATACTGTTTTAAATAATGCAGGACCAAGAATAATTGAAAATCCTAATAAAGTAAAAAAAGTAAGAAGTGAAAGAATAGCTGTTGACCAAAAAGAAACAGCATAAGATAAGCTCTATGTGAATAAACACATAGAGCTTTAATATTTTTAATAACTATTTATTGTTATTTTTTTGATTGTTGTTATTTTCGCTATTTTTGTTATTATTTTTGTTTTGTTTATTATTTTTTTCTGACATAGAAGAACACCTCCATTTCAATTTATCGAAAATATTTTGCCCAATGAATAAAGAAATATGCAAAAATATTGTAAAATATCATTGAAAGTTATATAATATATGAAGTTTATTGAAAGGAAAAAATAAATGGAAAATATAGTAATAGGAATAGAAGGAACAGTTGGAGCAGGGAAAACATCAATATGTAGAGAATTATTAAATGAAATTGATAATTCAATAATATTGCATGGTGGAGAAATATATAGGGCAATTGTATATGGAATGATGCAAGAAAAGCCAGATATGGAAAATTTGCAAAATCTTGATTCATTTGAAATAATGAAAAAATTAGGAATAGAAGTAAGATTAGAAGATAGAGAAACTGTAATTTATATGAATGGAAAAAAGCTTGATGAAAAAGATTTACAATCTAAAAAAGCATCAATGGCAGTATCAAAAGTTAGCAATGTTGCTAAAAATGAACAACTTTATGAATTTGGAAAAAATTTAATAGATGAATACAGAAAAAATTATAATATAATATTATCTTCAAGAGATATAATAAAAATGTATCCAGGTGTTACAAAGCACTTTTTTATAGATGCCTCAATAGAAGAAAGAACAAATAGAAAATATATGCAATATAATAAAGAAATACCAAAAGAGCAGATAAAAGAAATGATTTTAGCAAGAGATGAATTGCAAGAAAAATCAGGATATTATAAAATATATCCTCAAACGCAAATAATAGATGTAACAGAATGTAAAAGTGCAAAGGAATCAGCTCAAAAGGTATTAGAGAAGATGAAGGAGGCTGTTGTTAATGGAATATAAAAATAAAAAATTAGAAGAATTTGAAAGAAAGTTAAAAACAGAAAAAGTAGCAATTATAGGACTTGGAGTAAGTAATAGTCCATTGATAGATTACTTACATGATAAACAAGCTGATGTAACAGTATTTGATGACAGAGAAACAGAAAAATTAGATGAGAATATCTTTAAAAAAGTAAAAGAGTATGGATTTAAATATTATTTAGGAAAAGGAAATTTAGAAAATTTAAAAGGATTTGATTTAATATTTAGATCACCAATTTGTATGCCTACAAAACCAGAATTAGTTGCTGAAAAAGAAAGAGGAGCAGTAGTTACAACAGAAATAGAACAATTAATGAAAATGGCACCATGTAAAGTAATAGGAATTACAGGAAGTGATGGAAAAACTACTACAACTACATTGACATATGACATTTTAAAAGATTCAGGTTACACAGTACATTTAGGTGGAAACATAGGAATACCATTATTTACAAAATTAAATGAAATGAAACCAGAAGATATAATTGTTTTGGAATTAAGCAGTTTTCAATTGATGGAAATGAAAATAAGTCCTGATATAGCAGCAATTACAAATATAACACCAAATCATTTAAATGTACATAAAGATTACCAAGAATACATAGATGCAAAGAAAAATATATTTAGAAATCAAAAAGCTGATGGAATATTGGTATTAAATGCAGATAATGAGCTTACAAATGCATGCAAAGATGAGGCAAATGGAAAAGTTATATTATTTAGTAGTAAGCAAAAACTTGAAAATGGATTTATAGTAGATGAAGATGGAATAATAAAAGAATGTGAAGATGGCATAAGAAGACATATTGTAGATACTAAAGATTTAAAATTAAAAGGAATGCATAATTTCCAAAATGTGTGTACAGCATTAGCGTTAACGAAAGGATTAGTTGATGTAGAAGATGCAGTAAAAACAATAAAAGAATTTTCAGGAGTACATCATAGATTAGAATTAGTTCGTGTATTAAATGGAGTAGAATGGTACAATGATTCAGCAAGCACTAGTCCAACAAGAGGAATATCTGCATTAAATGCATTTAAAGATAAAGAAATTGTTTTAATAGCGGGAGGAGCAGACAAGAATTTGGATTATACACCGATAGGAAAGCCTATTGTAGATGGAGTAAGTAGCCTAATACTAATTGGGCAAACAGCTACTAAAATATATGATGCAGTAAAAAAAGAATTAGAAGCTCAAAACAAGCAATTAGACATTCATTGGTGTGATACATTTGACCAAAGTTTGGAAACTGCAAAAAGAATAGCTAAACCAGGTCAAGTAGTGTTATTTTCACCAGCAAGCACAAGTTTTGATATGTTTAAAGATATGTATGATAGAGGAGATCAATTTAGAGATAAAGTAAATCTGATGTGCTAATTTGGGGTCGGAGAATTTTTTTACATAGTAAAAAAATTCTCCGACACTTTTTTCGCACGAAATTCATATAATGTATTATGATTTTAGAAGTAGTAATACTTCAAGAAAGGAAGATGTTAAATGAATGATACATTATATGAAGAGTACATGAGAAGTGTATTAGGATATCAACCTATGAATAATTATCAAAATACATATTATAATAATTATGATAATTACGATCCAATCCAAACCCCAATGTCAATGACTACGACTGCAATGAGCAATATACAAATTAGAGAATTAGAAAAATGTTATCCAGAAATTTATAACATTATATATCCTATGATACAAAAAGCTTGCTCAGAAAATAGAGGAGAAGTGACAAGAGAACTAGTAGATAAAATGACTGAAGAGATTTATTTGGCGGTTGAAGATAGAGAGTTGGAACAAAATAGAACTTCAGAAAAAGTAGATGATAAAACAGCAAGAACATCAAACACTAAAGATGATAGAACTTGTGAAAATAGACAAAGAAATACAGGATTAAATGATTTGATTAGAATTTTGCTTTTAAGAGAATTGATTGGTAGACCAGGTTTTCCTGGATTTAGACCACCAAGGCCTCCACCACCTCCTCCACCAAGACCACCACGTCCACCTATGAGACCTCCAATGGGACCTGGTCCTAGACCACCAAGACCAAGAGGAGATATAAGTGAATATAATAGACAATATTTTGATAGATTTGATGATAGTTGTGAATTATTTGAATATTAAGAATAAATAAGCGTTTTGCAAGAGAAAGCAGAGGATGAGAATACTGTCCTCTGTTTTTGAAGGCAAAATTACTGAAAATATTGAAAAAATTAAAAAAATATAATAAAATGTTTTTAAAGAAATAAAATGCAAAGGATAAGATGGTGAAAAAATGAGAATAGAACAATTACATATGTCGGAAGAGCAAAAAAAACAAATAACAACTATGCTACAGATCCAAGGTATTTCTCAGAAAGAAATAGAACGAATAATAAATGGTGATTATGAAAGTTATGACACAGAAAAAGATTTGGAGAGTGCATATGGAGGCATAAAAAAGCATGGAGATGTTCTTGAAAAATTATCTGATGGATATACAATGGAAGAACTACAAGGACAAGGGATACCTGTAGATAAAATACAACAATTTGAGAAAATGTTAGATAAAAGAAATTTAACAGTAAATAATGCAAAAGCAATATATCAATATTCAATTGGAAGTAATATGATACTAGGTATTAAGAGGGGAAAATCTAAAGAAACAATAAGGAAACAAATAATAACGGATTTAACTGAAGCATTAAAGGGCAGAGATGTTTCAGAGGCTGATATAGAAAAGATGAAACAATTTGTGCAAAATGCAGATTATCAATCTCCGTTACATAGTAATTATGATATTGCTAACAAATATATGGAACAAATGGGATTTAAGCAGAATGCTCGTGTTAGTGTAAGAAGTGCAATGCAGTCAATATATAGATGTACGCATATAGATGAAACAATTGCAGAATTAGAAGGAGGATTATCAAAAACACATTTAGTTAAACCAATGAAATTGTATAGAGCAGTAAAAAGTAGTTATTTAGAAAAAGGATTAGAAAAGGGAGAGGATCTTAGGTGTTTGTTAGGAAAAACAATTAGTAATAAAGGTCAAACAAGTACATCACCATTATATGATTCTTCTTTTGCATCTTTAGATGATTATGATACTGTTTTTGAGATTTATGTGCCTCAAGGAACCAGAGGAGCATATATAGCAGAATTATCTGCTTATGACAAGACAGAACAAGAAGTGTTATTAAATCCTAATGATTTGTATATAACAGGTGTTCAAACTAGAATTACTGATAAAAATGGTAGAACAAAGAATGTGCTACAGGCTCTATGTTTGAGTAAAGATAGAGAATGTTATAAAGAAATTGAACAAACTCAAGAGCAAGCAAAAAGCCAGGATTATAGGCAGAGTACAAGTTCTACTAATTTACCAACTAAACAAAATATATTTTCGAGATTTTTTAATCAAATTAGGGCAAGATTTTTAAAAGGAAGAAAAGATAAGCAATTAACGAATCAATTAAGTAGTACAAAACAACACAAAGAAGGGGAATCTTGGAAATTAGAGCCAGATGATAAAAAGAACCAACAAAAAATTCAAAGTGAAATAGGGGAAAAATATAGGAAAAAAGAAGAACAGAAAAATCAATCATTACCACACAATCAACAACTAGAGCACTGATGAGTTGGTTAAATATGAAGATTAGTAAGAGAAAGCAGAAGATGAGAATATTGTCATCTGTTTTTTTGGTAGTTAATTTACGGAAAATATTGGAAGAAAATTGATAAACAAATATAAAAAAGATTTGATTAAATGAAAGATTTTAAGATAATTTGAAAACTTATTTATGTTTATTGCAAATAAAGGGATTTTATGGTATAATAAAATATATTTCTGTATAAAGCATCCTGTAATAAATGAAAAATGAACTTTGACAACAAAATACCCCCTAATA
>USMB01000040.1 GCA_900555615.1 uncultured Clostridium sp. | reverse complement strand
GAACTTTTAAATGCTCTGTTAATTCATTAATTCTTTCTGTTAAAAGAGCGATTTGTACTTCTGATGATCCAGTATCTTTTTCATCTCTTCTATATTGATTAATGATTTCTTGTTTTCTTTCTGCTGTCATAATAACACCTCCTATTTCTTTTTCTCCTTATACCGAGCCTCAATAATAGGTGTCTTTTATTGTGCTAAGTTTAAGGAACATTTTTTACATAAACTATTGTACTATATTTTCCTAAAAAAATCAAGCTTTCTAGTCATTTTTCTTTTAAATAATGTTTATATATAATAATTTTAATTATTTATTGGGCTTCTTGGTATTATTTTAAAATATTATACTATAACTTAAATAATATCTCTTTTATTGAAACTATCATACATGGTTACAAGCATTAAAATTGCACACACTCCTAGCACTCCAAGAGAAAATATAAGTGATGTATTCTGTACAAAAGTATTTGGAGCCGAAATTGTCATTGGACTTGTGAAATTTGTAAATATTTTGCTAGCAATATCCAAATTGTTAAATGGTATAAATTTTATCCAATCTTTTTTTATGTAAGTATTTATAATTAGCATCATTATTCCATTTCCCATATATGTTGCTATACTTAAAGCTATTGCTACTGAAGTGTTTCTTGTAACAACTGAAAGCATTAATGCAAATAGTGCAAATATTATAATTGGTATAATTTTTGCAAAATAGTATTCTATTATAAATGCTGTATTTCCTATTTTTTGTACAACTCCATCTTTTACAAATAAATATGTATTTCCTTCTGTTGTAAAAAATATCTTTCCACAAACTAATGTTAGCAATGCCATTATTAAAGTTATAACTACTAAATAAAATAACAACGATAATATTTTTGCTGTTAGTATCTTCCATCTTTTATTAGGTGTTAATGCCCAGAATTTTATTGTTCCTGTTGAAATTTCTGTCGCAATTGCACTTCCTGCAACAATTATTACAAATATTGCTATAAATGCTGTTACAAAACTTGTTGCAAATGATTCGAATGTCATTTTATAATCTGAAGTTGAATCTGCTTTTTCTATGTTATTTTCTATTTTGTATATACTTATTTTAATATCATCTTCATATTGTTTCTTTTGTTTTTCTGTTAATACCTTATTTGTTTGACTATCAATTCCTGTTCTAATGCTTTTCTGCTTCTGACGAATATCACTAATTACTTGTGCTCTGTAATCATAAAATATTTGGGGATCATCTTTAGAAATTCCGTATTTTTTTTGCAATTCTAACAATATTTTTTCATCATCATATTCCTCTTGTGAAATTTGTTTATCATCAAATTTTTTCTTTAATTTTTCTTGCTTTTGGTCAATATATCCATCAAAATCATTTTTTTCAACAATCTCTAAAGTTTTATTATCTATACTAGTATCTGATAATGCTTCACTTCTCCAATCTGTTCTATAAATTTGATTTTTTATTCTTATTTCATAAATCTTTATTTGTCTCTCTATTTCCTCTTTTTCAGATTTTGAAAGTGTATTATCTTGCAACTGTTCTTTTAATATCTCAATTTCACCTTTAAATCCTTCTTCTGAACTTGAAACAAACCTCTCAGAATTTATATCATTTTTCTCATCTATATATTGTAACAATTTTGATAAGCTTAATGCTCCCAATAATGCTAAAACTATTAATATAATTGCCAATTTTGTTGAAAACTTTTTCCAAGTTTTAATATTTTCATCTACAAATAATTTATATATCTTACTCATTTTTACCTCCTTCTGTTGCATCAAAGAATATTTCCTCTAAATTATGTTCTCTTGGAATAACTGCTTTTATTCCAACATCTTCAATTGCTAATTCTCTTACAACTTCTGGAACTTTTTCTGTTTGAATTGTAACTAACAAACTATCTTTTTCTTCTTTAGCATCTACCTCAAATTTTTCTTTTAAAATTTTAATTGCTTTAGTTTTATCTTTAATTCTTAATTCTATAGTTTCAATTTTCTCTTCTTCTGAATTTGTTATCTGCTCTATTTTTACAATTTTACCATTATCTAATACTGCTACTCTATCACACATTTGTTGCATTTCTGTCAATATATGTGATGACACAAATACAGCGACATTTTCTTCATGAGAAATTTTCTTTAAAATATCTCTCAATTGCTTAATTCCTGCTGGATCCAATCCATTTGTAGGTTCATCCAATATTAAAACTTTTGGATTATGTAATAATGTTAATGCTAACCCTAGTCTTTGTTTCATTCCTAGAGAATATTTTCCGACTTTGTCTTTTGCTCTATCTTTTAAGCCTACCATTTCTAATACTTCATTTATTCTTTTTTCATCTATATTTCTAATTCTTGCATGTAACTTTAAATTGTCTATTCCTGACATATATTTATACATATCTGGATTTTCTACAATTGCTCCTATGCATTCCATTGCTTGTTCAAACTGTTTTCTGTTATCTAAACCATTTACCTTGATTTCTCCATCATCACTGTCAATTAATCTTAATATCATTTTTATTGTTGTAGTTTTTCCTGAACCATTTGGTCCCAAAAAGCCAAAGATTTCACCTGAATTTACCTTAAGGCTTATGTTATCTATTATTTTTCTTTTTCCAAATGATTTGCTTACATTTTTCAATTCTAATACAGTATTTTCCATCTTTTCATCCCCTTCTTCTAAAAGATAATATCATCACTATAATATCTATTACTTCCATCAAATTGTAAGTTTGAATATACAATTTTCCATTTTCCATCTATTTTTTGTAAAATTATTTCATCATTTGATGCATCAAAAGTCTCTGTTTCTTTGGTTGAATCTATTTCATCAAAAACTTTTGTAACTATTTCTACTTGATCTTTTAATTTTACAGTTACTTGATTTCCGTCAAATTCATATCCATTTATCTTTTTGATTTTTCTTGACATTTTAATTCTTACATCAAGAGCATCATACCCATTTCTCAGATTGTTTTCAATTACTTGTTTTTGAATTTTTACCGCTTCTGTATTAGATATCATTACTTTTTCTACATCGCTTTTCATTTGATTAACATATTCATTTACTTTCTCTTCTGATACTTCTGATTTCTGCATATCCTCTGGTAATACAACATATTTATCTGTTAATAATATAAAATCCTCACATGCTTTTCTTATATCTGGCTTATCTGCATTTCTTTGCTTTTCTACACCTGATATGTATATCAACAAAGCTGCTAATACTATTATTGTTAATATTAATCCCTTATTTATTTTCTTTAAAACTTTCATATTATCCTCCTTTTATCCATTTTTTATTGCTAATATATCTTCATCTTGCTTTAAATTTGGTCCTAAAAATTCATAACAGTTTTTATTTACTTTCATAGCAGCCATTCCAATTTCTTTATCTTCTCTTAGTCTTCCACTAGCATATTTTATAATAATAGGCTTATTGGTTACAGCTTCCATAACTACTTCTTTATCATCTCTCATATCCTTTGCTGCAAAATACAATATCTGCCCAGTTACTTTTAATCCAGCTAATAATAAATCTCTATCTTCTAATAAGTTTTCTTGTGTATAACAATATGTCCAACCAACTTTGCTTACTGAATCATATACAACCTCTCTATCTCCTTTTAGCCTATCACTTGCAAATTCTAATGCTTCTGGATTATTGTGAATTGCTTCTAACACAACTTCTTTGTCATCTCTTAATTCATCACTTGCAAACTCTAGCAATGCTCCTTCTTGTTTTACATTTTCTAATACATATTCTCTATTTTCTGAATTTTGCTTCATTCTTGTTATTTCTGTTCTTTCTGGCATTTTGCTCTCCTTTCTTACAATCAAAAAAGACTGTACTTTTAATACAGTCTCATTATAACATTATTAACATTTTTTGGCTACATCTTTTTCTTAATTCTTTCTTAATTAACTCACATTCAGCTGCGTTCACCCCACGGTTTGCCCACTCCACCCAATTGCCAAGTATAACGTTCGATTGGAATTCAAAAATAGAAATTATTATATAAGAAAATGAGGAATGTTCACGGTCAATCTGTAATAAGTAAGTATTTTCAATATATCCCTCGGCTACCCGTCATAACGTTAACAAATTCTAATGCAAAAGCTATAACTATACCCGAAGACAGGACCCTTTATAGCTTTTGCTAAGAATTTGTAACACTATTTTGGTCACATTCGGGCTATATTTCAAATACTTACTTATTACAGATTGAATTAATTTACTGCAAAATTAATACCCCTAGCCACAATATCTTTCATATTCTCAATTAAATCATCAATCTCTTTTGGAGTAACAATCATATTATAATCCCCAACATTAAGAGCCTCTTTAACCTCTTCATACTTATCATTCTGTTGCAACTTATTTAAATACTCATTAGACTCAGCTTTCTCCTGTAATCTATCAATAAAAATATCAATTCCATCAGAAACAAGAGTAGCAAGTTCAACAACAGTAGGAATTCCAATTGAGACAACAGGTATACCTAAAGAATTCTCACTAATCTCCTCTCTTGTATTTCCAACACCTGCACCAGGAACAATTCCAGTATCAGATATCTGAATTGTACTACTAATTCTCTCAATACTTCTAGAAGCCAAAGCATCTATTACAATCAGCAATTTAGGATGAATATTTTCAACAATTCCTTTCAAAATTTCAACAGTTTCTATTCCAGTTGTACCTAACACTCCTGGAGAAATAGCACTAACTGGTCTTGTACCTTCATCAACATATTGAGGAAGATATTTTATTATGTGTCTTGTAACATCAATCTCATTTATTACCTTTGGTCCTAAAGCATCTGGAGTCACATAAATATTTCCTAATCCCACAATTAAAATATCTTCTTGATTATTTACATGCATTTCTACTATTTTTTTCAATTCATCTGTTAAGACTTCTGATGTTTTCTGAATTTCTTCTTCTCCTGCCATTTTTAGTTTTTTTACATCAATGGTAACATATGTTCCTATTGGCTTTCCTAATGCTTCTTCACCTTTAGAATTTGTAATCTTTACTCTTGATACTTTTATATTATCATTAATCTCCTCTTCTGTGCTTTCAACCCCATCTATTTGATTTAATTTATTAGCCTTTTGATAAATATCTCTTCTTTCAAGTGCTAAGTCGGTTCTAAAATTATACATAAAAAAACTTCCTCCTCCAAAATACTTTTTGTTAGTATTTCTAAGTTCGGAAGTTTTATTCATTACGAATTAAAATAAACCTACTATATTTCCAGCTTCATCAATATCTATATTTTCTGCTGCTGGAACTACTGGTAGTCCTGGCATTGTCATAATATTTCCTGCAAGAACAACTATAAATCCAGCTCCTGCTTTTAACTCTACATCTTTTACATGAATTTCAAATGGTTCTTCACATTCTAAGTTTTTAGCATCATCTGAAAAAGAATATTGGGTTTTAGCAATACATATTGGTAATTTTCCATATCCCATTTCTTCAATTTTTTCTATTTTTCTAGCAACTTCTTCTGGATATAAAACTGCTTTTGCTCCATAAATTTTCATAGCGATTTTATTTATTTTTTCTACAATTGCTTCATCTAAATCATAAATATATTCAAATTTATCTTCTTCTTGATCTGCAAGTTCAACAATTTTATTAGCTATATCTAGCGCACCTTCTCCGCCTTTTTCCCAGCTCTCTACAACACTTGATGGTATTTCTCTTTTTGCTAATTCATTTTGCACAAATTCTAATTCATTCTCTTTATCAGTATTATATTTATTAATTGCTACAATTACATTTAATCCAAATCTACCTCTTATATTGTCTATATGTTTATATAAATTATTCATTCCTTTTTCTAGACTTACCATATCTTCTTCTCTAATGTTTTCTTTTGAAGCTCCTCCATGATATTTTAATGCTTTTATTGTTGCAACACAAACTACTACATTTGGTTTTATATTAGCATCTCTGCATTTTATATCAATAAATTTTTCTGCTCCTAAATCTGCTCCAAAACCTGCTTCTGTAACTGTGTATTCTGCAAGCTTCATTCCCATTCTAGTTGCTATTACTGAATTACATCCATGTGCTATATTGGCAAATGGTCCACCATGTACTAATGCTGGTGTATGTTCTAGAGTTTGTACTAAATTTGGTTTTATAGCATCTTTTAGTAATACTGTCATTGCCCCTTGTGCATTTAAATCTTTTGCAAATACTGGTTCTTCTTTTTTATTATATCCAACAATAATATTTCCAAGTCTTGTCTTTAAATCTTGTATATCTGTTGCTAAGCATAATATTGCCATTATTTCTGACGCTGCAGATATGTCAAATCCATCTTCTCTAGGAACTATTTTACTTTCTCCTGAAAGCCCTGTGTTTATTTTTCTTAATTGTCTATCATTTAAATCTATACATCTTTTCCATGTAACTTTTTCAATATTTAATTTATTTCCTTGATAAATATGATTATCTATCATTGCTGATAACAAATTATTTGCTGATGTTATTGCATGCATGTCTCCTGTAAAATGTAAATTAATATCTTCCATTGGAGCAATTTGGGCATGTCCTCCTCCTGTTGCACCACCTTTCATTCCAAATACTGGTCCTAAAGATGGTTCTCTTAATGCTAAAGTTGATTTTTTTCCAATTCTTCTTAGTCCATCTGCAATCGCAATTGAAATAGTTGTTTTCCCTTCACCTAATGGAGTTGGACTCATTGCTGTAACTAATATCAACTTTCCATCATTTTTACTAGTATCAACTTTTGATATTTTAGCTTTATAATTGCCATATGGTTCAATATCCTCATCTGCAATTCCTATATCTTTTGCAACTTCTGTGATTTTCTTTAGTTCTGTATTTTTTGCAATTTCAATATCTGTCATTTTAATCCCTCCATTTTTGTATACTAATTATGCTAATAGTCCAACTGTAATACCTATTATAGCTCCAACAATTACTTGTAAAGGAGTATGTCCTAAAACTTCTACTAGTCTTTCTTGTACCTCTACTCCTGTAAGTCCAGGTGTTTCTATTATTTTATTTAATAAATGTGCTTGTTTTCCTGCAGCTCTTCTAACTCCCGCAGCATCATACATTACAACCATTGCAAATACTAATGCAACTGCAAACATAGCTGAGTCAAAGCCTTCACTCTTACCGACAAGCATTGCTAAACTTGTTACAACTGCTGTATGAGAACTTGGCATTCCGCCAGCTCCCATAATTCTTTTAAAATTAAATTTCTTTGTTTTTACTAAATCGCAAATAACTTTAAATACTTGAATACAAAACCATAATAATAATGGTACATATAAATATTTATTAGTTACTAGTTTTTGAATGTCCTCCATTTTACTTTCCCCTTTTATCTATTTATTCATTTGCATCAAATTTTTCTTCTTTTAATTCTCCATCTTTTTCTAATAATATAGTTATTTTCTTCTCTGAATCTTCTAAAATAGTATTGCATTGTTTAGCAATTTTCATTCCTTCTTCAAATTTTTCAACTGATTCATCTAAATTTAAATTGCCATTTTCTAATTCATTTACTATGCTTTCTAATTTTTTCATTGATTCTTCAAAATTTTCTTTACTCATCATTTTTCTCCTTCAGTTTTTATTTTAATAAACACTAATCTTCCAAGTTTCAGTGTCAACCTCATACCATTCTACTGTATTTCCATCTTTTTTTACAGCAACATAATATTTGTTACCTTTTTTCTCATCAATACTAAAAGTTGCATCATGATCATTTCCCCATTCTTTTTTAGCTAATTCGATAGCTTTCTCATCATTACTTTGTTTTGGCTCCTCTTCTTGTTCACTCTCTTTTTCCTCTTCTCCAACATAAGTATTTCCTTCTGTATTCTCTTTTACCTCTTCTACTGGATCTTTCACAGTATTGTTTTCTTTTTCTTCTTTTGGTGAAGTTACTTCATTTGAGACTGCACTAGAAGTTTTTTCTGCCTTCATTTTTTCATCATAAAACATTGAAGTCAAAATTACTGCTAATCCTATTAAAGCAATTACTATAATAACTGTTAATATATTTTGTTTCTTTCGTGTATCCATGGATTTCCTCCTTTTATTAGCAAATTTTTGCATCTTTTTCGCCATCAATAAATTTTAATTTTACTTTATCATTTTCTTTTAGTTCATTCACGCTTTTTACTATTTTATTGTCTTTTTCTGTTAATGAATATCCTCTTGCTAATGTTTTTAATGGACTTAATGTATCTAATTTTGTTACTAATTCAATATATGCAGTTTGATTGTCTTTTTGCGTATTTTTTATTTTCTTTTCCAATCTTTGAACATATGAGTCTAATAAAACACTCATATCTCTAATTTTTCTCATTGGATCAGTAAACACTCTTGATTTCATACATTTTTCATATCTTAATTTCATTAGTTCTATTTTCTTTTTTAAAGAATTTCTAAATCTATTTTGATAATCATTTATTTTTTGCTTCAATTCATATACATCAGGTACTGCAAGTTCTGCTGCAGCTGATGGTGTAGGGGCTCTTAAATCTGCAACAAAATCTGCTATTGTAAAATCTGTTTCGTGTCCAACTGCTGAAATGATTGGCAATTCAGACTCATATATAGCTCTTGCTACAATTTCTTCGTTAAAAGGCCATAGGTCTTCTAACGAACCTCCACCTCTCCCAATTATCAAAACATCTGCTAATTTCTTATCATTCATTATTTTGATTTTTTCAGCAATTTGCTCTGCTGCTCCTGGTCCTTGAACAGGTACTGGCAATAATCTAATATAGACATTTGGATTTCTTCTTGATGAAACATTAATAATATCTCTAATAACTGCTCCTGTTTGAGATGTTAATACTCCTATTACTTTAGGATATAATGGAATTGGCTTTTTATGTGACTGAGCAAATAATCCTTCTTCTTCTAGTTGTGCTTTTAGTCTCTCAAATTTTTCATGCAAATCTCCCATTCCGTCTTCCATCATAGTTTTAGCATATATTTGGTAAACTCCATCTCTCTCAAAAACTGATACAGACCCAAAAACCATTACTTTCATTCCATCTTTTGGTTTAAATGCTAGCCTTTCAGCATAGCTTTTAAACATTATACATTTTATTAACGAATTTTCGTCTTTTAATGTAAAATATAGATGGCCTGTGTAATGGTTCTTAAAGTTAGAAATTTCACCTTTTACTAATATTGCATTTAAGTTTTCATCTTCATCAAATCTGTCTTTTAAATATTTATTTAACTGTGTTACTGTTACTGCATTATATTTCATTGGTTATTCTCCTATTTCTTTTACAACACTTGCCAAAATTCCATTTATGAAATTTTTAGAAGTTTCTTCTCCGTATTTTTTGGCTAACTCTAAACTTTCATTTATTGCTACTTTATATGGAATCTCTTTATATTTTATTTCATAGATAGCAAGTTTTAATAAGCTTAAATCTATTTTTGATATTCTGTCTATTTTCCAATCAGCTTTTAGATTTTTTTCTATTAATTCTTGTATTTCTTCTATATGTTCATTTATTCCAAAAATTGCATCTTTTATATATTCTTTTGCTTCTTCATCCTCTACTTCGTTACATTCTAAATATAGTTCTATTTGTTCTTCTAAATTTTCTGCTTTTTGTATTTCTAAACTATATATTAATCTAAATGTTAATTCTCTAATTGCTGATCTTTTCATTTTACAACTCCTTTTTTATAGCCTATCAATAAAATTTTTAATTTTTTCTTTTACTTCATCTTTATTTTGTTGAACATAATTTCCCACAAATGCTCCAACAATTATTACTACTATAGCAAAAATAACATCATATAATCTTGTACATAATATTAATATTGCTACTATTATTCCTATTATCGCTCCTATGTATTTAGAAACAAAATTTTTAAAATCTTCCATTTTCAATCATCCTATTCTTTGCTCTTTTTATTTTCTTGTAGTCCCATTACTTTAACATTTACTTCTTGAACTTCTAAGTCTGATACTTTCTTTACTTCTTCTTTTATTTTATTTTGTAAATTACTTGCAAGTTCTTTTATAACTACATTTTCATTAACTGTTAAAAATAATGTTATTCTTAATTGATTTTCACTATTTACATCTATTCTAGTCTTACATTCTTGAATATTTTCAAATCCTAATACTGTGTTTTTAACAATGTTTTCTATTGATTCTTTTGAAATCATTAATTGTCCATTTTCATTTTTTAACAAAATACCTTGTACTTCTTTTGCTTTTTGTTTTGATCTATCATCAAAAAATATGCATTTTATAGATAATAGAATAAAGAATACACTTAATCCTAATAATACTTTTGATGATATACTTCCTGTTATTAAAATTCTTACCATTTGTGCTACTTTATCTAATTCTATCCAATTAAAAATTAATAGTCCTAACACTATAGACATTAATATCATTACATATGAATATATTACTAATGCAAGTCTTTCTAAAAATTTCATATTAATTCCTCATTTCTCATTCTTTATCTTCTTTTTCTGTTTCTTTGTCGTCTTCTTCATCTTTTTCTGTTTTTACACCTTGAACATGTACATTTACTTCTGATACTTTTAAACCTGTCATGCTCTCTACTGATTTTTTTACTCTATTTTGAATTTCAAATGCTACATCTGGAATTCTTGAACCATATTCTACTATGATGTTTACATCGATTTTTACTTCTTTATCTCCAGCATCTACTTTTATTCCTTTTGATAGATTCTTTTTTCCACTTAGTACTTCTGAAATTCCTCCAGCAAATCCTCCTGACATACTTGCTACACCTGGAACTTCTGATACAGCAACTCCTGCAATTACTGCAACTACATCGTTTGATATTTTTATTCCATCATTTGATCCTTCTGTTTTCTCTTCAATTTCTACTATTTCTTCTTTTTTTTCTTCTTGATTTTCTTCCATAAAAATCACTTTCCTTTCAATCAAATTTAATCATTTCAAGTATATCAATTTTTTGATTTTTTTACAACTGTTTTTATGAATAATTCACAAAATATTCATATTAATATTGTCTTCCCCATATTACCATTTTTGTAGCTGGCTTTCCACAGCATACACATGTGTCTCCAATATGTTCTTGTTCAAATGGCATACATCTTGATTTTGCAGCTGTCAGTTCTTTTATTTTAGCTTCACATTCTGCTGAACCACACCACATTGCTTTTATAAATCCTTGTTCTTTATTCATATTAGCTTGGAATTCATCTAAATTATGTGCAATAGTTGTTTTGGCTTCCATTCTTTTTTTACAAACATCATACATATTTTGTTGAATTAATTCTAAGATTTCTCCAACCTTAGCATCTAACTCTGTTAGTTTCACTTCGATTTTCTCGTTTGTGTCTCTTCTAACCAAAACACAAACTCCATTTTCGATATCTCTTGGTCCCATTTCTATTCTTAATGGAACCCCTCTCATTTCCCAATCATTAAATTTGTATCCTGTTGAAACTTTTTCTCTGTCATCTAATTCAATTCTATATTTATTTTTTAGTTGTTCATATATTTCTTGAGCCTTTTCTTTTACACCTTCTTTATGCATTGCAACTGGTACTAATACAACTTGAATTGGTGCAACTCTTGGTGGTAATTTTAATCCTCTGTTATCACCATGTGCCATTATTATTGCTCCTATTAATCTTGTTGTTGATCCCCATGATGTTTGATATGGATATTCTGGATTTCCATCTCTATTTTGGAATGTTACATTAAATGGTTTTGTAAAGTTTTGTCCAAAATAATGTGATGTTGCTGATTGTAATGCTTTACCATCATACATCATTGTTTCTATTGTATATGTTTCTTCTGCTCCAGCAAATTTTTCTGTTTCTGTTTTTATTCCTTTTATAACAGGTATTGCTAAAAGATTTTCTACAACATCTGCATATATATCTAACATTTGCAATGTTCTTTCTTGTGCTTCTTTAGCTGTTTCGTGTATTGTATGTCCTTCTTGCCATAAGAATTCTCTTGAACGTAAAAATGGTCTTGTTTCTTTTTCCCATCTTAATACACTACACCATTGATTATATACAAATGGTAAATCTCTCCATGATTTTAACCATTTTGAATACATTGTTGTTATTATTGTTTCTGATGTTGGTCTTATGCATAATCTTTCATCTAATTTTTGACCTCCTGCTTCTGTTACCCATGCTACTTCTGGTGCAAATCCTTCAACATGATCTTTTTCTTTTTGTAATAAACTTTCTGGAATTAATACAGGGAAATATGTATTTTTTACTCCTGTTTCTTTAAATTTTCTATCTGCATAATTTTGAATATTTTCCCAGATTGCATATCCATATGGTCTTATTGCTATACATCCTTTTGTGTCTGTATAATCTGCAAGTTCTGCTTTTAAAACAATGTCTGTATACCATTGTGCAAAATCTTCATCTATGTTTGTTATTTCTTTTACAAAATTTTTGTTATCTTCCATTATTTCTTTCCTCCTAATAATATTATTCTTTCTTTATTTCTCCTCACTCGGCATTGGAGCCTCTGTTTCTACTAATTCATCTATAACAATCTGTCTATTAGAGTCTAACTTGTATTTTGGTAATTCTGGCAATTTGGCTAAAGATTCATAACCAAACATTTTTAAAAACTCTGCCGTCGTTTTATATGTTGTTGGTTTTCCTGGCAAATCCGCTTTTCCGGCATCTTCAATTAGTCCATAATCTAAAAGTTTATATATTGTACCATCACTATTTACCCCTCTTATAGCTTCAATCTCTGCCCTTGTTGCTCTTGGATTGTATGCAATAATAGCAAGCGTTTCTAATGCTGCAGTTGATAAACTTGGTTTTGTTCTTTTATCTAATATTGGATAAATGTATTCGTAATACTCTTTTTTACTACACATTTGATATCCATTTTCCACTTTTATTATCTCTATTCCTCTTGTCTTATAATCTTCTTGCATACTTCTTATGATCTCTTCTATTTGATTTTTATCTATTTCTAATGCTAATACTAATTCATCTTCAGTTACAATTCTTCCAGCAGAAAATAGTATTGCTTCTATGATTGATTTTATTTTTTGTATTTTCATATTTCTTCTCTCTTTTTTCATAATTTTAACATTTCTATTTTCTCATGTTTTCCGCATTATGTCAAGGTTTTTGGACAATTTTATGTTTTCTTATTTACTTTTATTTCGTTTTATGATAAGATTAAAAAAAGTTTATAAGGAGTGTTCAAAATGTCAGAAGAAAAAGATAATAAAAAAGAAATTGAAGTTATTAATGGAGATGGTTCTAACTTAGATATTTCTCCTGTTTATGAGCATATTAATGCTGCAAAACCAAAAAGCAAAGATAAAAATCCTAAAAATATTATTATTCCAGATGAGAAAAAGATAGAAAAAAAGTGACTCTATGTCAATAGTTGGGGTGGAAAACTTTGAAAGTTTTCTGCCTCAGCTT
>USMB01000039.1 GCA_900555615.1 uncultured Clostridium sp. | reverse complement strand
CTTGGATCAAATGTATTTGTGATTACTCCATTTTCAATTGATTTATTGTATAAACCTAATTTAGCTTGGTCTTCAGCATTTACTGCAACTTCATCAATTATATATGTGATTTTGTTTCCATTTTCGTCATATAATGGTAACTCTGTAAATGTATGTTTCCAATCTTCGTTTGCTGTTACTACTTGTTCTGCTACTACCATATCACCATTTTTTACTTGTAGTTTTATTGATGTTAATGTATTTGCTTTAGCTGCATCACTATCCATATTTGCCCATACTTTTGTTACTGATACTTCTGTTTTGTCTGTTAATTTACTTGGATCAAATGTATTTGTGATTACTCTATTTTCAATTGATTTATTGTATAAACCTAATTTAGCTTGGTCTTCAGCATTTACTGCAACTTCATCGATTGTATATGTGATTCTGTTTCCAGCTTCATCATATACTGGTAAGTCTTTAAATGTATGTGTCCAATTATTTTCTGATGTTACTACTTGGTCTGCTGCTACTTCTCCGTTCGCTTTTACTTGTAGTTTTATTGATGTTATTGTATTTGCTCTTGCTGCATCACTATCCATGTTTGCCCATACTTTTGTTGCTGATATTTCTGTTTTGTCTGTTAATTTACTTGGATCAAATGTATTTGTGATTACTCCATTTTCAATTGATTTATTGTATAAATCTAATTTTACTTGGTCTTCAATATTTGCTACAACTTCATCAATTGTATATGTGATTTTATTTTCATTTTCATCATACATTGGTAAATCTGTAAATGTATGTGTCCAATCTTCATCTGCTGTTACTACTGTTTCATCTGCTACTTCTCCGTTTGCTTTTAATTGTAATTTTATTGAATCTATTATATTAGCTTTAGCTGCATCACTATCCATATTTTTCCATACTTTTGTTACAGTTATATCTGTTGCAGCCGTATCTTCTGTTGGATTTGTATCTTTTCCTCCTACTGTTGCAACATTTGATATTTTATTAGCTTTTAAAGAATCAATATTCTTTACTATTACTACAAATGATTTCGAAATAGTTCCTTCAGCTGGTACACTTATATTTTCCCATAATAGCATATCATTATTATCTGATATTTTTGCTCCTTCTGCTGAATTAGCTTTTAATTCTGTACCTTCTGGAACTTTATCACTAATAGTTGTTATTCCATCAACTTTTCCAGTATTATTTACTGTAATTGTATATTTAATTTCATCTCCAACTTTAGCAATTTCAACTTTTTGTCCATCTCTACTTATTTCACTTGTTTTTTCACTAGTTATTATAGCTGTATTTTCTTCATTGCTTTCTTCACCATTTGCAACAGCTATATTTGAAATTGTTCCTTCTATATTTTCATTTACTATAACTGTAAATTTAACTGAAGTTGTTTCTCCAGTTTTTACATCAACTAGCCATTTTACGCCTAAAATTTCTTCGTTTTCAGATTTAATTACTGTACCATCATTTTCTACAGATTCAAATGTAGTATTTGATGGTATTTTATCTGTTACTTCTATTTTTTCAACATCTTTTTTCCCACTATTTTTTACTGTTATTGTATATGTGATTTTTTGACCAGCATAAACAACATTTTTTCCAGCTTCTGTCATAGCTGTTTTTTCAACAGTAATATCTGGTGTTGTTGGTGATAATCTTGTTGCTGTTGAAGCAACTGCAACACTTGTTGGTGTCCACCAGTCCCAATAATCTCTAGAAACAAGTCTTTCTCTTTCTTCAACTCTTGTTACTGTTGTTTCTCCAACTTGATTTACATTAGCATCTGTTGTTACACCTGCTGTATTATTATTTGTTCTGTTTTCTGTATTATTTTCAGCTACCGTTCCAGCATTTCCATCAGTATTTGGTGTTTCTGGATTATTATTTTCTGTGTTGTTGTTTTCTGTATTATTGCTATCTGTATTGTTATTTTCTATGTTTGTATTTTGATTTGGAGCTTGGTTATTATCTGAACTTGTATTTTGATTATTATTTTCAGTTTGGTTTACATCAGAAATTTGATTTCCACCAGCAGCTTCCGCATCACCTCTGTTTGCCAAGAATATTCCAACTGACAAACTAGCAACAAACAAAAGTACTATTGCAATAACTATAGCAACAATAGTTTTTTTGCTCAAGGTATTTGTATTACCTGCCATTTTTTATTCCCCCTAAAAATTATTTTTATATTTCTTGTGCTTTTAATATAAGTCTATTTTTATTCCCGTTCGTGCATGTTATTAGTGTTACTTCTCTTATTAGTTCTTCTTTTGGTAATAATATGCTTACATCACTAGGGTCTGTTACAAAGATATCATAGATTGAGTATTGAATTGTTTGACCTTTTAAATCTGTCAATTCTACAATATCTCCTATCTCTAGTTTTTTTGTTTTTCCAAACATTGTTCCATCTTTGTTGTTATGCCCTGCTATAGATAAATTTCCATAATCGTTTACATTTTCTCCCCAATATTTTATTATGGATAACTTCATTGGTTTTTTTGCACTCTCTGGGTCAATGTCCCCAATTTCTATAATAGGATACTCTATGTTTATTTTTGGAATTTTTACAATTCCAATTACATTATATCCTTTATAGTTTAATTGACTTTGTTGTTCTGATTCCTCATTATTTTCTGAAAAATCTATGTTACTAAAAGCTTCAACCACTTCTTGGCTTTCTTTTTCATTTATTTGATTACTACCATATTTATAAATTATCATGCCAATTACAATTATTGCTACTATTAATAACATATAAAAAATCATATTGTATATTTTTAACTTTATACTATTTTTCTTCATTTTTGTTATTTAGTTTCTTCATTCTTATAAATACTACTATTAATGCAATTACTACTACTGCTAAAATAACTATTAATGCAATACTATCATATGTTATTGGTAGTCTTGTTGTTTCTTGTGTAACAACTTGTTCTTTTTTTACATTTGGTTTGTAATCTTCTTCTGCAGTTAAAAATTGAGCATCGAATGTAATATCTCCATTTTTAGCTACTTTTTTTAAATATACTATGTATTTATCTCCTGCTACTGATGTTTCTGGTTGTTGAATTTTTAAGTCTTCAACTTTTTGCCATTCAACATTTCTCATTATTGATGAGTATTGACGATAAAATTCTTCTGCTGTTTGGATTTTTGAATACATATCCATTTCGTCATATTCTTTATTCATTTTTTCTGCTAATTCCATTAATTTTGCATCTTCTGCAGATTCAGAAACTTTTACTCTTTCATAGTAATATGTTGATTTTTTTGCATCTTTGTCTGTTATTGATACTGTTCCAACTGATGCTGTTTCTTCAACTCCATCTATTGTTTCATTTCTTACTGCTATTGTTTTTTCTTCATTATCTGCTACGTCTACTGATATTCTTTTCGTTGTTTTTTCTACTAAATCTAAATTTTCCTTGGTAAAAGAGCTTCCTAAATCTACTTGAACTCCTTCTAGAATTAATTTTTCGTTTTCATCTTTGGCCCACATATAAATTGTTCCTGATTTTAATTTTTCATAAGTTTTAGCATTTAAATTTAATAATGCTGTTTGATTTCCTAACCCATCTGGGATTGAATTAATGTAAGATAAATCCATTTGTTGTAGATTATCTTTTTCTATGCTTGTAAAAGCATATTTGAAGTTTTTATCTGTGTAATCTTTTATATAAATGATATACTCATTTGGTTGAGAACTTACAACAGATATATTTTCATTTGTTGCTAGAACCACCATTGGTGTTACCGCTATAAATAGTATAATAGCAAGGGCACTCAATAGTTTGATGCTTGTTTTTTTCATCATATGATCCTCCCCTTTTAAAATATATTATTTTACGGCAACATTATATTATAAAGTTGCGATTTTGTAAATAGTTTTTCCAAAGTTTTCCTTATTTTTATGTTAATTAATATAAAAAAACTCTTAATATAGCTTTTATTTCTATATTAAGAGCTTTTTATTATTTTTCAATCCATTTTACTAAATCCATATTCGCACTATCTAATAACATTTCATTTTGAGGCATTACTCTAAATGAGTATCCATAATTTCCTCCTGAAGATAAGTCTATTTTAGCTACATAAAAATATTTTTTATTTTCATCTTCTTTTCCTTCCATTTTCATTGGAATTATTTTTACATCTTGCACAGTTCCATTTTCTAAGAATTTTCCATAATAAACCTCAACTCTAACAGAATTTGGATCTATATTAGGAAGTACAACAGAACATCTTGCTTCTATTGAAGTGCCTGCATCAACAGTAATATTATCTGCATTATTTTCAAGTTGTTCTATTTGAACATCTTTCCAACTTGCATACATATTTTGTTTCCAAGCATCGTATTCAGTAACTTTGTTTAAATCATTATAATATTTTTTAGTCAAGTTGCATAATGGCATATATAATTGATTTGTATAATCAACTAACATTCTTGCTGTACTATATTTTCCTCCTGTTGACATTATAGAATTTTTCATCAATTCCATCCAACCTTTAGAGATTCCATCTTTATCTTTATTATAATATGTTGGAATTATTTTATTTTCTAATGTATAATAAATACTTTCGCTATCTGCTCTGTCTTGTTCTTCATATGATGAATATTCTTTATTTGTTCCAATTGACCAACCATTTTTTTGATTATATCCTTCAGCCCACCATCCATCTAGTACACTAAAGTTTAAAACTCCATTTACTGATGCTTTTTGTCCACTTGTTCCTGATGCTTCCATTGGTCTTCTTGGATTATTCAACCATATATCTACACCACTTACCATATATCTTGAAATTTCTATATTATAATTTTCTAATATAAATATTTTTCCTTTGAATTGTGGCTTCATTGATATTTCATGAATATATTTTATCAAATCTGCACCTTCTCTATCTGCTGGATGTGCTTTTCCTGCAAATATTAATTGAACAGGTTTATTTTCATCATTTAATATTTGTGTTATTCTTTCTAAGTCTTTAAAGATTAATGTTGCTCTTTTATAAGTTGCAAATCTTCTTGCAAAACCTATTGTTAAAGCTTCTGGATTTAATTTAGAAGTAGCTTCTACTATTTCTTCATAACTAACTCCTTCTCTTCTTAATCTCCTTGTTACATTTTCTTTAACTAATGCTATTAGTTTTGCTTTTCTATCCATATGAACTTTCCATAATTTTTCATCTGGTATAGTTTTAATTTTCTCCCAAACATAATCTTCATGTATATTATCTTGCCAATATGGTATTAAATACTTATTATATAATTCTTTCATTTTTGGAGCTAACCAAGTACATGTGTGAACACCATTTGTTACATATGTAATTGGAGATTCACTTGGAGCTATATGTGGCCATACATCAGAGAATAGTTCTCTTGATACTTCTCCATGTAATTTACTTACACCATTTTTCTTTCCAGCTATCTTTAATGCAAATATTCCCATATTAAATCCAGAATCTAATCCTTCTTGTGGCTTCATTCCTAATTTTAAGAATTCTTCTCTTGATAGTCCTAAACGTGGCCAGAAATCTTTGAAATATTTTTCAACCAAACCAATTGGAAAAATATCATTTCCTGCTGGAACTGGTGTATGTGTTGTAAATACTGTTTTTGATGATGCAATATCTCTTGCAACTTCAAATGAAACTTGTTTTTCTTTTATTATATTTTTAATTACTTCTAAGTTTAAGAATGCAGAATGTCCTTCATTCATGTGGTATATAGTTGGATTCATTCCTAATCTTTTTAATAGATTTACTCCACCCATTCCAAGAATAATTTCTTGTCTTATTCTCATTTCTTGGTCTCCGCCATAAAGTCTTGCTGTTGTATCTCTATCTTCATTATTATTTAAATCTATATCTGAATCCATTAAATATAATTTAATTCTTCCTACATTAATTTTCCATACCTTTAAATAAATTCTTCTTCTTGGAAATTTAATATATATTATTAAATCATTTCCATCCACATCTTTTACTGGATTAATTGGTAAATCATACAAGTCTAAATCTCTATATTCTGCTTGTTGCATTCCATATCTATCAATTCTTTGATTAAAATATCCATTCTTATATAATAAACCTACTGCTACTAAAGGAATTCCTAAATCACTTGCAGATTTTAAGTGGTCACCAGATAAAATTCCTAAACCTCCAGAATATATAGCTATTGTTTGATCTAAACCATATTCTGCTGAAAAATATGCTATCAAATCATTTCTATTATCAGGATATTTTGAACTAAACCATGTATTTTTACTATTCATGTATCCATCAAAATCGCTAACAACTTTATCATATTCTTTTATAAATTGAAGGTCTTTTGATGCATTTTCTAATTTTTCTTGTGCAACTGATTTTAAAAATTTTATAGGATTTTTATTACATCTTTCCCATAAATCTATATCTATCATTTTAAATAGTCTTAGAAAATCAGTGTTCCAAGACCACCACAAATTATTTGCTATTTCATTTATTCTCCCAATCCTCTTTGGTAATTGTGGATTTACTGTAATTCTATTAAATACGTACATTTCTATTCCTCCTATGTTCCTCTATTACTACCATTATAATGGTAACTTTTTCTTTTCGTTAATCACATTTATTATCTACTAATTTTATTTTTTTGTCAATATATTGTTTCTAGTTTTGATATTTTTTATGAACAATAAACACAAAGGATTGCCTCTAAGCCTACATTCAAATCTATTAATCCAATTTTATAATGATAATCTAAATCTTCTAATTCTTGAATAATTTTTCTTAGTTCAGAAGTTTTAAAACCTTTTGCCTGCAATTTATATTTGTTTACTAGAAACATCTGATTTGGTTTTAATTGAAGACTTTGAGCAACATCCTTATTATTAGCAATTGCAATTTTTACAAAGTATAATTTTTTAAAATGATTATACAGTGTGATTAAAATTTTTTGAATTGGTTCTTTTGATGCGATTAAATTATACAACACTTCTAATGCTTCTTTTACTTTTTTCTGTCCTAAATTATCTGTTAAATCAAATATTATACTTTCTATTTTCTTTATGCATAATTTATCTATATCCTGTTTTTGAATTTTTCCATTTTCTCCAGCATATTCAATTAATTTTCTAATTTCATTAATTAAATCTTGCATATTTGTTCCGCAACTTTCTATAAGATATTGTAGTGTACTTTCATCTACATTTACTTTATAACTATTGCAAATTGCTTTTAATCTTTTTATAATTTGAAATGGCTTTTGTTCTTCAAAATTGCATACAGTTCCAATTTTCTCTATCGTGTTATAAATCGAATTTTTTTCTACTTCATTTTCAACAAATACAAGAATTACTGATTCATTTATCATGTCTATGTTAGACTTTAAATATTCATTTATTTTGTCTTTTAATTCTTTACTTGCTCCACCGCTTCTACCTTTTACTTCTCTTTTAAATATCCCAGTATTTCTAGCTATTATAAGCTTAGTTGAGTATCCAAATGCTGGTGTTTCAATGTCTGCAATTAATTCTTGGATATTATTTTCATCAATTGCTATGTAATTTATTCCTTTTATTATTTCTCCAAACTTTTTCTTTATTTTATTAAGTTGCTGTTGCAACAAAAAAGTTTCTTCACCATATAATAAATAAATTCCTTTTGGTTCTTGTTGACTTAATTGTTTTTCTAACTCATCTATTTTTAACATCTGAATACTCCTTGAACTTTATTTTTCCATTATAATTCTAAATACTTCTGCCACACTCCATGCTTGAGCAATTGCGCCTTTAGGAGTAAATGGCTTACGTGAATCATATATTTCCGCAATACTTCCAATACATCCTCTTTCTTGGATTTCTTTTGAAAATGTTTTAGTTACATTTTCTACAAATTCTTTTAATTTAATTTTATAATTTTCCCTATCTGCCTTTGTTTTTCCATTAGTAGATAATTGTTTTAATGAATTATAGTATAATCCCAAAAGCCATGTCCAAGTAATTCCTTGGTGATAGCTAAAATCTCTTCTACATCCATCTCCCTCATATACTTCTACATAGTTTTCTTCACCTTTGGCTAATGATTTTAAACCATAATTATTAAGCAATTTTTTGGTTACTGTCTCTACTATTTCTTTTGCTTCCTCTGAAGCTGGATTTAATACAGGATATGTTAAACTTAATGCAAATAATTGGTTTGGTCTTATTTTATTATCTCCTAGCACATCATATAAACATTTTCTACGTTTATTATAAAATTTAGTTTCAAAAGAATTTTTAGTTTTATTAGCCATTTTCTCATATTTTTTAGCTTTTTCTTTTTCACCTTTTTTCAATGCTAGTTCTTGCATTATTTTCAATGCATTATACCACATAGCATTTATTTCTACAGCTTTTCCATTACGTGGTGTTACTGCTATTCCTGCATATTTGGCATCCATCCATGTATTTTGAGTATTTTCTGTTCCTGATGAAATCAATCCATCTATATCCATATAAATATTATTATCATATAACTCAATTCCCTTAGCATAATTTTCAATAATATTTTCTAATTTATCATAAATTTCATTCATTACGAATTCATAATTATCTGTATATTGCAAATATTTTTTTACTTGTTCAAAGAACAATAATGAAGCATCAACACTATTATATAATGGTCTATAATCATCTTCACTATAAGTATTTGGAATTAATCCAAATTTAATATCTCTTATACAATGTTGTAAAACTTTTTTTGCATTATCAAATCTTCTAGTTACCAAAAACAACCCCTCAAATGAAATTAAAGTATCTCTCATCCAATCTAGAAACCATGGATAACCTGCTATAGCTGAATAAGTATTGAACAATGGCCTTTTTATTATAAAATTATCTGTGGCTATTAAAAATGTTTTTATCAATTCATCTTTTTCTTTTTCATCTTTTGCCTTATCTACTTTAGAATTATCTATTAACATAGATTCATTAAATATTTTGTTTAACCTGACTGTTTCTTTCATTATTAATGCTCTTGCATCTAATTCTTCAATATTATCTTCTGTTGAGCAAATAAATGAAATTTCTTTTTCTTCATTTGGTTCTATTTCAATCTCATATCTTCCAGGCACAGCATGATTCTCTTCTGGTTCAAATCCTCTTTTTTGTTCTTCTATGTAAAACATATTATAAAATGTATCATTATGATGTTCTATATATTTTCCTTCATTGATTGCCATAAAAATTGGATTTTGTTCATCTATTCTTATTTCTAGTTTTTTCTCATGCATTTTTTGATCTACTTTGAATTGATGATCTTTATTTATTCCATGTGCATTTCTAAAATTCATAATAGGCGCCAAAATCAATTTCGAATGATGATTTCCATTTTTTATTTTATAATATACTCCAACTGTATTTTTATAATGTTCCATACAAATTACTTTTGTAATCTCTATATCTTCTACCTTATATTCAAACATTGGAAAAAGTTCTTTTATAAAGCTTTCTTGATATTTGTAACCTTGTGATATATAGTTTTTTCCTATATTAGTAAACAAATCATATTTTCTTCCATCTACTTCTATACTTTCATCAAGTTTGGATAAAATTAATCTTCTTCTTGCTGGTGGAATAATTGGAACTACTAATAACCCATGATATTTTCTAGTATTTGCTCCAATAATCGTAGATGAAGCAAAGCCTCCTATTCCATTTGTTATAATCCATTCTTTCTCTAATGCTGTTTCCAATTTTAAATTTTCTTTTGAAAATTTCATATTTTTACTTCCTTTCATTTGTTATTTTTCAATTTTCTTTGGACGTTCTTTATCTGAATCTTTTATTGACTGTATTCTTTCACTATACTTAGCACTAAATTTTCCTTGATGTTTTGTTCTATCTTTTTTATTTGGGTCAATTCCTTTTCTTTTTGCTTTTTTATCCATTCTAATTTTTTCTTTTTTCAATTTATTTATTCTTTTGTCTGATTGCAATTTGGCATTTAGCATTAAATATTCAGGGTCACTCTCTTTGTCTTGGAATTTCATATCATTACATATTAATGTAATCGCAGATTCTGCTATTAAATAAGGATCATGTCTTATTTTATCATCTATTATTGTAGAAATATTTTTCTTAATAAATTTGATTCTTTTTACTCTAGGATCATTGATTTTTTGTTCTACTAAATCTGCACCCTCTTTATTATATTTTTTTATGTATTCTGGTATAACTTCTCCTGTATCATAAATACAATAATCTATTAATCCCTCACCACAGTGGTCTATAATTGCCTTTATATGGTCTTCAACTGAATAATCATCCGTTTGTCCTGGTTCTGTCATAATATTATTAATATAAATTTTTATTGCTTTACTTTCCTTTATTGCTTTTGCTACACCATTAACCAACAAATTAGGAATAACATTTGTATATAAACTTCCTGGTCCAATTATTATACTATCAGCTTCTCTTATAGCCTCTAATACGCCTGGTGCTGGTTTACAATTTGAAGGTCTTAAAAATACTCTATTTATTTTAGTCACCTTATCATTAACTATTTCTGGTATTTTGTCTTTTTCTTCTACTACATATCCATTTTCTAATTCAGCACAAATCTTCATTTCTTCTGTTGTTACTGGCATTACATTTCCTGTTATGTTAAAGATAGAATTGCTTTTTGCTATTGATATTGCATCATTTTTATAAATTTCTTTCATTGCAGTAAAATAAATATCAGAAAATTTTAATCCTCTTAATCTTTCATTTGTCATTTCGTGATTTAATATTTTGTCTAGTTCACCTTGTTTATCTGCTGATAAAGCAACTATACTATCTTTAACCTCTTCAAATGGCAAAGTCGTTCCTAAGGCTCTTCTTGAATTATTAGGTATTTTTCCATATTCTGAAACAGCAACAATTGCAGTAATATTATCTGTATATCTTTTCATTCCTGTTAATACTGTATTTAAACCTGCCCCTCCACCTATAGCTACTATTTTAGGTCCTTGGTCATATATTTTTCTATCAAATATCAATGACTTTACATTTACATTCTTTTTGTTTTTCATTCTATCATCTGTTGCTTCTATAAATAATTCCATATTTCTTTTATTTAAAAATACTAAACCTAGTACTATGCAAGTAAATCCCACAACAAATACTGCAATAACTTTTCCAGCTTCTGCAAATTCCATTTCCTTTTGTACTAAAATCTTTGCTATTCCATAACAGGTCATTACAATTCCTACTAAAACTAAAAATATCCACCTCTTCATTTTTGAACTTGATTTTAGCCAATGCCATAGTCCTTTCATTTCTATCATCCTTTCACAATTATATTATTTCTATTTCTGGTTCTATTTTCTTTCCAAATTTATTATATACTTGTTCTTCCACATATTTCATTAATTGTTTTACATCTTCAGCTGTTGCGTTTCCTTTATTAATAATAAATCCTGCATGTTTCTCAGAGACTTGTGCTCCTCCAATTTGATATCCTTTTAGTCCACATTCATCTATTAATTTTGCTGTTATAAAATCATTACCTCTTTTAAATGTACTACCTGCACTCGGATATTCAATTGGTTGTTTTTCTTTTCTATATGTTGCATATTCATCCATTTTGCTTCTTATTTCTTCAGGATTTCCTTTTCTCAGTTGTATTTCTGCCTCTAAAATAATGTAATCATTTTGCGAAAATATACTATTTCTATATTCAAACTTTGCTTCTTCATTTGAAATAACTTGAATCTTTCCATCTCTTGTCATACATGTAATTTTTTTTACAATATCTTTCATTTCACTTCCATGAGCACCAGCGTTCATTCTAATAGCTCCACCTATTGTTCCTGGAATTCCTGAAGCAAATTCAAATCCTTCTAATTTTTCTTTCAAACATTTTTGTGCCAAAAATGCAAGTTTTACTCCACTACCAATTTTTAATTTTCCACTTTCTTCTATTTCTATTTTATCAAATTCTATTTTTAGTACTATTCCTCTTATTCCATCATCAGATACTAATAAATTACTTCCATTTCCAACTACTGTTATTGGAACTTCTGCTTGCTTTGAAATTTTTATTATTAATTTTAATTCTTCTACATTATTTATTTTAACGAAAATTTCAGCAGGTCCACCAATTTTAAATGAAGTATGCTTACTCATTGGTTCATTTGTAAAAATTTTATCTTTAGAAACAATTTTTTGAATTTCTTCTAATATCATTCTTTTACTCCTATCTCTCAAAATTTTATAGTGAGTATCCTTTTTATTATAATAATCAGGTTAATCTTATCATTTTTTTCCTAGATTTACAAGTTTTTTTACTAAATCTCTTTGTTTTTTCTCAAATATGTAGTATAATATAGTTGTGGTGTTTTTTTCCACAATTTGCTTGAGCAATATGCTCGATTGGAGGTTATTATGTGGCAAATATGGTTAATTGCATCTGGAATATTTTTTATTATTGAAATTTTTACTGTTGGATTCTTTGTTTTTTGGCTTGGAGTTGCAGCATTAATTGCAATGGTAATTAGTTTCTTTATAGATAATGTAATTTTTCAGGCATCAGTATTTGTTATATCGTCAGGATTGCTTATATTAGCAACAAGACCATTAGTAAATAAAATTGCAAAAAAAGATACTATTCCTACTAATGTATATTCACTTGTTGAAAAAAAAGGAATTGTAATTGAAGATATTGATTGGGCAAAAGGTACTGGTCAAATTAAAATCGAAGGCGAAATTTGGTCTGCAAAAACAAAAGAACAAATTAATATTCAAAAAGGTACAGAAGTTGAAGTCGAAAGTATTGAAGGAGTTAAGGCTTTTGTAAAGCCCTTAAGAAAACTTTCAAATATATAGTTATTTAAATTAATTTTTATAGAGCAAGTTAACTTGCTAGAAGGAGGATTTTATGTACTTTTTAATTGCATTACTTATTATAATAGTTATTATAGCAGTTAAATCAATCAAAGTCGTTAGACAATCTGAGGTATACATTATTGAAAGATTAGGTAAATTTCACAAAGTCGCAGATGCCGGGCTTACAATTATAATACCATTTTTCGATCATGTTAGAAGTGTTGTTAGTTTAAAGCAACAAACAATGGATGTTCCACCTCAAGGAGTTATTACTAAAGATAATGTTACAATTACAATAGATACTGTTGTATTTTATCAAATCACAGATCCAGCAAAAGCTGTTTATGAAATTCAAAGTTTAAAGAAAGGTATTGAATACCTTGCAATCACTACAATACGTGATATTGTTGGTAAAATGGATTTAGATGAAACATTTAGTTCAAGAGATGGTATAAATTCTCAATTAAGAACAATACTTGATGATGCAACAGACAGATGGGGTTGTAAAATTGATAGAGTTGAAATAAAAGATATCACTCCACCAGCTGATATTAGAGATGCAATGGAAAAACAAATGAATGCAGAAAGAAATAAAAGAGCTTTAATTCTTGAAGCTGAAGCTCAAAAACAATCTGCAGTTACTATTGCAGAAGGTAAAAAACAAGCAGCTATTCTTGAAGCCGAAGCTGATAGAGAAGCAAGAATTCGTAGAGCTGCTGGTGAAGCACAAGCTATAAAATCTGTTGCAGAAGCAAAAGCAAAAGAAATCACTATGGTTTATGATGCTATTAAAGCTGCTGACCCAGATGAAAAACTTGTACAAATCAAATCACTTGAAGCACTTGAAGAAATTGCAAAAGGTGACGCTAATAAAGTATTCATTCCTTTTGAAGCAACTAGTGCATTAAGTAGTTTAGGTGCTGTTAAAGAAATAATCAAAGATAACGATAATAAATAAAAAAATAGAAGCTTATAAAGAGGCTGCTGAAAAAGTAGCTAAAAAAAATAGTGAATTGGAAAATATTTTTTCT
>USMB01000038.1 GCA_900555615.1 uncultured Clostridium sp. | reverse complement strand
AATTAAGATAAATGGAGATATTAAGAGATAATATATTCATTTATAGAGATAGGAGTAATATACTATGAAAGATTTTGAAGATTTAAAAAAATCTATAACTTTAGGATTAGTAATGTGTGTTGTTTCAATAATTATGTTAGTTTATCAAGTTAATAATAGTATTATTTATGCTATACCTAGTAATTTATTTATAATAGGAACAATGATTTATTTTATAAGTGCATTAATTAAAATAAAGTCTGGCAAAGATTTTATGAAATTCTCAAGTATTATTTTAATAATAACAATTATAATAAATATTTTTTGCGAAGTTACAAGGATATCAATAGATTCACTGCTTTTTAAATATGGAATAGAAAATGCAATATATGAACTTATTAATCTTGTGATTGTGATATATTTGTTGGTACTCCTATTTTTTTTAATAATAATATTTTTTAGAAAAATAATAATTTTAGAAAATTTTATAAAAAAAGCATATATATGTACAAGTATATTAGTTGCTTTTGGCTGCATATTAGGTTGCATATTTGTATTTAATTACATTAGTCCTTTTGGAGGATATATATATTATATACGTATGTTAATATTTGCAATTTCTATTATTCCATATTTTTATCAATACTATAATAGAATGGTAAATTCTTATGAGGATAATAAAAATAATAAAAATGTTGTACTAGAAATTGCAGGATTTATAGTAATAATTTTTGTAGTATTACTATTTTTGTGGAGGGAAATAATATATTCTCCTAAAAGTAATATAGAAAATAAAATAAAATTATTATCAGATACTTATGATAACATAGATGTTAATTATACTACAGAGATAATAAATAATGTGAGTTTTAAACTTGCTAAATCATTAAAAGTGAAAGAAGATATTTTGTTAGATAATGTGAAATTTATTGAAAAAAGTTCTGTTTTGGGAGATATAATTATAGCAGTAGACAATGAAACTCCAAATAATCCAAAAGGTAGAAGATGGAACATAAATGGTAAGGAATATGGATATTTAGATATGGAATTTAAAAGTTTTACTTATAATAATGTTAGATATGAATATTCATATATGGGGGATACATTGATAATTTATGGATTCATAAAAAATAATAAAATTGTATTTATAAGTATGGATATGGGGTGCTATGCTACGATAAGTTTAGCAGAATTAACAGGAATTTTAAGTATAGAATAGTTATAGCAATTTAAATATAAAAAAATTCTATATAGTAAATGTAAAAGTTTACTATATAGAATTTTTTGTATAAAGATGTGTAGAGGAAAAAAATTCAATATACAGACACATATTATTCAAATGCAACAACAGGATTAACAAGTGAACAATACACAGAATTAAAACAAAAGATGTTAAAAAGTGTATACCAAAACGGTGGATTTTACATTGGAAAATACGAAACTGGAATAGAAGATGCACCAAGAACATCAAATACAACACTAACAGAAACACCAGTAATAAAACAAAATGCATACCCATATACTTATGTAACATGTAGTCAAGCACAAACATTAGCAAGTAATATGGAACATGGAGATAAAACAACAAGTTTAATGTTTGGAGTACAATGGGATTTAACATTAAAATATTTAGAGAAAAAAGGAACAGCGCAAGCAGATTTAAAAACAAATAGTACAAGTTGGGGAAATTACTACAATAATGCATGGAATATAACAAATGAAAATTTAAAATATGCAGAATACAAAAATTCTTCTTTACAACCTTGGGCAACAGCAACAGAAAAAACAAAAACTGCTAGTGAAATTATCTTATTATCAACAGGAGCAAGCGATAGTTTTAGCAAAATGGGAATATATGATTTAGCAGGAAATGTATATGAATGGACGCTCGAATATACTTCTAGCATCTACGGTCCTTCTGCCTTTCGAGGAGGTTATTACGACTTTACGGGCAGTAGTTATCCGGCTTCTAGCCGCGGCGTCAGCTCTATGGCCAATGCCACATACGACATTGGGTGCAGAGTAGCACTTTATTAAAGGTAGCTCTGAGTCCTGTGTAGCGATGCACTAAAAGGAGCTCGAAATAAGAATTAAATAAATTAGAAGAGTGGTGTGTATTTATTTACACATCATTTTTTTGGAAAAAGCAATTGAAGGAGAAGAAAATGCATTATATAAATAATCTAATAAAAACACTTGATAAAAAAAAGAAAAAAACATATAATATAAACGAAAAGAGAGTGATTAAATGGAAAAAACAAAAGAGTACTTCATGAAAGAAGCATTAAAAGAAGCGGAAAAAGCCTATAAAAAATTAGAAGTACCAGTTGGAGCTATAATTGTAAAAGACGGAAAAATAATAGCAAGAGCATATAATCAAAAAGAAAGTAAAACAGACACAACAAAACATGCAGAAATATTAGCAATACAAAAAGCAAGTAAAAAATTAAAATCATGGAGATTAATTGATTGTGAAATGTATGTAACATTAGAACCATGTACAATGTGTGCGGGAGCAATTATTCATTCAAGAATAAAAAAAGTTTATATTGGTGCTATGGACGAAAAAACTGGTGCAGTTGGTTCTGTTCTTAATTTATTTGAGGATTATAAATTTAATCACAAACCAGAAGTTGAAAAAGGAATATTAAAAGAAGATTGTGAAAGCTTATTAAAACAATTTTTTAAAGAGTTGAGAAAATTAAAAAGTAACGGAGGAAAAAATGTATAGAAATATAAATAAGAAAATTTTTCACATTGTAATGGTAATTGTTATTATTTTTGCAATATTATGTGTTGGTGGTATATTTATTTTGAGATATCAAGTAGAGGGAGAGGCAAATATGCCATTTAAAATTACTAAAATCTCTTTAGTAGAAAGTGTAGAAGGAACTGAAAAAGATAACGCAAGTGAAAAGTGGAATTTTAATGTAAATCAAAATAATGATATATATATTTATATTGAAAAAAATTCTGGGTATGGAAAAACTGAAATAATAGATAGTGTAGAAATAAAAAATATTGATATAAATAAAGAAAAAAAACTAGGAGAAACGAAACTATATAAACCTGTAACAGAAGAAAAAAGAATGTTTACAAATTCACAGGAAAATGAAATTACAGAAATTACATATAATGGTGAATTAGAATCAAATATAAAAGAGGAAAAAATTTCAAATCAAGGAGGAATTGTTGCATTTAGGTATGCTATAAATAATTTGGCAACATATATTTCAAATAATGAAGAACAAATAAATTATAGCCAGTTATTGAAATTGACAAATATAAAACAAGAAGATTTGCAAACTAAGATAACCTTTGATATTATTATAAATTTAAAGAGCAAGAAAAAATATCAAGCACAGGTTAATATTGATGTGCCACAAGGGGATATAATAGAAAAAGGAACTGTTGGAATTGATATAACAGATTTAAAAGGAATAATTTTCAAGAGAATGGAAAATTAAATGGAATTAAAATTAATAAAAAATACTTGCAAATTTAATAATTACAGTATATAATAATGAATGGTATGAGGGTTGACCTCTGTATGGAAAACAAACTCAATAGAAGCCTATGAACCTTGTCAGGTCCGGAAGGAAGCAGCAATAAGTAGATACTTTTATGTGGGCGTTGTTTTCCATAGAGAGATTGACAATCACACCATTTTCTTTATGAAGGATGTGAAATTATGGGGTACACAGCGCTTTATAGAAAATTTAGACCACAAACATTTGCAGAAATGGTTGGTCAGGAACATATAACAAGAACGCTAAGAAATCAAATAATGGCTAATAGGGTAGGACATGCGTATTTATTTAATGGGGGAAGAGGAACTGGAAAAACTACATCAGCTAAAGTTTTAGCACGTGCGATAAATTGCTTAAATCCTAAGGATGGAGAACCATGTAATGAATGTGAAATATGCAAAGCTGCGTTAAATGGCTCATTAACAGATATTGTAGAAATGGATGCGGCATCTAATAATAGTGTAGAAGATATTCGTTCTATTAGGGAAGAAGTAAATTTTTTACCAACAAAAGCAAAATATAGAGTATATATTATAGATGAGGTACATATGTTATCTCAAGGAGCTTTTAATGCTTTGTTAAAAACATTGGAAGAGCCACCAGAACATGTAAAATTTATTTTGGCAACAACAGAACCGCAAAAATTGCCAGCAACAATACTTTCAAGATGTCAAAGATTTGATTTCAAAAGAATTTCAAATGAAGATATTATAAAAAGATTAGAAATTGTTTGCAAAGAGAGTAATATAAGTATAACACCACAAGCATTAAATATTATAGCTTCACTATCAGAAGGAGCAATGAGAGATGCATTATCTATTTTAGAGAGATGTGTACAAGATGGTGAAAATAATATTGATGAAGATAAGATAAAAGAATTAGTCGGAATTCCTAAGATTACTTATATTCATAGCATTACAGAAGCAATTATTGAATATAATATAGATGAAGCAATGGAATCAATTACCAAAGTCTTAGATGAAGGAAAAGACTTAAATAATTTACTTTGGGAAATTATAAAATATGTAAAAGATATTTTGATGGTAAAAACAGGTCAAAAATTAACAATATATAATGAAAATGATTTTGCAAATTTAAAAACATTAGCTGAAAAAGTCTCAAAAGATAGGGCTATAAGGCTAATAAGTGAATTATCAAAACTTGAAAATGATATGAAAAGTTCTACACAGAGATTGATTATATTCCAAGCAGGAATTATAAGATTATGTGATAAAGAAATTTCATCAGCTTCTCCAACAGGAAACGGTGGAGATTCAGATAATTCAGATGTATATGCTAGATTAGATAAAATAGAAAATTATTTAAGATCTGGTGGTGGAGTAAGAGTACAATCTCAAACAATTAAAAGAACAACAAATACAACGGCACCTAAAAGTAATGCAATAAGTGCAATTGCAGGAATAGGAAAAGATAAAAAGCCTGCACAATATTGGAAAGATGTTGTAAATAATTTTAAAGCTAATGGAAAAATAATGTTATATACGAATTTGTTAAATACAGACGCTATTGAAGTAAATGATATGACTGTTGGAATAGAATTTCCTAAGGGATTAACACCATTTGGAAAAACAGTATTAGAAAATCCAGAGAATAAAGCAGAAATAGTAAAACAAGTTTCAATTGCATGTGGAAAAACAATGCAAATAAAATATATAGATACAAAGCCACAGAGCGAAGGCGAAATGACAGAAGAACAAGAATTATCAAATTTTGCGAATGAATTTGATATACCATTTGGCGTAATAGAATAATTAAGGAGGAATAGGAAATGTCAAAAAGAGGAGGATTCCCAGGAATGGGAGGATTTGGTGGAATGAACATCAACAATTTAATGAAAGAAGCAAAAAAGATGCAAGCAGATTTAGAAAAATCACAAACAGAGCTTGCAGCAAAAGAATTTGAAGCATCAGCAGGTGGAGGAGCAGTAACAGCAAAAGTAAATGGACAAAAAGAGATATTAAGCTTAACTTTACAAAAAGATGTTGTAGATCCAGATGATGTTGAAATGTTACAAGATTTAATTGTAACATGTTTAAATCAAGCATTTAAACAAGTAGATGATGCTCAAGCAGCTTCTATGGGAAAATATAATATCCCAGGATTAATGTAGTTACAAGGAGAAAACATATGTCAATGTATTCACCATCAATAGAAAAACTTATACAGAGCTTTGAAAAATTACCAAGTATAGGAAATAAGACAGCTGCAAGATTAGCATTTTATATGTTAAACGCATCAGAAGAAGAAACCAATGAGTTTGTTTCTTCTATTATAAATGCAAAAAAGAATTTAAAATATTGTAGTAAATGTTATAATATTTCAGATACAGATCCATGTCCAATTTGCGGAAATCCAAAAAGGGATCCATCAGTTATTTGCGTAGTGGAAGATGTTAGAGATATTATTGCAATGGAGAAAACTCATGAATTTAAAGGAGTTTATCATGTTTTACATGGTTCTATATCTCCAATGAATGGAATTGGACCAGATGATATAAAAATAAAAGAATTATTAGCACGTCTTATGGATGGAACTGTAAAAGAAGTAATACTTGCAACAAACCCTAGGGTAGAGGGGGAAGCAACAGCAATGTATTTATCAAAACTAATAAAGCCATTAGGAATCAAAGTTACAAGAATAGCTCATGGAATTCCTGTTGGTGGAGATTTGGAATATACAGATGAGATTACTTTAACAAAAGCTTTGGAAGGAAGAAGAGAGTTATAAAATATAATCACAAAAAAATAAGCCACCTCATATCATATAATGAGGTGGCTTTTATGGATTCAAAATCTAATTGTAATAATTGCTCTGGTTATAATTTGGTTGGATTAGCTGCATCTTTAGCAGTTGTTATAAGTGAACAATTTGATGCAGATGATTTAGCTATTCTAGCTGCTTTTGTAACAGCTCTTGGAGATAATTTAGCATTGCTAGCATCTACGAAGGAATGCTAAAAAAAGGACCGACCCTATTTTCGCATTGCAAAAGAATTTTACAAATATCTTTAGTAGAATTTTTCTTGGCAATAATTCTAGCTCTGACTTTCATTTCTTGAATCTTATCTGGGTTTGAGAATAAATCATCTAAGATTTGTTCAACATTATCGCCTTTTTTTATCCAAATTGCAACTTTATTTTTTTCAAGATATGCAGCATTTTCTTCTTCTTGACCTGGAATAGGATTTATTATTACTATTGGCAAACCAGAAGCCAAGCTTTCCGTAGTAGTTAGACCACCAGGTTTAGTAACAACTAAATCTGAAATACTCATAAGTTGAGGAACTTTATCTGTATATTCTAGAATTTTTACAAATTCATTTTTATTTAATTCATTAACTAAATTTTGAAAATCTTCTTTCATTTTTTGATTTTTTCCAGCAATAGCAACAACTTGTATTTTTTCATATGATTTGACAAATGATTTGAAAATATTAAATGTTTGCTTTTTGCCTAGTCCGAATTCTCCGCCTCCGAAGAAAAGAACAGTTTTTCTATCAGGTGATAATCCGAAAGTTTTTTAGTATTTGTGCTTTGTCATATTTTAATAAGAATTTATTAGAAAGAGGTATTCCTGTTGCAAAGATTTTTTCGTTAGGGATATTTTTTTCATGTAATTTTTTCTTCATTCCTTCATGAGAAACGAAAAAGTAATCTACATATTTATTAAAAACAAGCCATTGGTCATGTGGCGCATAATCTGTCATTACAGTTGCAAGCTTTGCAGTTAATTTTCCTTGTTTTTTTAAATATGCACACATTTGTGAACCAAAAGGATGTGTAGAAATTATAATTTCTGGTTTAAATGATTTTAATAATTTACATAGTTTTTGTGAAAGTATCATATTAGAAACTGTACTTATTTGAGCTATTGGGCCTTTTTGAGAGTTCCAATATAATTTTCCCCATGTTTTTGGAGCTTTTTTTGCCATTTCTGTATAAGCCATTTTAGTTACGCTATTTACAGCTTTATTTACATATTCCATGCAATCAACAAGAGCAACATCAACATCAGGATAATTTGTTTCAATACATTCTTTTATAGAGCGTGCTGCAGATAAATGTCCACCCCCATATGAAGCATAAAAAATCATTACTTTTCTCATATTAAAATCCCCTTAAAATATTTTTTATTTCATTCTATCATAAAGTTAAAATAAATTGTATATTTTTTGCAAAAAAAACCAAAATATTAAGAAAAGGAGGTCAAAATGCAAAAAAGTAAAATTTGGATTTTTTTAACAGTAATTGCAGTAATTTTAGCAATTATATTAGGCTTTAATTTATTTAATCAAAAAACTGCATATGCTACAACAAAAGAAAATGATTATAATATGGCATTTTATCAAGTTACGGAGTATGTTCAAAATGTAAAAACATATTTGGCAAAAGCAATGATTTCAAAATCTGCAGAGCATGGAGCTGAAATGTTAACACATGTGTGGAGAGAAGCTAATATGGCACAAGCATATTTAGGAATGTTGCCAATAGAGAGCCAAGAATTAGAAAATACAGAAAAATTTTTGAACCAAGTAAGTGAATATAGTTATGCATTATCTAGAAAAAATATTGAGGGTACAGGACTTACCGATGAAGATATTGAAAAAATAAAAGAATTGCATAATTATAGTGTTGATTTATCAAATACATTAAATGAAATGGCGGAAGAACTAAATAATGGAACTTTAAAATGGTCTGATTTGACAAGTGAAGCCACAAGCTCACAAATATCAGAAGTAAGCACATTTGATGTTGTAGAAGAAAATTTTCATGAATATACTGGTTTAATCTATGATGGTGCATTTTCTGAACATATAACAAGTTCAGAGAAAAAAGGATTAACTGGAGATGAAATAGATGAAGAATCTGCAAAACAAATTGCTGAAAATTTTATAGGAAAAGATAAAATCAAAGAAACTAAAAATAATGGATATGTAGAAAATGGTGATATTCCTGTATATAGATTTGAAATGACGACAAATGAAGATAAAACAATAGGAATATCTATTTCTAAAAAAGGTGGTCATGTTGTATTTTTAAATTATAACAGAGATGTAAATGAGGAAAAAATAAGTGAACAAGATGCTGTACAAAAAGGAAAAGAATACCTTGCAAATAAAGGATTTAATAATATGAAAGAAACATATTATTTAAAAGAAAATGGATTTATAACTGTAAATTATGCATATCAACAAGATGATGTGATAATTTACCCAGATTTAATTAAAGTAAAAATAGCTTTAGATGATGGTGAAGTTATAGGATTAGAAACTACTGGATATTTAAATTGTCATTATACTAGAATTATTCCTACAAATAGAATTTCAATAGATGATGCAAGAAAAAAATTAAGTTCAAAAGTAGAAATTACAAGTGAAGGATTAGCTATAATTCCTACAGAATGGAAGACGGAGAAGTTTTGCTACGAATTTAAAGGAAAAGCAGATGATATAGATTTTATTGCATATATTAATGCTGAAAATGGAGAGGAAGAAGATATTTTAATTATTACAAATACTCCTAATGGAACATTAACTGAATAGAAAAAATTTCAAACATAAAAAATAAAATAATGCAAATAATAATAACGAAAAAGTAAATAAGCTTTTTCAAAAAACGGTCCGTAAACAGATAAATTTGGAAAGGAGACTTTATTATGTCTAAGAACAACAAATTAATATCTGAAAACTTACGAACAGAAATAGCAAAAGAATTAGGTGTTTATGATCAAGTAAAAAAAGATGGAGGAAGTTGGGAAAACGTATCTTCTAAGACATGTGGAAATATAGTTTCAAAAGCTATAGAAATTGCAAATAGAGCTATTGAAAATCAATAGTTTTTAGATATGCAGAAAGTGCTGGATTCAAATTGTTAGATAACAATTTTGAATTCGGCATTTTTTTACAAAAAAATTGACAATAATTTTAAATAGTGGTAAAATTAATTATAGAGGGCAAGTTTTGTGACCTAATACAAATGAGCATACATAAGAAGTAATCTTGCTCGAAAGTCTAAAGACTATTTTTTAGGAGGGGATTATATGAAGAAATCTTTTAAAATTGTTAATTTAATCGTAGTATTAACATTAATAGCAGCAATAGTTGCAATGCCAACTGTAGCTAATGCAGCATCATTTTATAACTACGGTTCATCAAAATCAAATTCGAGAGGATTTAATTTTGGATCAATGCTAGAAATGGCGACACAAAGATATCAATCTGTAAATAAATATAAAGAATATTTAAATGAAATGACAAAGTTTACAAATGGATTGAATAAGAATATGTCAGTAAGTGAGATGAAAATTCAAATTATTGACAAAGCAACTGAACTAAGAAACAAATATAGTAGTTCATCTGCAATTCCAAAAATCTCAAATCAAATTATTAATACAACAATAAACTCCAATGCAACATCAACAAGTGACTTGTTAGGAACAATAACAAGTACATTAAAGAAATTGTTAGGAAATACAAGTAATGCAATAGAGAGTTTAACACCAGATGTAACAATCGATAATATGACTGCTACAACAGCTGGAGAGATATGTGGAGAAAAATATAAAGTAAATTTAGTTGGTAAAATATATTATGCTGGTACAGATAAAAGTGGTAACCCAACATCAAATAAATGGGTTTATTTAGTACAAGGTTCTCAAATGAATGGTCAAGCAATAGCAGATTCTTTAGGACAAATGTACTTAGACCGAGGATATAACGTATTAGCACCAGATTCAAGAGGATATGGAAGTAGCGGCGGAAGTGTTGCTATGGGATATGTAGAAAGTCTTGATGTATGGGATTGGTTAACATACTTAAATAATACATACGGAGATAAATGTCAAAAGATAATTGTACATGGTGTATCATTAGGTGGAGCAACAACAGTATTTGCTTCAGGATTAGAAATTAATGGAAAAACAATGAAAGACCAACATGTTATAGGACTTGTTGAAGACTGTGGATATACTTCATTAACAGGAATCATAAAAGGAATGTTAAGCTCAAGTTCATCATCAGATTCTTCAAGTAATGAATTAGTAGCTAAAATATTAGGTATATCTAAAAAAGACAATTTATCAAGCTTATCAAGCTCAAACTTATCTGATGAAGTAATTAAAAAATTATTAATTAACGTAATTGATGTAGGTTTAACAGATGAAAACTTTGACCAACACCAAAATGCATTAGATAGTTTAAATAAATGTGAATTACCAATATTAATTGTACATGGTACAAAAGATACAATAGTACCATATGAAAATAGTACAGAAATTTATAATACTGCAATGGCAAATTCAAAAATACCATATGTACAAAGATATAGTGCAGAAGGACAACAACACGCATTTGTAGTATTAGGTTTACAATACAATGTTTATAAAGGACATGTAGAAAACTTTATTAGTAAAGCAGAAGAAATATCTGAAGGAAAAACAGTAAATAAAGAATCAGATTACAAACAAGAAGAAGTACAAAAGTCATCAGCAATTACACAATTATTAAAAGCATTAAAATTAATAAAGAACATAATTAAAAAATAATAATAAATTAATGAAAAAATCAACCTTATCTTAAGGTTGGTTTTTTCTTACAATTATATTGACTTTTAAAAAATTAGTGTGGTATACTTATTATAGGAGTGTATTAACTAAAGATATTGGAGATGAATAAACATGAGAAATTTTAAAGAAAAAATATTAGGAATATTGTTAATTAGTATATTAATTTTTGCTAGCTTTAGAGCACCAATTGTTTATGGAAAAACAGAAGCAGATGAATTAAAAGAATTACTTGACGAATATGAAGAAGATTTAGGAGATTTAAATCAATTAAAAAAAGTAGTAGATGTTACATATAATGATTTATATACAGCAACAAAAGTTGATGATGCACTAAAAGAAAAATTAAGAGAAGATATTAGTAATTTTGAGAATATTGACGGAATAAATCCATTAATATTAAGTGTTTTGGACATAGAATTAAATTCACAAGTAAATAATCTGGATGATGATAATATAGATGATATGAGAGAAGAAATATCAGTTATTAAAGAATGGGTAGATGCAAAAGTAGGAACATCTGAAGATGATGGAAAGAAAGATGATAATAAAAATAATGGCACAAATGATGGTGCAAACAATGACTCAAATAATAATGTAAATAAAGTAGATCAAAGTAATCCTACAATTGATCCAACTACATCAGGAGAAAAAATTCCGTATGCAGGAGCACAAAATATAATCAAAATTTTAGTTGTAATTGCAGGAATTAGTATAATAGTATTTGTGATAAAATATAGAGAATTAAAAGAAATAAAATAAAAGCTTGAATTTCAAGCTTTTATTTTTTTACATATTTTTATTAACATTTTTTCTTAAAACAAGATAACTTAAAATTAGTAAGACAAATGTCATTAATAATATTATTAATATAACATGTTGCATATGTCCTACTGTAAAAGTAAAGTAATCTTCAGGGTCTACTTTTATTAATGGATTTATAGTTTGTACCATATGTGTTAATTCATTTAAATTTGCTGTTGTACCAAGTCCCTCAACAGTCCATCTACATAAAACGAAGTTAGATATGAAATCAGAAAATCCTTCAAGTTTGAAAAGCATTCCTGAAAATAGTAAATGTGGTACAAGAACCATTGGTAAAAGTGTCATTGCAATATTAGCATCTTTTACAAACGAAGATATGAACAATCCAGTTGTTGCAGATGATAATATTGATAAGAAACATATAATTTGCACATCCCAGAATGAATCTATTAATATATTATATTCTGAAGCTCCAACTAATTTTTGGAATAATGCTACCAAAAGAAGTGATTGGATGAATGCTAATATTCCTTGTACTATAAATTTAGATAATAGATATGCCGACAATTTTAAATCTGCCATATGTTCCTTTTGCAGGATAACTTTTTCCTTACAAATTTCTTGTACTGAGTTTAGTAATCCAAGCCAAATAGCGGAACAGCCTAAAGAAAACAGAATTGCTTTTGTGTCATCGTAATTTTTATACAAATTATCTGTTGTAACCATTGATAGCAGTACTGCAACTACTGGGGCTTGAGCAAATAGTATAACTAATTGCTGAATATCATTTGAAATAAGTTTTATATATCTCATTATTAAAATTATTAATTGTTTAAAAAATGACTTCTTTTTATTAGCAATATTATTACTTTTTCCATTTTTGGCTATTTTTGGTACGACTGGTTCTCTTTCGTCTTGAAATTTGTTATACCAGTATTCTTGGTTTTCAATTATTTTGGTATATATATCAACAAAGTCTGTAACTCCAAAGAAATTCAATGCTTCTTGTGGTGAACCATAAAAACATAAATGACCACCTTCTCCAAAAAATGCAACTTTATCACATAGATGTAAATTAAGTGTATTATGTGTAACAAGTATGATTGTTTTACCCATTTGAGACATTTTTCTCAATGTTTGCATTATACTTCTTTCAGTTCCAGGATCTAGACCGCTAGTAGGTTCATCTAAGAAAAATAAATTTGGATCTGCCAATAATTCTACAGCAATACTAGCTCTTTTTCTTTGACCACCACTTAGTTGCCTAATAAATGAGTTTTCAAAATCAGTTAAACTAACTATATCTAAAACTTCTTTTATTCTTTGGTTACGTTCCTTTTTTGAAGTATTATCAGGCATTCTTAATTTTGCAGCATATTGTAACATATCATGCAAAGTTAAATTAGAAAATACAATATCATCTTGAGGAACATATCCAATATTATATTTTAAATTTTCATAATTTTCATATAAATTTTCACCATTCATTAAAACAGTACCAGATGTTGGACGATCAACACCACTGATACATTTCATAAAAGTGGATTTTCCAGCTCCAGAGCCACCAACAAATGCAACAAATTCAGATGGATTTATACTCATACTTACATGAGAAGATATTTCACGGACTTTGAATTTTATTCTAACCCTTTTTACAATATCAATAGCATCTAATCTGATACCTCTTTCGAAGATTTGATAAAATAGTGTATTTCCAATCAAAATCATCTTTGTATTTCCAATAAAAATAACATCTAAGTTGTTTAGAAATACTTCTTGTGATTGAGGAATTTTTAGACCATTAACATATACACCGTTCAAACTAAATTCATCAAAAATAGATGTTTTAGTTGATGTTTTATGAATAGTTGCGTGATGTTTTGCAATACCTGCTGGAGATAATACAATATCACAAGAACCACTACTACCTATTGAAATGTTTCCATTAGATAGTGGATAAGGTTTCCATTCATCTAAGTTTGTATTAATAGACATTATCATTACAATTCCAATGTTTGAGTCAGAATCTAATATTTTTATAAAGCTACCTTCAGATAAATAAAGGCTTGTAAAAGCTTTATTTCCATTACCTAACATAGGAACTTGTAAACTATCATTTGTTACTAAAACGCCATATTCATTTATTTCTATTACTCCTTGATTATCGTCAACAGCATTTGATGCTAATACAATATCATTAGAATTTGCGCTACCGAATGTCATTTGTGTTTTTCCGAATGTTGAAAGATTTATTGATCGTAATCCATTATCATCTACAATTGTTAAAAAGTAGCTTTCACCACTTTTGGCAACATGTCTGTAATGAACGAAATCATCTAATTCTCTATTCTCTTTTTCCATAATGTATATCCTTTCTCAAGAATATTTTAATATAAAAAAATATACAAGTCAATAAATTATTGCAAAAAATAGTTAAATATATGATTCATTTATGATAATGTCTTAATAAATCATTTAGGAAAATGTCTTAA
>USMB01000037.1 GCA_900555615.1 uncultured Clostridium sp. | reverse complement strand
TACCTGGGATATAAGATGTTACTTCATAACCATTTGAAAGTCTAACTCTGGCAACCTTTCTTAAAGCTGAGTTTGGCTTTTTAGGTGTTACTGTTTTAACAACTGTACATACACCTCTCTTTTGTGGAGCTCTGTTATTTGTTAATGTTTTGTTTTTTGAGTTCCAGCCATGTTGTAATGCTGGTGCTGTAGATTTTGCCTTTGAAGTTTGTCTTCCTTTTCTTACTAATTGATTAATTGTTGGCACTTAAATTTCACCTCTTTCCTTTTTATTATTTATTTGCTTTTTTCGACAAATAAAAACCGCTACGGAACAGCTAGTTTATAGCTAATTTCTTCGCGGTTTATATTTTATCATCTTTTACTCATTATGTCAATATTTTTTATTTGATTTTATTAATATTTTACTTCTGGTAATTCTTCTGCCTTATTTGTTGCAAATAATTTTTTAAATAAATACTTGATTTTTGATAATCTAATTCCATTACCAATAACATCAATATTCATATTTTTTCTTGCATTTTTGCAAATTCTTTCAATAACTTTTTTATCTTTCTTTGATAAATTAGCATTTTCAAAATAAGAAAAATTATATGTAATTGAAGGAATATTATCCCATTCAGCTTCTACATTATTTGAATAAGACATTGCATAATCATATATTAATTGTGCTTCTTCATAATCATATTTTGCAGCAAATTGTGCCAACACATCACATATTGTTGGATCTATTCTGCTGATTACTTTTTTATCAAATATTTTATATTTTGCAATAGAATAATTAACCAATTCCTCTTTTATTTCTTTTCTTTTTTCTTTATCTTCAGCAAATGCATTCCAAGATAATGATTTTACTGGATATACTTTTATTTCATCTCCATTATTAACTTGGGCTTTATATACAACTTCTCCATTTTCTATTTTTACAATAATATTTGTAAGAGTGATTCTTCCTTCAAATACTGGTTCTACATTTTCAGTTGAATTTGCTTCTTCAAATGTAATTATTTCTTCTTCCTTTGATTGTTCAGCAATATTTTGAACTGTTTGAGCTTGTTTTGAAACAATCTCATCTACTATTGCTTGTGCAATTTTTTCTATATCATATTCAACTTGTGGTTGAACTTTTGCTTCTTTTATAACACTTGCTGGTTGTTTGATTTCTGAAAGGTTAAATATATCTTCTGTTTCAGGAATTTCTTCACTATATGATTCAAAGTTCCATGCTCTTTGTAAATCTTTTTCTTCAGCTTGTGTTCCAAATATCTTAAACTCTCTTATTTTATTTTCTTTAGTTGCATTTTCTATAAATGGTTCTATTTCCAATTCTTCTAATGGTTCAACTTTTTCTACCATTAATTCTTCTATTGGTTCAAATTCTTCAACTTCAGCTTCTTCTACACTAAATGGTAAAACTTCTACTTCTTCATTAATATAGTTTGACCAATTTTTGTTTCTGAAATCTTCTTTTACATTTATGAAGCTAGAAATTTCTTTTTTTATTCCTTCTATTATTTCTTGTACACATTCTATTTCACATTTAGCTTGTTCACATCTTTGTTCTTGGATTTTTTCTTCTTCTACAGCCTTTTCTGAAAGTTCAGGAATCCTTCCAAATCTCTCATAAAAATCTTGCTTTTGTGCTTCGTATTTTGCTCTTATTTTCTCTTGTTCAGAAATATTATCTTTTAATTCTTGAATTTCTTCATCTAATTTATTTATTTTTCTTATATTTTCTGCAACTTGGTTATCAACCATTAAATTTACAACTTTTTTCACTTCAATATATTTTGCATCGAGTTTATTTTGTAATTCTTGGCTTTGATTTCCTAATTCTGTTATTTGATTTCCAAGCACATCAATTTCTACTGACCAACTGGCAGCATTATGCTTTTTCATTTCATTTCTTTCATGAGCTAAATGAGCTCTTTTTTTCTCAATTTGTGCTATTTGTTGTTTTGTTTGCTTTGATTTCTCAGCAAAATTCCCAATTGTTTTTTGTATTTCTTCTAAACCGTTCATTTTCTAACATTATCAAGTAATCTGATTACTTAATAAACTCCTTTCATTTTTATCTATTGTACTACATTTTATATTCTAGCATAACTGTTTTTTTTCTACAAGTATTTTTGTAAATTTTTTTCTTTTTTTGTTATTTCATATCGAAAAAAGTCTGTTTATAATTTTTTCAAATCCGCTATTCCCCTATCCGCTAACTTACCATATTTTAATTTTTTATCTCTTATTTTTTCATTTAATTCTGGTACAATTCCAAAGTTAGCATTCATTGGTTGGAATTTATCATTTTCAGTTGAAATATATTTTGCAAGTGCCCCTACCATTGTTGTTTCCGGAAAAATTATTTTTTCTTTTCCAAAGTATTTTTGGCATGCATTTATTGCAGATACCATTCCTGACGAAATTGATTCTACATATCCTTCTACCCCTGTTATTTGACCTGCAAAAAATACATTTTCATTTTTCTTTAAACAATATGTGTTGTCTAATAATTTTGTTGAATTTATATATGTATTTCTGTGCATTACACCATATTTAACAAACTCAGCGTTCTCTAGTCCTGGAATTATACTAAACACTCTTTTTTGTTCTCCATATTTTAAATTTGTTTGGAAGCCTACTATATTATATATAATTCCATCTGTATCGTCTTGTCTTAATTGAACTATTGCATATGGTCTTTTTCCTGTTCTTGGATCATCAAATCCAACAGGCTTTAATGGTCCATATCTTAATGTATCAATTCCTCTTTTTGCCATTACTTCTATTGGCATACAGCCTTCAAATATCTCTCTTTTTTCGAATTCATGTAATGTTACTATTTCTGCATTTACTAGTTCTTGCCAAAAGTTTTCATATTCTTCTTTATTCATCGGCAAATTTATATAACTCGCATCTTGATTTTCTAATCTTTTTTTCCAATCTTCTATTGTTTCGTCTTTTTGCTTTTCTTGATCATATCTATTTCCGAAAAATGCTATATCAAAATCTATACTTTCCTTTGTCAAAATTGGTGCTGCTGCATCATAAAAATACAATTTATCTTCACCTGTTATTTTTGATATTTCTTCTGCCATTCCTTTTGATGTCAATGGACCTGTGGCTATAATAACAATTCCTTCTTCAACCATTTTTTCAATATTGGTTACTTCTTCATGTATTATTTCTATTAATGGATTTTTCTCAATTTCTTCTGTAACTCTTTTAGAAAACATTTCTCTATCTACTGCTAATGCTTGCCCAGCAGGCACCTGGGTTTCATCTGCTATTTTTATTAATAAAGAATCCATATATCTTAGTTCTTCTTTTAATAAACCACATGCATTTGTATGTAAATTTGATTTAAAAGAATTGCTACATACTATTTCCGCTAAATTTTCATTGCTATGTGCTTCTGTAAATTTAACCGGTTTCATTTCATATAATTCAACTTTTATTCCTTTTTTGGCAATTTGATAAGCAGCCTCGCATCCTGCAAGGCCACCTCCTATAATTGTTATATAATCTTTCATATCTTTCTCCTATTTTATTCAAACAACTTCATAATATCTTCTTTTGATAGTTTATTAATAAATGATGTTTTTGTATCTAACATATTATCTATTAATTCCGCTTTTTTCTGTTGAAGCTCATATATTTTTTCTTCTATAGAATTTTTGGTTATTAATTTATATACTTGCACATTATTTTTCTGTCCAATTCTATAAGCTCTATCTGTTGCTTGATTTTCAGCAGACGCATTCCACCAAGGATCATAATGAATAACCATATCTGCTCCTGTGAGATTAAGTCCTGTTCCACCTGCTTTTAACGAAATCAAAAATACTTTCACATCTTTATTTTCATTAAATTCGTCAACCAATTTTATTCTTTCATCAACTTTTGTTGAACCTGTTAATTTGAAATATGTTATATCATTAGCATTTAGTTCTTTTTCAATTAACTCAAACATTGATGTATATCCTGAGAATAATAATATTTTATGTCCCGCTTCTGTTGCATCTTTAATTATTTCTATACATTGTTCCAACTTACTGCTGCCTTCTTTATAATCTTTTATAAATAAACTTGGATGACAACAAATTTGACGCAATCTTGTAAGTGCTGCTAAAACTTGAATATGGCTTCTTTCAAATCCTTTAGCATCTATTGCTTCTGCAACTTCTTGTTTAGCTTGTGCTAAATAATTTAAATATATTTTTTCTTGTTCTTCTTTCATTTGATTATTTAAAACTGTAATCGTTTTTTCAGGCAACTCTGTTAATACTTGCTTTTTCGTTCTTCTTAGTACAAATGGTTCTATTAACATTTTCAATTTTTTCATTGCTTTTTCACTGTTATCTTTTACTATTGGTGTTTCATATTCATTTTTGAATTTTTTATATCCAAATAAATATCCTGGCATGATATAATCAAATATTGACCATAATTCTGCTAAAGAATTTTCTATTGGTGTTCCAGTTAATGCATATCTTGTGTCTGCCAATATTTCTTTTACGGCTTTAGCATTTTGCGTATTACTATTTTTTAAATATTGTGCTTCATCTGCTATTGCAAATCTAAATTGATATTTATTTTCTTTATATGTTTCTACATCTCGTTTTAACAAATCATATGATGTGATAATCAAATCATATTCTCCAATTTTAGCTATTTGCTCTTTTCTTTCTTGTGCATTTCCTCTAATAACTAAAGTTTTTAATCCATTAGTAAATTTTTCAGCTTCGTTTTGCCAATTTAATGTAAGTGAACTTGGACATATTACAATAGATGCTCTTCTTTCTGTTCCCTCGTCAATATATCCTGCAACTATTGATAACATTTGTACTGTTTTACCAAGCCCCATATCATCTGCAAGAATTCCACCAAATCTATAATTATCTAATGTCTTTAACCACTTATATCCTGTCTTTTGATAATATCTCAATATTTTTTCTAGTGATTCTGGTATTTTTATATCATCTTCACCATTTTCTTTATCCAAACCGTTTATAATTTTCTTGTAATCAGAATTCTTCACTATTTGAGTATCTGGAATTGTTTTTAGCAATTGATTTAAATATAAACTTCTATTTACTGGCAATTTTATATTGCTTTTTTCTAAATCTTTATAATCAATGTCCATTCCAGTCATCAATTTATCAATAAACTCAATATCAGAATTTTCCTCTAAATTTACAAAACTACCATCTTTAAGTTTATAGTATTTCTTTTTTAGTTCATATTTGGCCATTATTTCTTCTAATTCTTTTACATCTATATTTAAATTTTCTAAATCTATTGTAAGTAAATTGTTTTCTACTTTTACACCAATTGTCCCTATTTTAGGTTGTTTTATTTCTCTAGCTTTAAAATTATCTGTTACCATTACTTCAAATTTTTGCATATATTCATTAATGTCATTTGCTAAGAAATTATATATTTTATCATCATCTGGGAGAATAAAACATTCCTTTTGTGCATAATACATAAATCCTGTTTTTCTTAACATATTAATTACCTTGTTCTCAGCAACAACATCTCTTGGATATTTTATTTCTATTTTTGGTTGTAATGGATTAAATTCTTCTTCACCATAACAGAACCTAGCATCTGCAATAATATGTTCATTTTCATCAAAATCCAAAAACATTTTTACACCTAATTTTTTAGGTCTATATTTTTCTATCTGATTCTCATCAATTCCTTCAAACACAATTCCATTTTTCATTCTAGGAAGAACTACAGAAAATAATTCAGGCAATTGTTCTTTTCCAAATACTAATTCTGTTAAAAAATTGTTTTTTAACAGTTCAATAAGCTTTAGTACTGTTTCATCATACTCTTTACTACAATGATATAATTTATTTTCAAGTAATAAATATTTACTTTTTCTTCCCTGCAATATTTCTATCTCTCTAAGCAAGTCTACTTTTGGGCTTATAGTAATTTTGTATTCATTTTTTCCACTTTTTTGAATTACAAAATGTAATTCTGGATTACTGTCTATAAATTCTATCTCTTCATCTGTATATTCTTTCTGAAATATAACTTGTTTTGATTTTAAAATATTAAAAAATTCATCTAATCCACTATTATTTAATAAAATATAACTTTCATTCATGGCTTTTCCGTAATATCTATAGTTTGAATTAGCATCAGAGTTTACAAATTTTATAATTTCTGATTGTTTTAATATAAAATTTAAAAGTTCTTGGGCATCATCTGCAAAGTTTTCTTTTTTATGAAAAAATTCTAGTTTATTTCCATATTTATATTTTTCGCCTGTTAACATACGATTATAAAATTCTTTTAAATCTTTTAATTTGTACATTCTCTGATTTCCGATTTTAAATTCTACTCTCAATGTATTTGTATATTTGTCATATATTAATTTAGGTTCTATTTTTATCTTCTCTATTTCTTCTTCTGCATTATTTGACTGTTCAATTTCATGCATTTCTTCTGTGTAAAATTCATTAACAATTTGCTTAAAACTCCTATATTTCGAGTCACTTCTCAAAGTCTTATTTACATCTATATTATTTTGATGTTTTATCATCTCTTCATATTTGCTATTATTAGCAAATTCCATCATAGTAGCAACAATATGTTTGCATGCAGCATATCTATTTTGATAATCTAAACATTCACATGTTATATCTTCAATTTCTCCATCTTCTATGTAAATATGGGTTCTATATACTTCTTGACCTGTTACTTTTCCTGTAATCTCAAAATTCTTTTCATCATTATAATTTATTTTTTCAAGTTGAGTTCTTCCTGTTTTTACATATAATCTGGCCTTTTGTACTCTTTCTTCTCCTGCATCATTATATAATTCTTGTTCTGTGGATTTAGCTACTAACATCTCTTTTCCCCTTTATAGATACTTATTTTTCGTTTTTCATGATGTACTATTATATATCATTTTCACCATATTTACAATACCTTTAAAGAAAAAAACACCCAATAAATATTGGATGTTTTTTCTTTTATGTATCAAAAAAATATGTTGCCTCTAAATCTGCTTCAAATACTAGTAATGCTAATGGGTATTTTGTATATGCAAGTCCTATTGTACCATATTGTTCTTTTGGTTCTGTAAATCCCATATGCCAACGAATTGCATATTTTTCTTCACTTGTTAACTTCATATATTCTGTTATCATCATTACAGATTTTTCTCCATGTCCATATGGTATTGTATCTTCTACTGTATAATATGGAACCTTTTCCCATACTCCTAATGCATTTTTTGCATTTCTATAATCTATTTTATAAAAGTTTACTTTGCATATATCATGTAATAAGGCTACTATTTTTAAAGTGTCTTCAGATACATCTAATTTTATTGAAGCATTCTTTACTTTTTGAACCAAAATCTCATATACTTTCATACTATGTTCTAACAGTCCTCCAGCATGATCTCCATGGAATCTCGTACTTGCTGGAGCCGTAAAGAAATCTGTACTTTCTATAAATGCAATTAATTGTTCTATTCCTTCTCTTTGAATACTTCTTAATAATTTTAAAAATTCTTCCTTCATCTATCTTCTCTTTTCTTCTATTATTTTTATTACTTCGTTAGCTTCTTCTTCAATTGTCATTCCTGTTGAATCTATATAAATTGCTTCATCTGCTTTTTTTAATGGTGCTATTTCTCTGTGACTGTCTATATAATCTCTTTCTTTTACATTTTTTAAAATTTCATCAAATGGAATCTTTATTCCATTTTCTTCATTCTGTTTAAATCTTCTTCTTGCTCTTTCTTCTGGAGTAGCATCTAAATATATTTTTACATCTGCATTTGGAAATACATTTGTACCAATATCTCTTCCTTCCATTATAACATCAATTGTTTTTGCCATTTCTCTTTGTAAGTTTGCTAGATGCTCTCTTACTATTTTTATTGTTGATACTGGTGAAACAAATTCATTTACTTCTTTGCTTCTTATTTTTAATGTTACATCTTTACCATTTAAAAATACCTTTTTAGTATTTTCTTCTTCTTTAAATTCTATTTTTATATTTTTTAGTATTTCTACAATTTTGTCTAAATCGTCAATTCCTACGTTTTGTTCTAACATTGCTAATGTAACACTTCTGTACATTGCTCCTGTATCAATTGTAACTAAGTTTAATCTCTCTGCAACTATTTGTGTTATACTTCCTTTTCCACTTCCAGCAGGGCCATCAACTGCCACTATAAATCCCATTTTAAAAAATCCTTCTTTCTAATAATTATTTAGTTAATATGAATCCTGTTGAAATAAATCTTGTTCTATGTGCTCCTGTGCTATCTACTGGGTCATTTATTATCTCTCCATTAACTACCATTGCACTTGATGTTCCACCATCCAAGTTTGCAGCATTGTATGCGCCATAATTTTCCATTATTTCTATTAAATCATTCATATTAGCTCCTGGTTTTGTAACAGTTCTACCATCAATAACTAAAAATAATACAATTCCATCTTTTCTTTGTCCAATTGCAGTACGAGGAGCTGTTCCCCAACCACCATTTCCTAATATTGTTGATTTTTTACCATTTATAATTAAAAATGGTCCAAATGTTACTCCATCTCTAACTTTCATTTCTTGTGCTTGCTTTACTGTCATTTTTCCTAAAACAAGTTTGTTGTCTTCTGTAAATCCTATTAATCCTCCTGTACCCCTCCACGTTTTTGATGTTATTAATTTTCCTCCTGAAAATGTAATTCCTAAAGGATCTGCACCATTACTATTAAAATTAGGATCTTCAAATCCTCCACCATTTATTGCAATTAATGCATCATTGTCTTTTGCCATTTGTTTTAAATATTGGCCACTTGTTCCTAATTTTTTCGTATATACTGTTTTTATTCTTGAAGGATCATAAATTACTGCTAAATATCCACTATAACCTTTTCCATTTATTTCAATTATTTTGTAATCATCATTGTTAGGATCTTTTTCTAATACTGCTCTTTCATATTCATTTTCATAAACTGTTTCTTCTAATGTATTATTTATTACAATCGTATTTGTATTAGTGATTTCGTTTACTTCTTCTACTTTGTTTTTAGCTAATGATGCTTTTATAGTTTCATCATCATAAAACCATGTTGCAAAATATTGATGTGTCATTGTGGTCATTGCTGTTGTTATAAGCCAATCTCTAAATCCAGAGTATGGTCCATATAATAAAAATCCTCCTGTGCTTACTCCTATTATTGCCAATATTACTAATACTAATAATACTTTTTTTACATTTTTCTTTTTCTTTTTTTCAGTGTTATCCATTCTTAGTGCCTTTGGTATCTCTTCTATGTCTTTTTTGTTTTTTCTCATTTTTCACTCTCCATCTTTTGATTCTCGACATATTATAACAATTTTTTTATTTAATAGCAACACTTATTTTGAATTTTTTTATTGCAATTTTATCCAAGAAAAAAGAGCCATTTAATATAGCTCTTTTATATACTCTCTTTTATTTTATTAGCTTTCTTCCTAATTCTCTGAATTGCAGTATCAACAGACTTTACTTTTGCATTCAATTTTTCAGCAATTGCCGCATAAGATTTTCCTTTTTCATATTCTTTTAATACTTGTAATTCAAATGAACTCAAATTTTCTTTTATTTTACTTTCCATATTTTCAAAATATTCTCTATCTGCAATTATATCTGAAGGATCATTCATCATTTTTATATCTAAAACATCCATCTTGTCCATATCTTCATTATCCTCATATGCTGCGGAATTTAAAGAAACAGATGAATTTAATGGAATATGTTTTTGTCTATTTGAATTTTTTACAGCTGTTATTAATTGTCTTTCCACACACATATTAGCAAACGTCTTAAATGAATTTTGCTTTTCTGTGTCAAATGACTTTATTGCTTTATATAATCCAATCATTCCTTCTTGAATCATATCTTCTTTTTCTGCCCCAACCATAAAAAACTTATTTGCTTTCATTGTTACAAGGTCATTATATCTCTCAATCAAGCAGTTTAATGCTGTCTGGTCTTCTTGCTTTACATTTTCTATTAATTTTTCGTCTGTCATTTGTGTATAATTATTTTCATTAATTGAAAATATATTTTTATCCATTCTTTATGTTGTCCTCCTCTATAATTCATATTGTAATTATACCTTGTAATCGCCTACATGTCAACAATTTTGCTGATTTTTATATTTACTCCCATAATATTTTTTGCAATTTCTTTAAATTCATCTTCTGGTTTGGTTAAATATATTTCTTCTTGTTTCTTTGGCTCGTTATTTTCTAAGCCATTTTTATATAAATATGATTTTAAATAGTTTGAAACTGTTACTCCTGTGTTTATTAATTCTACACAATATCCAAGTTCTTCTCTTATAATTTCTTCATAAATAGGATAATGTGTACAACCTAAAATAATTTTGTCAATTTTCTTATCTTTAAATGGTTTCATATATTCTTTTATTACTCGTCTGCCCTCTTCACTCTTCGCTTTTCCTTCTTCTGCTATTGTGGCTAACATAGGACATGCTTTATTAATTACATTAATATCTGGAATTTTTTCTTTTAATTTTTGCTCCCATGCCCCACTTCTAATTGTTCCTTCTGTCGCAATTACTCCTACATCTTTATAATTTTGTTCTTTTATATACTCAACTGTTGGTTCTATAATCCCTATTATTGGAATACTAAATTTTTGTTTTAATACATCTATTGCTTGGCTTGTAGCTGTTCCGCATGCTATTACAATTATTTTTGCTCCCATTTTTATTAACATTTCTGTATTTTTTGTTGCAAACTCAATTATTTCCTCTTTGGTTTTATTTCCATATGGAAAATTTTTAGTATCACCTAAATATATTACATTTTCATTTGGTAGTTCTTTTCTTATTTCTTCAAATACTGTTAATCCACCTACTCCAGAGTCAAATATCCCTATTGCTTTTTTATTCATTTACATTCTCTTCCTTTCCATGTTCTACATTATACAACATCCTTTAAAAATATTCCACTCATCTATTAGATTTTATCTTAAAGTAGCAATTTAATGTTTTGTTCATATTATATATTAATACTGGCGTAAGCCTAAAGAAAGGAAGTTTTTTATATGGAAATGATGGATAAAAAGCCAGAACCAATGCATCCATTTGTTGATATTGATGGTTTCATTGCTGATGGAAAACAATTTGATTTAGATATAACTTTAGCAAATGACCATAGAGATGTAATTTATGGTGTTATCAGAGATTGTTTTAAAGAACCAGTAAAAGATGCTGTTGTTAAATTAGTAGAAGTTGATTTTAAATTTGGTAAAAAAGAATTAAAACCAGTTTCTCATACTTTTACAGACTGCGAAGGTGAATTTGTTTTTGGACCACTTTGCCCTGGTAAAAAATATGCTATCCAAATTTGGAAAGATAATGTAAAACATGTAAAAGTTTGTGCTAAATGTCATCATGAAGGAAATTGTTTAAGAGGAATTGAACTTGATTGTGATGATTTTAAACCATGCGATAGAAAAGAAGATGATTGTAAAAGCTGTGAAAATTAATTTCAGCATTTAGTAATAAAAGACTATTGGCAAGTAAATTTTGCCAGTAGTCTTTTAAAGTCATTTGTAAAATGTGATAGAATGTCGAAAAAGTCGTTTGAAAAATGTGAGATTTTTCTTAAAAGTCGTTTGATTTTTGTGAATAATAATGATATAATATAATAAAATAGCATGTTAGGAGAGTGAATATATGTATAGAGAAAAAATGGAAAAATTAAAAGAATGGAAAATCTCCAGAAATAGAAAACCTCTAATAATCAGAGGAGCAAGACAAGTTGGAAAAACATGGCTTATGAAAGAATTTGGAAAATTATACTATGAAAAATACGCATACATAAATTTTGATAATAATCAAAGAATGAACACCTTATTTAATGAAGAGTTTGACTTAGATAAAATAATACAAGGATTAAAGATTGAATCAGGAGTAAATATTGAACCTGAAAATACTTTAATAATTTTTGATGAAATCCAAGAAACTCCAAATGCATTAAAAGCTTTAAAATATTTTTATGAAAATGCAAATGAATATCATATTGTTGCTGCTGGTTCGCTTTTAGGAGTAGCAATGCATCAAGGAACTTCTTTTCCTGTTGGGAAAGTAAATTTTATGGATCTAATGCCTTTAAGCTTTTTTGAATTTTTAGATGCTTTAGGTCAGAATGATTTGTTAAAAGTATTAAAAAACAACGAGTTTGATATGATTAATGTATTTAATAACAAATATAAAGAATATTTAAAATTATATTATTATATTGGTGGAATGCCAGAAGTAGTTAACTCTTATGTAGAGCAAAAAGATTTAATAGAAGTTCGCAATATACAAAAAACATTATTAAAAGATTATGAACAAGATTTTTCTAAGCATGCTCCTAACAACATTGTTCCAAGAATTAGACAATTATGGAATAACATTCCTACACAACTTGCAAAAGAAAACAAAAAGTTTATATATGGATTAGTAAAAGAGGGAGCTAGAGCAAGAGAATATGAAATTGCATTATCATGGCTCATAGATTGTGGACTTGTTTATCAAATTAATAGAGTAAATAATTGTAAAGTTCCATTATCTGCATATCAAGATTTTAGTGCATTTAAGCTATATCTATTAGATGTAGGTTTATTAGCTGCAATGGCAGATTTAGATTCTAAAACAATTTTAGAAGGTAACGATATTTTTGAAGAATTTAAAGGAAGTTTAACAGAGCAATATGTTTTATGCCAATTGAAAGAATGTACAGAATTAAACGTATTTTATTGGTCAGCAGAAAGAGGAATTGCAGAAATTGATTTTATCGTACAACTTGGCAAAGACAATGTTCCAATAGAAGTAAAATCAAGTGAAAATTTACAAGCTAAAAGTTTAAAAGCATTTGTTGAAAAGTATAATACACCTATTAATGTTAGAACTTCTATGGCTAATTTTAGAAAAGAAGATTGGCTAATTAATATTCCATTATATAGTATAGGAAATATAGAAAAAATAATTACAAAAATGGGCCGTAAAAATCAATCTAATATATAAATATATATAAGTAAAAGCAGAAATAAAACTAATTAAAACTAATTAAAGGCAGTCTGGTCAACTGCCTTTTTTTTGAAAAAAAGAGATATGCGGTCAACATATCTCGGTAAACATTGGAATTCTTCGATTTATTCTCTTGCTTAAGCTAAATATAGTATACTATGTTTTTTATTATATGTCAAATTTCAAATATATAAAAGTCGCTTAATTTTTGTGTAAAGCATTGACATATGGGCATTCCAAAAAATAAAAACTTAGACAATATTACTTGTCTAAGTTTTCAACTTTCCTGCTTGTTTTGTTCTCAAATCTATTTGTTTTTCACTTTTCAACAATTATATTTAGATATCAACAATTCTTTGTCCAAGTCCTTTTTTGTTCATCGCTGTACAGGACTCAGGCCTATAACATTTAATAAAGTGCTAGTCTAAAACCGTATAGATTAGCCAAATGAGTCTTACTGTAACTGCTACGACTACTGGCCGGATAAAAATCACCCGTATTACCAGAAATGCCCCCTCGACTAGAACACGGAGCGGATGTATCAGACGTATATTCTAGAGTCCATTCTCTTACGTTTCCAGCCAAATCATATATTCCTTTTTTGCTAAATGAATCATCTGCTCCTGTTGATAATAATATATTTTCATTAGAAGTTTTGGACTTTTCTGCTGCATTTGTCCATCCAGAACCGTTTGGAGCATATTTTAAGTTTGCATTTGTTATTATCCAAGCGTTATTTTGGTAATTTCCCCAGCTTGTACTATCTTTTTTCAAATCATCTTGGCTTGTTCCTCTTTTTTCTAAATATTTTAATGTTAAATCCCATTGTACTCCGAATAGTAAACTTGTTGTTCTATCTCCTGATTCCATATTACTTGCTAATGTTTGCGCTTGGCTACATGTTACATAATTATATGGATATACATTTTGTTTTATTACTGGTGTTTCTGTTGGTGCTGTTGATGCATCTCCGGAAGTTCTTGCTGTTTCTGTTCCGGTTTCATATTTTCCAATATAGAATCCTCCATTTTGATATACGCTTTTTAACATTTTTTGTTTTAATTCTGTATATTGGGCACTTGTTAATCCTGTTGCTGCATCTGAATAATATGTGTCTTCCCATCTTGTTTTTCTGTAATCATTTGTATATGTGTGTAAATCTGTTTCTATCGCTATATATTCATCTGCTGTAAAATCTGTTATTTCTAGTCCTGCTGTTGGATATACTTCTTTTGTTTTTGGTACTTCTACCCATACATATTGGTTTCCTGTACTATCTTGGATTGTTAGTCCTTTTTCTAATGTTGTTCCAGATACTT
>USMB01000036.1 GCA_900555615.1 uncultured Clostridium sp. | reverse complement strand
GAACATATAAGAAAGAAAGACTAGAAGCAGGAAAGAAATACTTCTCAGTTGCTTCAGGTGGAGGAACAGGTAGAACACTTCATCCAGATAATATGGCTGCTGGACCAGCTTCATATGGTATGACAGATACTATGGGAAGAATGCATTCAGATGCACAATTTGCAGGTTCATCTTCAGTACCAGCTCACGTAGAAATGATGGGATTAATCGGTATGGGTAACAACCCAATGGTTGGTGCATCAGTTGCAGTAGCTGTTGCAGTTGAAGAAGCTATGAAATAATCTACTTTATTGATTACATTTATAATAATTGTTTCATACTATATACATGATATAATAAGAAAGGAATGAATTTTTATGAAAAATTATTTAGAAATTGAAAGTGTAAAAGCTTTAGAAGTATTAGATTCAAGAGGAAATCCAACAGTACAAGTTACAGTAGAAACATTTGATGGAAGCGAAGGAGTTGCTTTAGTACCATCAGGAGCTTCTACAGGAGCATTTGAAGCTGTTGAATTAAGAGATGGAGATCCATCAAGATATATGGGAAAAGGTGTTTTAAAAGCAGTTGAAAATGTAAATAAAATCATTGCTCCAGCACTTGAAGGAATGAATGTATATGATCAACCATTAATTGATAAAACATTAATCGAATTAGATGGAACAGACAATAAAGGAAAATTAGGAGCAAATGCTACATTAGGTGTATCATTAGCAGTTGCAAAAGCAGCAGCACAATCATTAGGAATGGAATTATACCAATACATTGGTGGCCCAAATGCAAAAACAATGCCAGTTCCAATGATGAATATATTAAATGGTGGAAAACATGCTGACAATACAGTAAGCACACAAGAATTTATGATTATGCCAGTTGGAGCAAAATCATTTACAGAATGCCTACGTATGAGTGCAGAAATTTACCACACATTAAAGAAAGTATTAAAAGAAAAAGGATTAGCTTCAGGAGTTGGAGATGAAGGTGGATTTGCACCAAACTTATCAAGTGATGAAGAAGCATTAAAACTAATTGTAGAAGCTATTGAAAAAGCTGGATATAAACCAGGAGAAGAAGTATGCTTAGCATTAGATGTTGCTTCAACAGAAATGTATGATGAAGCTAAAAAAATAGGAAAAGAAGGATGCTACTATTTCTGGAAAACACAAGAATTAAAAACAGCTGATGAAATGATTGATTTCTTAGCAGGATTAGTAGAAAAATATCCAATTGTTTCAATCGAAGATGGTTTGGCAGAAGAAGATTGGGAAAACTGGAAGAAGTTAACAGATAGATTAGGAAACAAAATCCAATTAGTTGGTGATGATTTATTTGTTACAAATATGAAGAGATTACAAAAAGGTCTTGATTTAGGTGTTGCTAACAGCATTTTAATCAAATTAAACCAAATCGGAACATTAACAGAAACATTAGATGCTATTGAATTAGCAAAGAAAAACGGATATACAGCTGTTGTATCACACAGAAGTGGTGAAACAGAAGATACAACTCTTGCTGATGTTGCAGTTGCAACAAATGCAGGACAAATCAAAACAGGTGCACCATGCAGAACAGATAGAGTTGCTAAATATAATAGGTTATTAAACATCGAAAATGAATTAGGAGAAATAGCAATATTCCCTGGAAGAAAAGGATTAAATAAATAATTTTAAACATAATAGGGCGTTACTTTTTAAGTAACGCTTTAATATTAGGCAAATATATGTAAAAAAAAGATTAAGTTAAAATATTTACTTGTACTTTTTTTTGATATGTGATATTATAAATGCGAAATTAAAACTCAATAAAAATGGAGGTTCCAAATGAAAATATTAGTAACAGGAGCTAACGGAATGTTAGCAAAAGAAGTAAGAGAAAAATTCGAGAAAGGAAATGAAGTAATAGCGACAGATGTAAAAGAATTAGATATAACAAACGAAAAAGCAGTAATGGATTATGTAATGAATCTAAAACCAGACTATATAATAAATTGTGCAGCATTTACAGCTGTAGATAAAGCAGAAGAATGTTATGAATTAGCAGACAAAATAAATGGTGATGGACCAACAAATTTAGCAAAAGCAGCAAAATCAGCTGGAGCAAAATTAGTACATATATCAACAGATTATGTATTTGGAGGAGATTTAGATTTATCTAAAGACTATAAAGAAGAGGATCCAAAAGCACCAGTAACAGTATATGGAAAAACAAAATTACATGGAGAAGAAGGAATTACATCAAACATGGATGAATACTACATATTTAGAACAGCATGGTTATATGGAGTTGGAGGAAACAACTTTGTAAAAACAATGACAAAACTTGGTTCAACAAGAGATGAAATAAATGTGGTTGCAGACCAACATGGAAGTCCAACATATGCAAAAGATTTAACAGAAATAATATATCAGGCAATAGAAAAGAAAATTCCTTATGGAATATATAATGCCACAAACGAAGGATATACAACATGGTATGACTTTACAAAAGAAATACTTGCTGAGCAAGGAATTGAATGTAAAGTAAATCCAGTAACAACAGAAGAATATATAGAAATGATGAAAGTAACACAAGCCAAAAGACCATTTAATTCACAAATGTCAAAAGCAAAACTTGAAGCATGTGGAATAAAAGTTCCTGAGTGGAAAGATGGATTAAAGAGATACTTAGAAGAAGCTAAAAATTTAGAGCAATAGAAAGGAAGTATTATTATGAAAAATAGAAAAGGAATTATATTAGCAGGAGGAAGCGGAACAAGATTATATCCATTAACACTTGCAATATCAAAACAAATAATGCCAGTATATGACAAGCCAATGATATATTATCCATTATCAATTTTAATGCAAGCAGATATAAGAGAAGTGCTAATAATTACCACTCCAAGAGATGCAGAAACATTTAAAGATTTACTAGGAGATGGTAGCCAATGGGGAATGCATTTTGAATATAAAATCCAAGAAAAACCAAATGGACTAGCAGAAGCATTTATAATAGGAGAAGACTTTATTGGAGAAGATAATGTTGCTATGATTTTAGGAGACAATATGTTTTATGGAGAACATCTTGCTGAAAAATTAAAAGAAGCAAATGAAAGAGAAAATGAAGCAACAATATTTGGATATTATGTTAAAGATCCTAGAGCATATGGTGTTGTAGAAATAGATAAAGACGGAAAAGCTGTATCAATAGAAGAAAAACCAGCTGAACCAAAATCAAATTATGCAGTACCAGGATTGTACTTCTATACAAATGAAGTAATTGATATTGCCAAAAATGTAAAACCATCAGCAAGAGGAGAATTAGAAATAACAACAGTAAATGAAGAATATATGAAACGTGGACAACTTAAAGTAGAAAAATTAGGCAGAGGGATGACCTGGTTTGATACAGGTACACATGATGCATTAATTGAAACAGCAAGCTTTGTTCAAACAATTCAAAAAAGACAAGGATTACAAATATGCTGTCCAGAAGAAATTGCATTTGACAAAGGCTGGATAAATAATGAACAATTATTAAAATTAGCTCAAAAATACATGAAAACAGATTATGGAAAATATTTAAAAGATGTAGCAGAAGATGTTTTTGGGAAAGAATAGAAAGGATGAAAAAAATGGGAAAATTTAAAAGAATTGATACCTCAATAGATGGAGTATGTATAGTTGAACCAACAGTATTTGGAGATAACAGAGGATATTTCATGGAAACATACAGCAAAGCTGATTTTGCTGAAATTGGATTAGATTATGACTTTGTACAAGATAATCAATCTAAATCTAAAAAAGGTGTTTTAAGAGGATTACATTTCCAAAAAGAAAATACACAAGCAAAATTAGTAAGATGTATTAAAGGAGAAGTATTTGATGTTGCTGTAGATTTACGTCCAGGAAGCAAAACATATGGAAAATGGGAAGGTGTAGTTTTAACAGAAGAAAACAAGAAAATGTTTATGATTCCAAAGGGATTTGCACATGGATTTTTAGTATTATCAGATGAAGCTGAATTTGCGTATAAATGTGATGATGTATATAATCACGAAGCAGAAGGTGGTTTAAAATTTAATGACCCAGATATAGGAATTGAATGGCCTATGGGAGATTTAAAACCAGAAGATTTATTAACATCTGAAAAAGATGCAAAATGGCCATCATTAAAAGAATTAAAAGAAACAGATTTATTTAAAAATTTAAAATAAGGGAGAAATGAAAAATGAAAAATGTAATGGTAACAGGAGCAGCAGGATTTATAGGAGCAAATTTTGCAGAATATTTTGTAAATAAACATCCTGACTATAATGTAATAGTAGTAGATAAATTAACATATGCAGGAAATTTAGCAAATTTAGATAAAGTAAAAGACAAAATTACATTTGTACAAGCAGACATATGTGATTTTGAAAAAATGCAAGAAGTATTTGAAAAATATCAAATAAATGGAGTAATTCACTTTGCAGCAGAATCACATGTAGACAATAGTATAAAAACACCATTTGTATTTACAAAAACAAATGTATTAGGAACACATACATTATTAGAAGCAGCAAGAAGAGCATGGGGAGAAGGTTCAGAAAACAAATTTGTACATATCTCAACAGATGAAGTATATGGTGCTTTAGGAGAAACAGGATATTTTACAGAAACATCTCCAATTCAACCAAGTAGTCCATATTCAGCATCAAAAGCAAGTTCAGACTTAGTTGCATTAGCATATCATACAACATATAAAATGAATGTAACTGTAACAAATTGTTCAAATAACTATGGACCATATCAACACAATGAAAAGTTAATACCACATATGATTAAATTAGCTCTAAATAACGAGAAATTACCTGTATATGGTGAAGGAAATAATATAAGAGATTGGTTATATGTTGAAGACCATTGCAAAGCAATAGATATGGTATTCCACAATGGTAGAGCTGGAGAAAGATATAATATAGGTGGACACAATGAAAAAAGAAATATCGAGATTGTTAAACTTATTTTAAAACGTTTAGGAAAATCAGAAGATTTAATCGAACATGTTGCTGATAGAAAAGGTCATGATTACAGATATGCAATAGATCCAACTAAAATTAAAACAGAATTAGGTTGGGAACCTGAAACAAAATTTGAAGATGGAATTGTTAAGACTATTGATTGGTATTTAGCAAATCCAGATTGGTTAAAATAAGCTTGACATAAATATTTGCAAGTGATATAATAGAATTGTATTTTGTATATATACTCTTTAAGCTAGAGATGTACATCTAGTTTATACAAACTTGAAGGAGTGTAAATTATGAAAATGAAAAATATTTTTGCTGGTATTGGTATTGTTACTCTTGTAACTCCTATTGCTTGCTTTACTGCGGGCATAATTTTTACGGCAGTTGCCAATGCCAAAAGCCCGGAAGTTGCTAAGGCTCTGTAGGAGATTAAAAAACGGCTGAGCAGCAGTAATGATGATGAAAATAAGGAATATATTCCGTCTGTGCATAAAGAAGATGATGAAGCTCTCAAGCATGCAAAAGAGCTTGCTGATGAGATTCAAGCAGAAGAGATCATCAAGGAGTTCGGAAAAGATTTTCCGGATTCTTACAATTGTTATATTGTAGAAAAAATTTTCAACCACGACTAATGCATTAGTACATGAATGTATTAGTTCTAGCCCCTTATCAATGGTTAAGATAAGGGGCTATTTTTTGTAGATGGTACAATAATAAAAAATAATTAACAATATATTGCTAAAAATTAAAAAAAGTAATATAATATATACATTAAAGGAGAAAGAAATGCCAAGATTTTTTGTAAAAAATGAGCAAATAAGAGGAACGACAATAGAAATATTAGGTGAAGATGTAAAACATATAAAAAATGTGATTAGAAAACAGATTGGAGATAATCTAGAAATATGTGATCAAGATACTAGAAAATCATATATGTGTAAAATAGAAAAAATAGAAAATGAAAATATACTAGCTAATATTATAGAAGAATTACAAAATTATGAGGATAAAGTAAAAGTAGACATATATCAAGGTCTACCAAAAGCGGACAAGATGGAGCTAATAATTCAAAAATCAGTAGAATTAGGAGCCAATGCAATTATTCCTGTTGAAATGAAAAGATGTGTAGTAAAGCTAGATTCCAAGAGTGAAAACAAGAAAATTGAAAGATGGCAGAAAATAGCTGAGAGTGCAGCAAAACAAAGTGGGAGAAACACAATACCACAAGTAAAAAATATACATACAATAAAAGACTTAATAAATATAAAAGATGAATATGATGCAATAATTGTATGTTATGAAAATGAAAAGACAAATTCTTTAAAAAAAGAATTAAAATCAATAAAAGAAATGTTAAAAGCAAAATCAGAAATCAAGATAGCTGTTGTAATTGGCCCAGAAGGCGGATTAGAAGAAAAAGATGTAGAAGAATTGCAACAAAATGGAGCTAAAATAGTAACACTAGGAAATATAATATTAAGAACTGAAACAGTTGCATTAAACATATTAAGTGTAATAATGTACGAGTTTAGTGAATTCTGATATACAGAGGAGAAAAAATGAAAAAAGAGTTTTTAAAAAGAGTATTAATAAATTTAATAATAGCATTAGTTGTAATAATATATTTCGTTATATTTAGTACACAATATACAAAATTAGATTCATCTATTTTATACAGATATACAGACATATCAAGTTTAATATTTCTCGTAATAGCTATAATAGCAATGGAAATATCATACAAGAAATCAAATGAATACATATTTTTATCTGGAGTAGAACTAGCAGTAATAGCAGTATTTACACTATTAACAAAGCATGTGCCAAAAGTAATAAATTGTAGTATAGAAGTTTATACTTTAGCTGGAGCAAACTTATTTGTAATATATACATTATTGAAAAATGCAATATTATATACAAAACAAAATCAAGATGAATTAGAAAATATGAGTGATATAAAAGAAATAGTAAAAGATGAACCTGTAAAGAAAATCTCAAAAAGAAAAAATGTAAATGAAAACGAGGAAATAGAAAATGATTAAAAGTATGACAGGCTATGGAAAAAGTAGTTTATCAATTAATTCAAGAGAATATCAAGTTGAAATAAAAACAGTAAATCATAAATATATAGATGTAAATATAAAAATGCCACGTATTATAAGCTATTTAGAAGAAGATGTTAGAAAACTTGTTGTATCAAGAATTAAAAGAGGAAAAGTTGATATACAAATATCTTTTGAAAATTACAGCCAAGATGGTAATGATGTTAAAATAAATACAGAATTAGCCCAAATATATATACAAAGTTTGAGAAAATTAGCAGAAGCGGAAAATCTATCAAGCAATATAGAAGTAACTGAAATAACAAAATTGCCAGATGTCTTAACAATAAAAAGTAATCTAGATGAAAACGAAACAAAAGAAGAATTATTACAAGTAGTAAATGAAGCAATAGACAAATTAATTCAGATGAGAAAAGTTGAAGGAGAAAAGATCTCAAAAGACATTTTAGACAAAATTGCTAGAATAGAACAGAAAAATGAAGAGATTTTTAGCTTATCTACTGGACTTATCGAAGAATATGTAGTAAAATTAGAAGCAAGGGTAAAAGAATTATTAAAAACTGAAGAATTAGATAAATCAAGATTGATGCAAGAAGTTGTTATATATGCAGATAAATGTTCTGTTGAAGAAGAAGTCACTAGATTAAGAAGTCATATATATCAATTAAGATATTTAATAAATTCAGAAGAGCCAATTGGTAAAAAGATGGATTTCTTAATTCAAGAAATGAATAGAGAGACTAATACAATAGGTTCAAAAGCCAATAATCTTGAAATAACAAATACTGTAGTAGATATAAAAACGATATTGGAAGACATAAGAGAACAAATACAAAATATTGAATAGAAAGGGTGGAAAAAATGCAATTAGTTAATATAGGATTTGGAAACATAGTTTCAGCAGATAAAATTGTAGCAATAGTTAGCCCAGAATCAGCACCAATAAAAAGAATGGTTCAAGAAGCCAAAGATGCTAAAACAGCAGTAGATGCTACATATGGAAGACGTACAAGAGCAGTTTTAATTATGGAATCAGGACATATTATATTGTCAGCTGTACAGCCAGAAACAGTTGCTGGTAGAGTAGATAAAGATATAACACCTACTCAAACACAAACTGAAGAATAAAAATAAAAAATGGAGGTAATGTTAAAATGATGGTAAAACCAACAGTACAAGAATTATTAACAAAAGCAAAAAATAGATATGAATTAGTTATAGCAACATCAAAAAGAGCAAGACAAATTGCAAGTGGAGCTGAAGTAAAAACAAAGGTTAAAGAAGAATCACCAGTAACTCTTGCTGCAAATGAAATAGCTGAAGGAGAAGTAGAAATAATCGAACCAGATGAAGCTACAGAAGATGTAGAAGAAGAAAATAGATAAGAATTGAGGAAGAATTATGTTAGTTATATTATCAGGAGTATCTGGTGCAGGAAAAGATACAATAAAAAAAGAACTTCTAAAAAGAATGGAAGATGTTGTAACCCTTCCATCTTTTACATCAAGAGAGAGAAGACCAATAGAAGAAGAAGGTGTTCAATATCATTTTATAACAAAAGAAGCTTTTGAGGAAAAAATAAAAAAAGGTGATTTTTATGAATATGATGTACATCATGGAAATTATTATGGTACTTCAAGAGAACTATTAAATGAAAAAATTGAACAAGGTAAAATAATTGTAAAAGATATAGAAGTAAATGGTACAGAAAACCTAATTAAGCTTTTAGGAAGAGATACAAGAATTGTTACTATATTTCTAAAAGTAGGAAAAGAAGAACTAAAAAGAAGATTATTTGAAAGAGGAGATAATGCTCAAGATATCGAATTACGTTTAAGCAGGCTTGATTATGAAGAATCAAAATTAAAGTTATATGATTATGTACTAAAAAATGATGATTTTGAAAAAACAGTTCAAATAATAATGACAATCATAGAAAATGAAAAAAGAATAGAAGATGAAGAAAAATTAAAAGCATAGCTTAATTATAAGCTATGCTTTTTGCTTTTTACTTTATACATTTTGAAATATTTCGAAACATTGATAGGAACCACATCAAAAAGAACAAGAATGATGTTATCATCGAACTTTTGAGATAGGAAAGATCATAAATAAACTTCAAAATCAATAGTTTACAAAACAATTGGGTTATGATATAATTTTCAGGTACTTATTAAAAAAAAACTCGTATTGAGTATAAGAAAGGAGATTAAATATTATATCCGAAATTGATTAAAACAACTAAGTAAAAAGGAGTACTATAATGGAAAAAGAAATTGTAAGCATCATTAGTTCGTTGTGTATTATTCCTCTTAATGGACTATTAAAGTTTCTGAGAGACGGAAATGATACGCCAACTAAATTACATGTTATTGATGCCTCGGTTGTTGCAGGAACAGAAGATTTTGATTTTACAAAATGGTTTACTCAAATTAGTAAAACAAATGACAAAGTTTTAATAACTAGTATTACCCTTAGAGAAATAAACAATTTGCAGAATATTTCTGATTATAGAGGAGAATCTGCTAAATATGTAATGTCGGTATTAGCAAAAAATCCTAAGCATGTAAAAGTAGTTCTTATCGATGAACCTTTTGAACTTCCGGATGACAATATTATAAAATTCTGTTCTGCAAATAAAGCAGATGTAATTTTGTATACTGCAGATAAAGATATGGCATTAAAGGCTAGGATGTATGGTGTAGAAACTAAATTTTATACTCAAAAATTTAATGCAGATATAACTAACAAGGATGAAAATACACTTCGGATTATTAAAACTGATGGAAAAAATTTTACAATTTGGGTAGGAGAAAATTCTAATAAAAGCATTCTTTTAATTTCAGACGGTGTAGAATATAAGCATGGTATTCATAAATTGAAGATCAATGATGATATTTATGTTGCTACTAAGAAAGAAGGATACTACACTTTTATTCATTTTAGGGTTACAGCTTTAAGAATAAAAGATAACTGCAAGATTATTTGCCACAAAAGAGTTTGTGATAAGCGGGATATTAAAAATTTACCAAGTGCAGATTACAGAACTTTTATGAGAGAGTTTTATCGTAAATCAAATGAGGATTGAAGTTTAATCTAAGGCCTAACTATACAAATGTATGGTTAGGTTTTTTTATAAAAAGTATATTGATATTAGAAAAAATGTGATACAATAAATGCGAAGAGAGGAAATTATAATGATAGCAGAAGTAGTAATAAATCGTTCAGCAAAAAAACTAAACCGAACATTTGATTATAAAATACCAAATGACCTAGAAGAATTAGTTATAATAGGAAGTTCAGTGCTAGTACCATTTGGAAAATCAGGAGTATTAACAGAAGGATATGTAGTAGGAATAAAAGAAGAAACAGCATATGATGTAAAAGAAATTTCTAAAATAAATTATAATCTTACAGAAAAACAAATAGATTTAGCTAAGTGGATGGCTAACAGATACTTTTGTAATGTTTCAGATTGTATAAAACAGATGTTAACACCTGGAACTAAAAGTAAAGAAAATACTGTTCAAGAGAAAATTATAAATGTAGTATATTTAAAAAAGAACACAGAAGAACTACAATTCGATATTGAGATGGGTAAAATTAAATCAGAAAAGCAAAAGAAGATATTACAATTTTTAAAGAATAATGAAGGTGTTACTATATCAGATATTGAACTATATACTGGGGGAAGCAGAGCTATAGTAAAAACTTTAGAAAAAAATGGATATGTAGAAATTGTAGAAAAAAAACTAGAAAGAAATCCATTAGCTAATAAGCAAATTGAGAAGACAACCAATTTAAAATTAACTGAAGAACAAAGTTTTGCATATAATAAAATTTCAGAAAATATTGAAAAAAATAATTATGAAGAATTTTTACTTTATGGAGTAACAGGTTCAGGAAAAACAGAGGTATACTTACAACTAATAGAAAAAGCAATTAACCTAAATAAAACAGCAATTGTATTAGTGCCAGAAATATCATTAACTCCTCAAATGATAGACAGATTTATTGCAAGATTTAAAAAAGAAGAAATAGCTGTATTACATAGTAAATTATCTATAGGTGAAAGATATGATGAATGGAATAAAATAAAAGAAGGAAAAGCTAGAATAATTATAGGAGCAAGATCTGCAATATTTGCACCTACAGAAAATATAGGGATAATAATTATTGATGAAGAGCATGATAGTTCATATAAGTCAGAAGCGGTTCCTAAATATGATGCTAAAGAAATTGCAAAAAAGATTGCAAAAGAGAATGGATGTCCACTAGTATTAGGAAGTGCTACTCCAGATTTAACTACATTTTATAAAACTCAAAAAGGAAAAATAACCCTATTAAAGCTAACTAAAAGAGCTAATAATTCTAATTTACCTCATGTTGATATTGTAGACTTAAAAATGGAACTTGCAAATGGAAACAGGTCAATGTTAAGCTATAAATTACATGATGCAATAGAACAAAACTTAAAAGAGAAAAGACAAACTATTTTGTTTTTAAATAGGAGAGGATATTCTACATTTATAATGTGTAGGGATTGTGGATATACAGTTAAATGCAAAAATTGTAATATAAGTATGACCTATCATAGAACAGAAAACAAATTAAAATGTCATTATTGCGGATATGAAGAAAATGTTGTAACTGTTTGTCCAGAATGTCATAGTACTAAAATTAGATATTTTGGTACAGGAACTCAAAAACTAGAGCAAGAGATAAATAAGATTTTTCCAACAGCTTCAACAATCAGAATGGATATTGATACAGTTACAAAGAAAAATTCTCATGAGGAGATTTTAAAAAAGTTTAGAGATGAAAATATAGATATTTTAATAGGAACACAAATGGTTGTAAAAGGACATCATTTTCCTAATGTAACTCTTGTTGGTGTAATTGCAGCTGATAGTAGTTTAAACATTGATGATTATAGAGCTAATGAAAGAACATTTCAAATATTAACTCAAGTAGCTGGTAGAGCAGGTAGAGAAAAATTGCCTGGAAATGTTATTATTCAAACATATAATCCAGATAATTTTGCGATATTATGTGCTAAACAGCAAAATTATGAAATGTTTTATAATACAGAAATTGCCTTGAGAAAACAGTTGAAATATCCACCATTTTGCGATATAATATTGATTGGGTTTAATAGTCTACTAGAAAACGAAATAATAGATGTATCTAATAAAACATATCAATATTTAAAAAATAGATTAGATGAACAAGAGTTTAATGTATTAAAACCAATGCCATCACCTATAGACAAAATTCAAAATAGATACAGATGGAGAATTATCATAAAAGGCAATATAACAGAAGAAGCAAATAAAGTAATAAATGATTGTTTAAAAATAATTTATGATAGAAATTACAAGAATACTAGAGTTGCAATAGATGTAAATCCTAATAGTATGTTATAGTGAGAAAGGAAGAGTTTAATGGCGATAAGAAATATAAGATTAGAAAAAGATGAAATATTGAAAAAAAAATCAAGAGAAGTTGAAGTAATTGATGAGAAAATCCAAACATTAATAGATGACATGATAGAAACTATGTATAAATATAATGGTGTTGGATTATCAGCAGTACAAGTTGGTGTTTTAAAAAGAGTTGTTGTAATCGATATTGATGATGATAATGGTGTGAAAGTTCTTATAAATCCTCAAATAACTAAAACTAAAGGTGAGCATGAGGTTGAAGAAGGATGTTTAAGTTTTCCAAATCAATATGCTAAATTAATGAGACCTAAAGAAGTTACAGTTGAAGCATTAGATAGAAGCGGAAAGAAAATAACAATTAAAGCAAAAGATTTACTTGCACAGGCAATTGCACATGAAGTAGACCATTTAGACGGTGTAGTTTTTGTAGATAAAATGATACCTGGAACATTAGAATATGTTGAACCTGAAAAGAAATAAAAAATGTCGAAAAAATATTGTAAATAAAAAATATTATTGATATAATAGCAAACGAAAGAATAGTTTGAATTAGAAAGGTTGAGATATATGAAAGTAAACAAAAGAATACCTTTATTTATAGTAATATTAGTCGTAATTGTAGTTGCTTTTTGTATTGGAAAAATAATAAATGCAAATACAAAATATAGTCAAAAATTATCAAAAATATATGAAAAATTAAATAACAGTCAAACATATTTGTTTGAAATGGAAAAGAATAGCGGAAATAAAATAATTATGGCTAAAAAAGGAGATAAGACAGTAATAAACCAATATTCAAGAGATGCAGAAACTAATGCAGAAAGCCATACTACGACATTAGTAAAAGATAATAACACTTATTTGATTTTACATGATAGGCAAGAATATTATGTATATGAACAAAATAATGTAGAACAAACAATATTAACAGACGGAATAAAAGAAATTTTAGAACGCAATTATAATGTAGGTTCAGAAAAAGTAAAAGGCAAGAAATATTCTTATGAAGAATATGAAGGAAGTAGTATGTTTATGGTATCAAGTATGCTAAATGTTGATGAATCAAATATAAAGACAAGATTTTACTTTGACTCAAAAGATAATTTAGTATATATAAAGACATTAAATGGTGATCAACAAGAATTACTAAAGGTAAAATTAGAAAATGATGTGAATGATTCAGCATTTGAAATTCCATCAAACTATGCAGAAAACTAAAGTGATATAAACAAAGTTAATAACTTTTTTATATATAAAATTTCAAAAGAAGGAGTGAAAAAATATGTCAGAAAGATTCGTATTAAACGAAACATCATATTTTGGGAAAGGAGCAAGAGAAGAATTACCTGGAGAAATAACAAGAAGAAAATTCAAAAAGGTATTAGTTGTAACAGACAAAGCATTATTTGAATGTGGAGTTTCAGCAAGAGTTACAGAAGTGTTAGATAAAGCAGGAATTGACTATGAAGTTTATTCAGAAGTTAAACCAAATCCAACAATAAAAAATGTATTAGATGGAGTTGAAGCTTGTAAAAGAGCTGGAGCTGATGTTATTGTTGCTGTTGGTGGTGGATCTAGTATAGATACTGCAAAAGGAATATCTATAGTTATGACAAACCCTGATAGAGCAGATATAGTATCATTAAATGGTGCTTCAAACACAGTAAATAGAGGAATGCCAGTAATAGCATTACCTACAACATCTGGAACAGCTGCTGAAGTAACAATAAATTATGTAATAACAGATGAAGAAAGAGAAATCAAAATGGTATGTGTAGATCCAAATGATGTTCCAATTTTAGCAATTGTTGATTCTGATTTAATGGCATCAATGCCAAAATCAATTGCAGCAGCTACAGGAATGGATGCATTAACACATGGTATAGAAGGATATATCACAAAAGCACATAACACAATGTCAGATATGTTCCATATGCAAGCAATAAAATTAATCTTTAAATATTTACCAGCTGCTGTAAATGAAAAAGATGAAAAAGCAATTGAAATGATGGGATTAGCTCAATATACAGCAGGAATGGGATTTTCAAATGTAGGTTTAGGAATTGTACATTCAATGGCACATCAATTAGGAGCTGTTTATGACACACCACATGGACTTGCAAATGCAATATTATTACCAACAGTAATGAGATTCAATGGACAAGATCCAGCAACAGCACAAAGATTTAGAGAAATCTTATGTGAAATTGGAAGACCAGATGCAGCACATTTAAATGATCAAGATGTTATAAATACATTT
>USMB01000035.1 GCA_900555615.1 uncultured Clostridium sp. | reverse complement strand
AATAATAAAAATGTTGAAGTATTTATTTAACCACCCCAACATTTATTATAGAACCAAAAAAGTAAGCAATCAGAATTGGTTGCTTATTTTTTGTTTTATAATATTTTTTCAAGTGTAATTTATTTTTGCGAAATTTTGTTTATATATATTGATTTACTTCTAATTATATGTTATATTGGATAACATAGGAAATGAACATTGTAGTAGATGTGTTGCCACTAAACTAAGATAACTTTCGTTATCAGAAAGTGAGGTGGTGTTTATGGGCTTTATACTATTTTTATTAATAGCCATTATGGTTTCTATAACTATAAACGTAACCTTATTAACAATTATATACATACAATATGTAAATTCAATAATAAATAAGGAATAAAAATAACAACACATTCTGCTCTCTACCAAATTGCGAATGTGTTGTTTTAACTATATGTAGTGGTAACCGCATTCACTGCGGTTATTCATTTCCTATATCTATTATATACAGATAATCCAAATTTGTCAAATAAAAATTCCATTTATAGTATTTTTCTTTTTAACTTCCCACATTAAAACAAAAAATCTTAGGATTAACTCCTAAGATTAATATGGTGGACAGGGATGGATTCGAACCATCGTACTCATATGAGAACAGATTTCTTACCACTATAGTTTTCACTACCCTTACGGTTTGTAGTCTGGACTTTCTCTTCATCTTTTCAGATGCCAGGTATAAAGTCTCTACACTCGAAATTTCTTTCTAGCTCGGGATTATCATCAGCACATAAGTCTGTTAAGACTTCCCCGAATTAGCCTAGTTTTCATCATGCAATTTCTTGCACGAGCTGCAATTTCTGCTTTTATAAAGCAAAGCATACAGTCTGCCGCCTTTAGCCACTCGGCCACCTGTCCAAATTTATTACATTGCTGTAATAAAAATGGTGCTCCCACTAGGACTTGAACCTAGGACCCACCGGTTATGAGCCGGTTGCTCTGACCAACTGAGCTATGGGAGCATATTCCATTGCTTAACGCAAGATATAGTATACTTCATTTAATTTTAATTGTCAATAGTTTTTCAAAAAAATTTTATGTTTTTCAAAAAAGTTCTGAAAGTATGTTAAACATCAGCTTTTCAAAGGCAAAACATTCATATTATTTTACTAATTTGAATGTTTTATCCTTTTTTAACAAATAAAATTTCTACTCTTCATCTTTATTTTTTCCAAAAGAAGCATTTTTAAATAAAAAGTTTTTGAAATTAGACCAAGACAATTTGTCGAAAATAAAATCATTTAATTCATCTTCAATTTTTTGTTGATATGGTGTAAGTTTAAAATTAAAATCATAAAATAACACAGATTTTACTTTATCCCAAACTCCTTGTTTTGCTGGTAAGTTTGTTTCAACATTAGCTATTGTATTTGGTTGTTCATTATATTGAACTCCTCCAAACACACCATCAACTGTTGCTTTATTCTCTATATTCTCTGTTCCTATTCCTCCAATTGTAGTTGCATCATTTGTTGGTGTATCTACTTTTACTCCGCCAAATACTCCTGGTACTCCTTCTATATCTTCTATATTTGCCATAACTGTTCCTCCTTTGTATTTTTATATTCGCTTTCATTATACTTATATAATAAATTACAAAATTTATCAAGTTTTTTTATTTACATTTATATTAAATTTATGTTACAAAAGTATTACAGCTTATGCATTAACATGTTCCACATCTGCACTTTTTATTTTTACTGATTTCAATGTGTTTTCCAAATTTTCATCAGTCTCATATTTAACAAAAATATAATTTTGAGTATGTCCTTTAAAATATTTTTTGTCTTCTTCAACTGCCTGATCTTCAAACAAAACCTCAACTTCTTTTCCTACAAGCATTTCATTGTATCGTTTTTGATTTTCATTAGATAATTCAATCAATTTTCTACTTCTTTTCTCTTTTACATTTCCATCAACTTGATTTGGCATAACTGCTGCTCTGGTTCCTTTTCGAGGAGAATATTGAAATACATGCATTTTATATAATTTGATTTCTTTCAAAAATTGATATGTCTTTTCAAACTCTTCTTCAGTTTCACCTGGAAATCCTACAATAATATCTGTTGTTAAAATAACATCATTATAATATCTTCTCAATCTTTCAACAATTTCTTTTATCTCCGCTGTATTATACTTTCTATTCATTCTTTTTAACGTCTCATCACATCCGCTTTGTAAAGATAAATGAAAATGATGGCACATCTTTTCTAGTTTGATTAATCTTTGCATAAATTCTTCTGTTATAATTTTAGGCTCTAGAGAACCAAGCCTTATTCTATGTATTCCGTCAATTTCATTTATTTTTTCTAGTAATTCTATTAATCCATTTTCATTTCCAAAGTCTCTTCCATATGAAGCTACATGAATTCCCGTAATTACAACTTCTTTTATACCTTTTTGAGCAATTTGTGTAATCTCCTGGATGATACTATCCATTTTTCTACTTCTTACTCTTCCTCTTGCATATGGAATTATGCAATAAGAGCAAAATTGGTTACAACCATCTTGAACTTTAATAACCGCTCTTGTTTTTTCTGTATAGATAATTTGCCCCATATCTTCAAATTCTTTTTTGGAAGCTATATCTTCAATCTCTACTATTTTATTATTTCTATTTGAAATAAACTCTTCTACATATTTCACAATATTAGCTTTTTCTTCATTTCCTAATACAATATCTATTTCAGGCATTTTTTGCAAATCATCTTTTGCTACTTGTGCATAGCATCCAACAGCTGCAATTATTGCATCTTGATTTTTTTCTTTTACTTTTCTTAATATCTGCCTTGATTTTCTATCAGACATATTTGTTACTGTACATGTGTTAATTACACAAATATCAGAAACATCATCATTTACTTCTACTATTTCATATCCAGCTTCTTTAAATTTTTGTGCCATTGCATTTGTTTCATATTGATTAACTTTGCATCCTAATGTATAAAAACTTACTTTTTTCATTTACTACCTCTTCTTTATATAAGTGTTGCTCCAATTATTCCTGCATCATTTTTGTGTTTTGCAAGTTTCATTATTATATCACATTTCTTATTGAATAGCAAATTTCCATTTAACAAAGCATTTTTTAATGGATAATACAAAATATCTTCATATTCTGCAAAACTTCCACCTATACATATTGCTTCTGGTTCAAATATATTAATAATATTAGAAATGCCTATACTCAAATCTTCTATATAATTATTTATCATATATTTTAATGTAACATTTTCCGGATTTTTGCGTATAAAATCTCTAATACATTCTCCATCTAAAGATTCCAAATTGAATTCTTTTTTTACTCTTTCTTTAAATCTTTTTAGACTCGCATATACTTCAAAACATCCTCTTTTCCCACAATTGCATTCTAATCCATTTTTTTGAATTATTGTATGACTAAATTCAAATCCTGGAACACCTTTAGGTTCTAATAATTTTCCATTAAATATAACAGCACTTCCTACACCTGTACCTATACATAAAAACACACTATTATCATACCCTTGTAGTTCTCCATATTTTTGCTCTGCAAGACCTGCACATTTTCCATCATTTTTTAATTTTACTTTTACAGTATAGCCTTTGTTTTTTAACTTTTCTTCTAAAATTTTTCCTAAATCATAATCTTCTATTCCAAGATTAACTGCTTTTATAATTTTAGTATCTGAAACAGTTCCAGGAACCGCAATTCCTATCTGATTAATACTATATTTTTGTAACATTTTAGTAACGTTTTCTACTAAATATTTTTCTATTTTTTCTTCTATATCACTCTTATCTTTTATAAATGTTTCTACTTTGTCAATTATTCTGCCATTTTCATCCACTACACCTATCCCAATATGACTTCCGCCAATATCAATTCCTATTTTCATACATTTACCTTCTTTTGAAATATCCTCATTTTCATAATCTTATTGTTAAATTCATCAATTTCACTCTTTTCAAGTTGTGCTTTAGCTTGTTTTAAAGTTATTTTATTTTCAATATATAATTTAGCAACAGATTCAATTAAGCTAATATTCTCTTGTTTTCTTCCTAAAACTAGAACCTCAGAAACTAATTCTTTTTCATCCTTTTTTCCTTCTATTATTCTTTGTGAATCTATTACTTTTATTAAATTTTTTATTGAATATTCTACCTGTGATTGTTCTTTTTCACTATAAAAACTTTTTATTTTTTCAAGTGTTTTTGATGGTGTTAAAGTATTCATACTTCCTATAACCAATATTCCAGCTTCAGCTACTTCAAAAATAGCTTCCATTGTTTTTCTATCACATATTTCTTCAACAACTAAAACATCGCAGTCTTCTTTTATCGCATTTTTTATTCCATCATAATAAGTTTCATAGTCATTTTCTATTTCTTTCTGAATAATTATAGAGTTTCTTGATTTATGATTATATTCTATACAATTTTCTAGCATTAAGATCTTTTTATTTTGTGTTTCATTTATATGCCTTACTAATGCATTCACAGTAGTTGTTTTTCCTGAGTTACGTTGTCCTGTTACTAAAATTATTCCCTGTTTATTATATGTCATTTTTCTTAAAATGTCTGGTAAATTCAATTGTTCATATGTTGAAAATTCATTATTTAATATTTTTATTGTATATGTAGGAATTTGATTTGAGCTAGAAATGTTTACTCCAAAATTATTTCCATTATAATTATAAATCATATCTAACTTTTTGGTATTTTGGAATACTTTATCTTTAATATTGTTTCCATTTATCATGTAATTATATATTTCATACATATCTTTTTCTTTTAATACTGGCGCACCTTCCATTTTGACAAGGACATTTCCTACTCTGCACATAGGTTTTGATTCTAAAATTAAATGAACATCTGATGCTTCTTTTTCTACTGCTTGTTCTAATATTTGATTAATGTTAAACATTTTTAACTCCTTTCACACAGGTTTTAGGCTTGTAAAGTTGTTATAATTGTAGTGGCATATATAATTGCTATATTACTAGTACATATAAAAAAGCCAATTGGAATTTCATTCAACTTTATTTTTTTATTTCCTGTTTTCTTTTGTCTCATTTTTAATATGATTAAGTCTATTACAATTGCTAAAATTGATGCCCATATTGTGTAGAATAAAATTCTTACATCTAAAAACATCAATATTATACTTAACAATATTAGCATATCCATTGTATAACTGTCTTTAGCGAATTTTCTAAGTAATATTGTGTCTGTAACAATTGCTAGAAAATATATTGCTACATATATTAAATATTTATATATTAGATTTGTGTTTATTGAACACATATATATCATATATATCATATATATCATTGATACAATAACTTCAAATTCTAACAACTTTTTCTCTATTTTTATATTGCTTTTATCGATTCCAGCAATTATTATTAATGCTGATATATACATAATTGTCAATATATATAACATAATTGAATTTAAGTTTAAACTATAAATATTTAGTTTAAATGTAAAAGCTATTATTACAAATGATATTCCTCCTAGCAAAGAATATAATATCGTTGATATAATTTGAGTTTTTTTATTTTTTTCATTAATGTCTCCAAAATAATGTTTTTTGAAAACATCCATATCTCTTGGAATCCTATAAATTGCTAATTTGTAAAAATTACCACAAAATGCTCCAAGAAAAAATAATATAATATAAAATAATATATTCATCTCTTCACCTTTCTTCTAATACTATAACAGGCATATACAATCAAATGTATATGCCTGTTGTTTTATTATTTGTTTACACTATTTGTTGTATTTGTTACTGTAACATTTTGTGCTGCATTAGATATTTTTCCTGTTCCTCCAAACAACATTGCTAATGATACTCCTATTAATGCTGATAAAACAACTATAGCTACTACTAAAGATAATACTGTTATTCCTTTTTGATTTTTCATATTTTTTCTTTTCCTTTCTCTCTAGATTTTTACTTTTTCACTAATTACTATTTATATCAATATTTTATTATTTTTGTCAAAAAAGTCAATAGTTTTATCAAATGTAATCTAATTGTAATATTTTTGTAATATTTTTCTTATTTTGGGACAAAATATCAACAATATGAAGGAGGTATTATGAAAACATTAGATTCAAAAAAAGATTATCAAAATTATGTAGATCAAAAATCGCCAAATTCGCCTATTTTAAAAAATTGTTTTAATGCATTCTGGGTTGGTGGTTTAATCTGTTCAATCGGACAAATTATTATGGATATATGCAAATATAAAGGTCTTTCACAAGAACTTTCCGGAACTGTCGTTTCAATCATTTTAATTGCAATTAGTGCTTTTTTTACTGGTCTTAATATTTTTAATAAGATTGGAAAATTTGCTGGTGCAGGTTCTTTAATTCCTATTACAGGTTTTGCAAATTCTATTGTTTCACCTGCTATGGAATACAAATCAGAAGGTTATGTAATGGGAGTTGGAGGAAAAATGTTCACTGTTGCAGGGCCTGTTCTTGTATTTGGTATTTCTGCTTCCATAATTATTGGACTTGTGTATTTAATTTTTAATACTCAAGCTATTACTTTAGTTTAATATAGAAAGGATTTTATTATGCAAAAATTAGGAAAACAAACAATAAAATTTGATACTCCCCCTGTTATAACAGAAGTCGCTTCAATTGTCGGACCCAAAGAAGCAAATGGTCCTCTTACAAAATATTTTGATCAATGTTTAGATGATGAATTCTGGGGTGAAAAAACTTGGGAAAAGTCAGAAAGTAAAATTATTAAAGAAACTGTAAATATGGCTATTGCAAAGTCTGGTATATCTTCTAATGATATAGAATATTGCTTTGCAGGAGATTTATTAAATCAATGTATTTCATCTAGTTTTGGTTTACGCGAGTTAAACATACCTTTTATAGGAATTTTCGGAGCTTGTTCTACTTTTGTCGAAGGACTTAGCCTTGGGGCCATTTTAACAGAAGCATGTGCCAAACACGTCATCTGCGCCGCTTCTAGTCATTTTTGTAGTGCAGAAAAACAATTCAGATTTCCTCTTGAACTAGGAAATCAACGACCACCAACATCTCAATGGACAGTTACTGGTGCTGGTTCTGCAATTTTATCTCAAACTGGTGAAGGACCATTTATTACACATATAACTTCTGGAAAAATTGTTGACATGGGAATTAAAGATGCTAACAATATGGGAGCTGCTATGGCTCCTGCAGCACTTGATACCTTAATCTGTCATTTTCAAGACACTGGACGTGCACCATCTTATTATGATGCAATTATCACTGGCGATTTGGGATATATAGGAAAAGAAATATTAACAGAACTTGCTATGGATAAAGGATATAATATCAAGTCTAATTATAATGATTGTGGTGTTTTAATGTTTGACAAAGAAAAACAAGATACCCATTCTGGTGGAAGTGGCTGTGGATGTTGTGCTACTGTATTTTCTGGTTATTTTTTCAAACAGTTAAAAGATAAAAAAATTAAAAGATTATTACTAATTGCAACAGGTGCACTCATGAATTCTACATCTTCTCAACAAGGTGAAAGCATTCCTGGTATTGCACATGCAATAAGTATAGAAATGTAGGGGGTGTTTACATGGATTGGTTGCAAAGTATTTCTTGGATTGGACTATTAAAATGTTTTGTTACTGGTGGTATAATTTGTATTATAGGACAAATTCTAATTGATAAAACCAAACTTACTTCAGCAAGAATTTTAGTTATTTTCGTTACAACTGGTGCAATATTAGGTGGACTTGGAGTTTACCAATATCTTGTTGATTTTGCAGGTGCAGGTGCTACAGTTCCTTTAACTGGCTTTGGTTATAATCTTGCTAAAGGTGCTATTAAAGCTGTCAAGGAAACTGGAATTATAGGTGCTTTTACTGGCGGTGTTACAGCTTCTGCTGGAGGTATTGCCGCTGCTGTATTTTTTGGATATATTGCATCCTTAATTTCTAAGCCTAAAATGAAAAAAGAATAAAAAAATATAGTGCTGACGAAAAGTCAGCACTTTTTATTGTTTTTCTATTTCCTTTAAAATAACATCATGTGCACTACCTTCTTGAATACTAACATTAGATACAAGAGTTAGTCTAGCTTTTTGATGAAATTCAGGAATAGTAATAGCACCACAATTGCACATTGTTGATTTTATTTTAGCAACAGTAACAGCTAAATTATCTTTCAACGCTCCAGCATAAGGAATATAAGAATCAACTCCTTCTTCAAAAGAAAGTTTCTTATCTCCTCCCATGTCATATCTTTGCCAATTTCTAGCTCTATTAGAACCTTCTCCCCAATATTCTTTTACATAATTATTATTAATTTTTACAATTCTTGTTGGACTTTCATCAAAACGAGCAAAGTAACGTCCCATCATAACAAAATCAGCTCCAAGTGCTAATGCAATTGTGATATGATGGTCATGTACAATTCCACCATCAGAGCAAACGGGAATATATACTCCAGTTTCTTTAAAATATTCATCACGAGCTTGTACAACATCAATTAAAGCACTTGCTTGTCCTCTACCAATGCCTTTAGTTTCTCTTGTTATACAAATTGAGCCTCCACCTACTCCAACTTTTATAAAATCAGCTCCTGCTTCTGCTAAATATCTAAATCCTTCTTTATCTACTACATTTCCAGCACCTATTTTTACACTATCTCCATATTTTTCTCTAACATATTGAATTGTATTTTTTTGCCATACTGAATACCCATCTGAAGAATCAATACATAAAATGTCCACCCCAGCCTCAACTAAAGCAGGAATTCTTTCTTCATAATCTCTTGTGTTAATTCCAGCACCTACTATATATCTCTTATTTTCATCTAATAATGAGTTTGGATTATGTTTTCTTTCTTCATAATCTTTTCTAAATACTAAAAACTTTAATCTTCCATCTTTGCTTAAAATTGGTAGACATTCTTTTTTATTTTTCCATATTACATCATTTGCTTCTGCAAGTGTAATTCCTTCTTCCGCCCATATTACTTTATCTTTAGGTGTCATAAATTCATCTATTGGAGCTTCTAAATCATCTCTTGAAATTCTATAATCTTTATCTGTTACCAATCCTAAAAATTTTCCACTTGATGTTCCATCTTCTGTAATCATTACCGTAGAATGTCCCGTTTTCTTTATCAATTCTATTACTTCTTTTAATGTTGTACCACTCTTTACATTTGAATCACTTATTACAAAACCAGCTTTATGTTTTTTTACATGATATACCATCTCTGCTTGTGACTTTATTGATTGTGAACCATATATAAAAGCAATTCCTCCTTCACGAGCTAATGCAATTCCCATCTCTTCCCCAGATACAGACTGCATTATTGCAGATACCATTGGAACATTTGCATAATATTTAGGCTCTTCTCCTTTTTTAAATTTTACTATAGGTGTTTTCAATGATACATTTGATGGTATACACCTTTCATCTGTTAAATTTGGTATTAATAAAAATTCATTAAATGTTCTTGACACATCTTCAAATATCTTCGCCATTTTTCTTCCCCTTATAAATAATATTTAGGTTTTTGTTTTACCTATAAAACTTTTTTAATATATCATAAATATGATACCAACTATATGCTGTAATAACATTTTCATTTACTACATTTTTATTATATTGACAATCAAACTTAATAACTTTTACTTTTTTAGCTATATCTTCTATATTTCTTGGACTATCTTCTATCATTACATCAATTTTATTTTCAATACATTTTTGAACTTTTTCATTATCACTTGTAAATATCAATTCATTATATTCAATTTCTTGCTCTTTAAGCCATTTTATCGTTAACTCTTGCATTTTTCCATAATATTCAGGTGGCATTCCATTTTCATCTCTAGCTGTTATAATATATATATTATTTCCTTCTTCTCTTAATTTGCTTATTATCTCTTTTGCAAATCTCCTTGCTGGACTCTGAGTTACATATTCTACTAAATATTTATTCCAAAATTTATCTGCTTGTTCTGATGTCCAGCCAAATGCTTCTACTTCCCAATATTTACTCAAATCAATTGTTATTGGCCAGTTTTCTTCTATACACATTTTAGTTCCAAAATCTATTGTTTCTCTTTCTAAGTCTGTTAAAACTCCATCTATATCTATTCCTATGTTCATTTTTATAACCATCCTTTTTGTCTATAAAACAAAAAGAGTCCTTATTTTGATTTATTCAAAATAAAGACCTCCTTTCATTAATTTATGCTTTTTTTGCTACTTCAGCGATTTCTGCAAATGCTTTTGGATCATTTACAGCAACTTCTGCTAACATTTTTCTATTGATTGTAACATTAGCTTTCTTTAATCCTGAGATTAATTTGCTATATGTTAATCCGTTCATTCTTGCTGCAGCATTTATTCTTGCTATCCATAATTTTCTGAAATTGCTCTTTTTATCTTTTCTTCCAACATAAGCATATGATAAAGATTTTAATACTGCTTGATTAGCATTTCTAAATCTATAGTGCTTTGCACCATAATATCCTTTTGCTTGTTTTAATACTTTTTTATGTCTTGCTCTTGTTGTCATTGCTGATTTTACTCTTGCCATTTATTTTTCCCTCCCTAACTACTTTTTAGTTACCATATGGTAATAATTTTTTAATTGTGTTTTCACATGTCTTATCTGCATAAGCTCCTGGGCGTCTGCTTGATAATTTTTGTCTTTTTGTCTTATTTGCTAATAAATGTCTTCTATTAGCTGTTGTTCTTTTTACTTTTCCTGTTGCTGTTAAAGAATATCTTTTCTTTGCAGCTTTATTTGTTTTTAATTTTGGCATAGCGTTTTCGCTCCTTTCAATTGTTTTTATATATTATTAAGCTTTTTTAGCTAGTATAATAAACATGTTTTTACCTTCTAGTTTTGGTTTCTTTTCTACTACTGATATATCTTCTAATTCAGATATAAATTGATTTAGTACATCTTCTCCCATTTTTACATTGTTTAATTCTCTTCCTCTAAATCTTACAGTAATTTTTACTTTGTTACCATCCTCTAGAAATTTTCTTGCATTTTTTGCTTTAAATCCAAAGTCATGTTCTTCAATATTTGGAGTAATTCTTAATTCCTTTGTTTCTTGAACTTTTTGTTTCTTTTTAGCTTCTTTTTCTTTTTTAGATTGTTCAAATTTGTATTTTCCATAATTCATTATTTTACATACTGGTATTTGTGAATTTGGTGATACTAATACTAAATCTAATTTTTTCTCTCCAGCTAAATCTAATGCTCTTGCAAGTGGAACCATTCCTAATTTTTCTCCAGTTTCACTAATTAATTGAACTTCTTTGGCTCTTATTTGACCATTAATAGGTAATTCTTGTTTTATATAAAACACCTCCTAATTTTTCGTCACTTTTTTGCATAAAAAAAATTGACTCTGTTACAAGTCAATTCCACACAAATATAGATATATCAATAATATAAATCTAAATTTTTCTAACCTTTTTCCGCTGAGATAAGGTGAGAAGTGGATAACTTCTTCTTGTAACAGATATTATTATACAATGCTTGGTTAAATTTGTCAATACGTTTTCCAAAAATATTTTTCAATTTTTTTGTGTTTTCCCTTGAATTTATTTTTATTTTGGTATAGTATATAAGAAATAATGTCTTTTACATAGGAGGAGAAAAAATGCCAACAAAAACTAAAGAACTAAATGATAAAAATAAAAAGAAAGTAACACCTTCAAAAAGTGCAAAAAATGTGGTAAAAAAAGTATCAAAAGAAGTTATTAATTCTAAAGTTGATTCTAGTTCAAAAAAACAAAATAATACAGAAAAAAAATCAGTTACGAAAAAAGCAAATAAAATAGCATCAAAAAAATCAACTATTTCCAAAAAAGTGGCTAATCAAAAAAATGCTTTAAAAACATCAACAAAGAAAACTACAAAAAAAGTCAAACCACTTGCAGAAGTTATAGAATATTACGATTTACCATATAGATATAATGAAACAATTGTAAAAATACTTTATCAAACACCTGATACTCTATTTGTATATTGGGATATTGCAGATTCTGACAGAGAAAATTATATTAAACAATATGGTGAAAATTTCTTTAATATAACACGACCAGTTTTAATTGTTCATAATGACACTATGAATTATAGTTTTGAAATTCCAATAAATGATTTTGCAAATAGTTGGTATTTACATGTAAATGATAGTAAATGTGATTATAGAGTTGAACTTGGACGACGTCCTAATTATTATAATGAAGAAGCAACAAAAGAAATTCAAGAAAAAATTCATACAGATTATATACATGTATCAAACTCAAATGAAATAGAATCTCCTAATGATCACGTATTATTTAATACAAATGAAAATAATACAATTAAAGTTAGAAATGTAAAAAACAATAATGAAAAATCTATTTCATTATTTGATATAATAAAACATTTACCAGCTATGAAACGTATTCAAAATATACCATATATAAGTGAAAAATTATTACAAAACATGTATGCTGGTATTTATCAAAATGAAGATATTTCACTATTTGACAGAATTACAAATAATCCATCTTCTGGCGGAAATCCTTCATCAGGAAGTATGTCATCAAGATTCATTTAAACAATAAATGTCGTAGGAAATTCACCTACGGCATTATTTAACAAAAAAGGAGAAATAAAATGCAAAAAAAAGGATATGTAAGTTTCGTATTACATGCACATCTTCCATTTATACATCATCCCGAAAGTGATGATTACTTGGAAGAATCATGGTTATATGAAGCAATCTCAGAAACATATATACCATTATTACAAAGTTATCAAAAATTAGTTGATGAAGGTATTAATTTTAGAATTACAATGTCTATAACACCTACTCTACTTTCAATGTTTGATAATAAATTATTGCAACAAAAATATATTCATTATTTAGAGAAATTAATAGAACTTTCAGGAAAAGAAATTGAAAGAACTAAAGATAATGAAAGAGTTAATAGACTTTCTCATTATTATTATGATAGATATTCAAATGACCTACATCTTTTTAGAGATGTGTGGAAATGTAACATTATAGAACAATTCAAACATTTTCAAGATATTGGAGTATTAGAAATTATCACTTGTGGTGCAACACATGGATACTTTCCTATTTTATATGTTAATGAAGAAGCCATTAGAGCACAAATTGCTGTTGGTGTTCAAACATATGAAAGATTTTTCGGAAGAAAACCTCGTGGTATTTGGTTACCTGAATGTGGATATGTCCCAGAAGCTGATAAATATTTAAAAGAATTCGGCATTGAATATGCTATTGTAGAATCTCATGGAATTTTATATGCAGACCCTACTCCTATCTACGGAACTTGTGCACCTATTGTTTCACCTGGTGGATTAGTTTGTTTTGGACGTGATATGAAATCATCTCAACAAGTTTGGAGCTCAATAGATGGATATCCAGGAGATTACAATTACAGAGAATTTTATAGAGATATCGGTTATGAAGCTGATTATGATTATATTAAACCTTATATCGCTCATAACGGAGTTCGTGTTCACACTGGTATAAAATATCACAGAATTACTGGAAAGACTGAACAAAAAGATTATTATGATATTCAATGGGCTCATGATTCTGCCGAAAGACAAGCTGGACATTTTATGAATTCTCGTACTGAACAAATTGAAAATGTTGCTGGATATATGGACAAGCCACCTATTATACTATGCCCTTATGATGCTGAATTATATGGACATTGGTGGTATGAAGGACCTTATTGGTTATATATTTTATTTAAGAAGATTTATTATGATGATTGTAATTTTGAATTAATTACACCATCTGAATATATAGATAAATATCCAGAAATCCAAGTTAGTACACCATGTCGTTCAAGTTGGGGTGCAAATGGTTATAGTGGTGTTTGGTTAAACCCTACTAACGACTACGTTCACCGTCACTTACATAAAGCAGCAGAAAGAATGATTGAACTTGCAACAACTTATCCTAATCGTAAAGATGGAATTGTTAAAGAAGCTCTTAACCAAGCTGCAAGAGAATTGCTTTTGGCACAAACAAGTTGCTGGCTATTTATTATCACAAATGGTACAATGGTTGATTATGCAAAAAAACGTATTAAAGATCACATCGGACGTTTTACTAAATTATATTATGAGATTAAAGACAATAAAATTGATAAATCATTTTTAAAAGATATTCAATTAAAGGATTGTATTTTCCCTGATATTGATTATAATATTTATCATAAATTATAATTTAAAAAAGGCAAGTGATAATTACTTATCACCTGCTTTTTTTCAGTTATTTATCATTATCTTTTTCTTCTTGATTTTTGTAAATATCATCTAACCTCTCTTGAAGATTCTCGATAAACATTATGTCACAAGCTATTATTTCAGAACAGTTCATTCCATTATCTGCTGCTATTGTAATAATAGGAATACTAAGAATATAAATAGCACTCAACAATATTTTCATACCAATTGTAAATTTTGTAGCAAATATTGCTATTATTGCAAAAATCCAACACGAAATATTAATAAAAATATATGAAATATCGTCTACTTCTATTTTTTCTTTCATTGTTGTTTTACTAAAAATTTTTTCAAGTATTAAATCTAAAAATTCAATAATATACTCGAGCATTATGGGTGTAATAAACATTGCAACTGCTGTCGCTATAGCAACAGTCAAAACATAGTAGATAGATTTTACAACAAAAAATGAAAGAAGTATAAGTGTAATCTCTACACCTTCGTTAATATAAAAATATTTTTCTTCTTTTTTGTCTCCTTCCCACTGATCTCTTAAGAAGCCCAATACATACATTCCTACAAGATGTGCTAAAACAAAAATCAAATAAAGATTAAAATTTGCAATCTTCATATTAAAAAATATTACCAGTTGAACAATAATTGCTTGAATGTAATACACTTGCATAAGTAGCTCATCTTCACAATCTTTGGTCATAGACCATTTAAATCCTAACCGATACCATTTCTTAAAAGATTTCCATAACTGTTTCATAAAAGCTTTTCCTCCTTTAACAATTGTTACATTTCGGAATCCAAAAAACTTATGTTTCCTATTATAGCACGTTTTTTACGCTTAGTCAATCAAATTTTCTAATTCATACAAGTTGCTATGATTCATTTATGATAATGTCTTAATAAATCATTTAGGAAAATGTCTTAATTT
>USMB01000034.1 GCA_900555615.1 uncultured Clostridium sp. | reverse complement strand
AATTAAGACATTTTCCTAAATGATTTATTAAGACATTATCATAAATGAATCATAACATGTCAAGAAAACACTGACAACAAATTGACAAAAACAAAAAATTCAGTTAAAATATAAGTGGAGGAAAATTATGAAAACTTTTACATACACTTCTCACAACAGTGAAGAAACAATGGATTTTGCATCTGAATTAGCAAATAAATTAAATATCGGTGATGTCGTTGTTTTGTCCGGAGAATTAGGTTCAGGAAAAACAAAATTCACTGAAGGATTTTTAAAACACTTTGGTCTTGAAAATGAAATATCAAGCCCAACATTTACAATTGTTAATGAATATAAAAATAAAGATATAAATATTTATCATTTTGATGTCTATCGTTTAGAAGATGTAGATGAATTTTATGCAATTGGTGGTGAAGAATATTTTAGTTCTGGAATTAGTATTATTGAATGGGGCGAACTAATTGAACCTGCATTGCCAAATGATTATATAAAAATTACATTTGAAAAAGATTTGTCTGATGAAAATATTAGATATTTACATATCAAAACCTTTGGAAATAAATACAATGACTTATTTTAATGTGAAAAAGGGGTCGGTCCTAAAATTAACATTTGCTAATTTTAGGACCGACCCCTTTTTCACACTTTTTCACCTTTTCATATTTCTATCTCATAAATGTCATTGCAATAACGATTACACCAAGAACTACTCTATAAATAGCAAACACTTTGAAGCTTCCTTTTTTTAGATATTCTAGCAAGAATTTTATTACAAAAACTCCAACCAAGAAGCTAAACAAAACTCCCATAAAGAATGCTAATGTAAATTCAAAATCTGTAATACTTACTAATACTGCAGCCAATACAATTGGTGTAGAAAGCAAGAATGAATATTTTGCAGCACTTTCTCTGTCAACACCTAAAGCTCTTGCAACAGTCATTGTAATTCCTGATCTTGATGTTCCAGGAAATGCTGCTGCTATAGCTTGAGATAATCCTATTAAGAATGATTGTTTAAATGTCATATTTTCGTAACTTACATTAGATGGTGCTTTTTTATCAACAACATAAAGTACTATTCCTAATACTATAAGTGCAATTGCAATCATTATTGTTTCAATTCCAAATTTGTCACAAATATATCCTGAAAATTTATCTAATAATAAACTAACTATTCCTGTTGGAATCGTTACAGCTACTATGTACCAGAAGATTTTACCTTCTGTTGATTTCTTTTTATTTACAACTTGCTCATATCCTCCTTTAATTAATCCTAACCAATCTTTAAAAAAGAATAATGTTATTGCAAGTAAAGTTCCTAAATGTAATGCTACATCGAAACTTTCTGGGATACTCCAATTAAATATCCATGGTATTAATTTTAAATGTGCTGAACTTGATATTGGTAATAGTTCTGTTAATCCTTGAACTATTCCTAAAATTATTGCTTGATATACTTCCATATTTTTTCCTCCTACGTAAAATGCGAATTTAGGGTCGGTCCTTTTTTTCACATTTTATATATTTCTTTTATTATATTATATATTGTATCTTTGATAAACTCTGCTGATGTGATTGGTGCAACTTTTCCAGGTAATGATAATGCCCAAACAAATTTTAAATTTTGGTCTTTTACCGTCTTTTTGTCAATCCCACCAGGATTTGATGCCAAATCAATTAATAAACAATCTTTTTTTACAAATTTTAATCGTTCTTCTGTCAGAATTACATGTGGCACTGTGTTTATAATAACATCAAAATTTTTCAGATTTTCTCCTATAGCATTTATATTTGTAGCCTTATGCCCATATGCTTGAATCCATGCTAGGTCTTCATCTTTTCTAGCAGCACATGTAACTTTAGCAGATAATCCAGAAAGTTTCCTTGCAAGCACTTTTCCTATTCTTCCAAATCCTAATATTAGTACTTCACTTCCGTGCAAAATTTTATTTGTGTTTTCTATTGCTATTTGAATAGTTCCTTCTGCTGTTGCAATTGTATTTAGTACTGCCAATTCTTCTCTTTTCATAATATCAATTATTTCTATATATTCATCATTTGCCATTCCATATACGTCTGGAATTATTCCTCCAGCTATTAAAACCTTTGCATTGATTACATGCATTAATTCTCTAATTGTAACTTCTTTGTCACTAAATGGCATGTTTATTGTATTTCCATTACTCGAAAATGGAATTGGTCCTATTACTATTTCTACTTCTTGAATTGCTTTTTTTATTGAATCACATTGTTTTATATTTTCAATTTGCTTTAAATTATCTGCTTTTTCTAATCCAAATACATAAACTTCGTTATTTTCTTTTGCTAGCATTTCTGCTAATTTTACAATCCTTAAATCTCCACCAATAATCGCAAATTTCATATATACCTCCATATATATAGTATATTTATTTTACGATTTTTTATGAATTATTCTTCTCTTTCTTTTTGATTTCGATCTTCTTGCCTGGTTTCATAACTGGTTCTTGGAATTTTTTTGATTTGAATATCATTGTAACCAATTTTTTTAGTTATTTCTACCATTTCTTCTAAATGTTCTTTTGCTTTTATTTCTTTCGCAGTCAATTTATGAGGCCTTTCTTCCTCTCCTTCAATTTCTAAATTGAATGGAATTGACAATCTTGCTATTATAATTGCAAATGTTACATCATTTTGAATTTTTTCAACAATTCTTTTTGGATTTTCTTGAATTGCTACATTAGCATATCGTATTGCTTGATCTTTTTCATTTCTGATAATGCAAATTTTAGATAATTCTAAATATGCATCTGCACAAAGTTCTTCATCCTCTGTTGCTTGCAAAAAATATTTTTCTGCTTCATCTAATTCTTTGTACATCATTGCTATTTCTGCCAAACTATATTTTGTATTATATACTAAAGAATTCAATTCCGCTGCTTTTTCATAACATATTTTTGCATTTGGAAAATCATTTAGCATTGTATATGCAATTCCTAAATTATAATTCAAATCATAACTTGTAGGACTGTATTTTAATGCTTCTGTATAAATATTTACCGCTTCTTTATAATCTTCCTTTTCTATTAATAAATCTCCTAAAGCTACTGTTGCATCTGTGTAATCTGGTTTTTTCTCTAATACATCTGCAAGTATTTTTATAGCTTCATCTTTTTTATCTAAATCTATTAATAATTCTGAAACATTATAATAAGATTCAAAATCTTTTGGATTAATATCTATTACTTGTAAATATTCATCAACTGCTTTTCTCTGTCCGCCTTCTTTTACATATATTCCTGCTAAAAGCTTATGTGCAGTATAGTTTTCTGCATTTCTATCAAGAATTTGTATCAATTTCTTTTTGGCAACTCTTGTGTTTCCAAATACTAAATATATTTTTGCAATAACTATATCTATAGTACCTGATATATTTGTGTCTACTTTTTCTAATATTATTATAAATATTGGAACTAATATTGATAATGTATATATAATCAATCTAGTAAATGTTCCAATACCTTTTTTTGAAAAATAAAGCTGGATAAAATCTATTGCAATTCCGCAATGCTTCTATTGCTAATATCGTTACATATTTTGTATCATTTGTTTTTATTAATTGATAAAATATATATGCAAATAATACAACAGAAACTGTTATAAATATTAGTTGTTCTATTATCATTGTTTTACTTCCTTTTTTTAGTGTCCTCTATTATGTTCGTGTGACACCATTTGATAGTCCTCTATAATCCTTTGAATAATACTTTGAGGTTGCTCTTTTCCATTACTTTTAGTCATTTCATTATTATATCTTTCTACTAAATTTGGTAATGATTCTCCTGTCTCTTCCATCAACTCTCCCCAAGTTTTATCTGTATTTGGAATATAGTCTGCTTCTGTTATTTGAGAGTCTACTTCTTGTCCTGATTCTTTCTGTTGTTCTTCCACATTTTCTACTTGATGTGCTAATTCATGAATATATTCTTTGCCTTGAGTATTTAAGTCTCTTCTTATTTCTGCATTTTCTTCTCCTTCTAAGCCCTGACCTTCTTCTCTTACTCCTCTTGCAACTCTTTCTTGACATGGTAACACATCTACTGTTTCAATTTCGATTTCTCCATATGCGCCAAGATTTACAGCTATTTCTTTGTCATCTCTATTAGTTTTCATTAATGCATATGGTACTTTTCTTTCAATACTTTCTCCTTGTTCATCAATACTTATTATTGACTTCCAAGTGGTTCTTGCTGGTTCAACATTTTTATTTAATTGCCAGCTTTCATTTACTTTTTCAAGCATTACAAATCTATGTAATTTATTTGAATATGCTTGAGCATGCTCATCTGAATCTCCAAATACTTCTGGCATTCTTTCTGCAACATGTGAATCTTTAATTTTTCTAACTCTTGTTAATCCTAAGTCTTGACCCTGTTCTTTTAAATCTTCTTCTATTTCTTGTGTTTCATCATTTGCTTCTTCTTGTTTTTGTTCCTCTTTTGACTGTTCAATTTCAGACTTTTGTATTGGTTTTTCAGATATTCCTTTTAATCTGCCTTTTTCAATATCATTTTCTTCAAAAAGCTTTTCCATATCTATTTTAGAATTTTTTAAGTATTCATCTAATCCCCCACTAGAAAAAACTTTTCCTTCTTCATCAACTACTATATTTTCTTCTATACTTTTTTCACCATTTTTATTTTCTTTTATCCAACGAAAATGATAACTAACTTTTCCGTTAGGATCTTGTTCTTCTGTAATAAATACATTTTTCAATGTTATTGGACCTTTATCAGTATTTATAACCATTTCTGAATAGTATTTTGTTTTAATTAATTCTCTTTGATATCTTTCTTGAATATATCCTTCTACACTACTCTCCATTTTGTTTAATTTTTCTAATATGTCCTTTTCTTCTGGTCCAAATGTATATTGTTCTGTTTTTTCTTCCATTTTGAACCTCCTTATATTAATTTTCCGATTAAATCATAATCTTTAACATCTGTAATTTCTACATTAACAAATTTATTTACCATTTTTGTTAATCCCGCATTTTTTATATATATAATTCCATCTTCTTCTGGAACATCTTGTTTTGTTCTACCTATTAAATATTTTCCATCAAATGAAATGTCTTCAATTAATGCTTCATAAACTTTTCCTATCTTTTTTTCAAGATTTTCTTTTGATATTTTTTGTTGCACTTCCATTATTTTGTTATATCTTGCTTTTTTTGTATTTCCATGTATTTGATCTGGCAATCTTGCTGCTGGTGTCCCTTCTTCTTTTGAATACATAAATGTTCCTAACTTATCAAATTTAGCTTTTTTTACAAATTCTCTTAATTCTTCAAAATCTTTTTCTGTTTCTCCAGGGAATCCTACAATTAAGCTTGTACGTAAAGTCACATCTGGAATTTCTTTTCTCAATTTTTCTATTAAGTTCTCTATTTGCTTTTTATTTGTTTTTCTATTCATCTTTTTTAATATTGAATCAGATATATGTTGAATTGGAATATCAAAATATTTACAAATTTTATCATTATTTTTTACTGTTTCTATTAATTTATCTGTTATTCCTTCTGGATAAGAATATAAAAATCTTATCCAATGAATTTCTGGTATTTCTGATAATGCTTGTAATAATTCTGCTAGTTTAGGTTCACCATAAATGTCAACACCATATTTAGTAGTATCTTGAGCAATTACAATCAACTCTTTTATTCCTTTACTTGCTAACATTTTGGCTTCTTCTATAATTTCTTCCATTTTTCTGCTAACAAATGGACCTCTAATATATGGAATTGCACAATATGTACATCTATTACTACATCCTTCTCCAATTTTTAAATATGCATAATTTTCCCCAGTGGTTACAACTCTTTCATAAAACTCATTATATGTTGGCATTGGCAATGGCTTTATTTCAGTTATTCTATTGCTTGTATGTGTTGTACTTTCTTCTTTAACATTGTCCTTTATTAATTTTTCTATCTTTTCCCACATCTTGTTGTATTCATCAATCTTTATGAATAAATCAACTTCAGGAAGGGCTTTAACTAATTCATCATAATATCTTTGAACCAAACACCCCATAGCAATTAAATATTTACAATTTTTCTTTTTGTATTCAGCCATTTCCAATATTGTATTAATAGCCTCTTCTTTAGCAGATTCTATAAAGCCACAAGTGTTTATTACTATAATATCTGCTTTTTCTGGGTTATTTACTATTTCATATTGATTATTTTTAAAATGTCCAATTGCAACTTCTGTATCAATTAAATTTTTACTACATCCTAATGATATAAATCCTACTTTCACTACTATTCTCCTAACTATTATGACTACAGATATGCTTTCTTGTTAATTCCATCAAGTTTAAATTTGTAAATCCTTCAACCTGCGTTTTTGCTCTATCTTGTTTTAAGCACTCTTTTAAAAGATTTTCTATTTTCTCTTTGTTTTCAGGCTTTAACATATCTATATAATCTATTATTATTATTCCACCAATATCTCTTAATCTTAATTGTTTAGCTATTTCTATTGTTGCTTCATAATTTACTTTATATATTGTTTCTTCTAAAGTACTCTTTCCTGTGAATTTTCCTGAATTTACATCTATTGCGATTAATGCTTCTGTTGGATCTATTGTTATAAATCCACCACAATTCAACCAGATTTTTCTTTGCTTAGACTTTTCAATTTGTTTTCTTAATTCATATTTTTCTAGTAATCCATCTTTTAATTCAATTTTAATGTTTTCGTCCATATCTACTAACATTTCTTTAATTTCATTGTATTCATCTTGATCATTAACTTCTATTTTTTCTATTCTGTCTTCTGGTAAATCTAATATTATTTTTTCTATAATACTTGGACTTCTAAATAACACTTCTGGACTGTTTTTTCCATTATTAAATTTTGTTTTTATTTTTTCCCACTTTTTCATTAATTGCTCAAAATCTTTTTTTATCTCTTCTTTTGATTTATGCTCCGCAGCAGTTCTCAAAATTGCCCCAGTGTTTTCTGGTAATTCAGCCTTTATTATATCTAGTAGTCTTTGTTTTTCTTTCTCATCTACTATTTTTTGAGAAATTGTTACAATATTAGTATTAGGCATTAAAACAAGATATTTTCCTGTTAATTTTATATGTGTTGATGTTCTTGCACCTTTTTTGTCATTACTATCTTTTTGAATTTGTATCAATATTTTTTGATTTGGTTTTATTACATCTTTAATTTTTACATTTGGTCTTTTTTCTATTTTTTCATCAACTTGAGGAATAACATCTTTTACATGTATAAAACTATTTTTTTCTGTTCCTATATCTACAAATGCAGCCTGCATTCCAGGTATAATATCCTTTACAATTCCTAAATATATATTTCCTTCATTTCTTGCTTTTTTACTTTCTTCATTTTCTTCATATATTTCTACTAATTTGCCATTTTCTACAACAGCTATTACTTTTGAATTTTCATCTTTGTTTACTATTAACTCTATCATGTCTCTACCTTCCTAATTAAATTTGTTCATTGCAATATCTATTCCATTTTTCAATATTTCGATTACTGCATCTTTTGCTTTTTCTATTCCTTTGTCAAGTAAAGGTATTTCATCTTCTGGTATAGCACCAATCACGTGATTTATTTCATCTCCACTATGTGCTGGCCTACCTATTCCAATTCTTATTCTAGGAAATTCTTCTGTTCCTATCATTTGGATAATGGATTTCATTCCATTATGACCTCCACTACTGCCCTTTTTTCTTATTTTTATTTTGCCTGGCTCTATATCCATATCATCATATATTACTAATATATTTTCTTTTTCTATTTTATAAAAATCCACAAATGGCTTTACACATTCTCCACTTAAGTTCATATATGTCTGTGGTTTTACAAGTATCACCTTTTGACCTTCTATCGTTCCGACTTCACTAAGTCCTTGAAATTTTGTTTTGTTAACATTTATATGATATTGCTCTGCAATTTTATTTATAGTATTAAATCCCATATTATGTCTTGTTTTTCCATATTCTGCTTCTGGATTTCCTAATCCTACAATTAAATACATTTTTTGCCCTCTTTTCCATTTTTTCTCTATTATATTTTACATTGTTTTGGCGTACTTTTCAAGTGTTTTAGGAAATTTTATACTATATATACAATTCTATTACTAGGAAAATATTTTTTCATCTCTTCTCTCAAATATTTCTCCACTTCTATTCTTACGCCTTCCTTATATCCATATTTTCCATTACCTCTTCCTGTCATTAAATCTTTATTATACAATACGAAAATGCGAAAATGGGGTCGGTTCTTAAATTTGCATGTAAATTTAAGAACCGACCCCATTTTCGCATTTTCGCATTTTTGCAATATTTACACTTTTCTATTCATTGCATTTTTTCCGCCAAATACACAAGGCGAACTACATTTCCAGCCAGGAAATGTACAACGTGCCCCTTTAGAATATGGTAACAAATACTCATACAATTCTTTTTCATCTTTCACAGCATTCAAATACTTTTTCATGATTTCTTGAGTTTGTTCCATAATTTCCAATTGAGCAGCACCACATAAACGTTCTGTACATTTAAGTACAAAATCCTCAATTGAACCTCTTTCATTTACTCGTACTAACATTCCTTGAGGATAAAACTCTTTTAAAGACGAAATATCTTTAAGCCATTCTTCCTCCAATTCAGTATTCCTAATAATAGGCGGAATATAGTATTTAGGTTCATCAAGTAATGTCATCTCATACTTCAAAGTTCTATGTCTTTGAGCTTGTGCAAGTTCTGCAAAACTTGCCAAATATGTTGTACAATAATTTTCTCCGAATTCTTCTTTTCTATGCTTTCTTTGTGCAAAAATTGAAAACTTTCTTCCTTTAATTCTAGAATCAAGTCCTTCAACTTCTACATCAGGCATAACTTCCAAAAATTCTTTAAATACTTGCTTTAATTTGATAGAAAAATTATTATCAGGTTCTTCTGCAATATAATCTTTAGCCCAGTTAATAATATAGTTCAACTGTCCAAAATTAACTGTATATTCCATTACTGTTGCAGGTGTAAAAACACTGATTAAATATCTTGCATTTTCTTGTGCAAGTTTTTTTACACGTTTTTCATCAAATTGAGGATATTCTTTTGCAATTTGTTTTGCATAAATTTCAATCCACTTTTCATACAATTCTTTTTCTTGAGGTAAAGGCTCCATTTTTGTATATCTTGCAGATTTTTCAGAGGTGTTATACACCTTTTCATTATTTAAAACCATTGCAAGAATCTTAGGAATTCTTTCTAAGCTCAAATTATATGTTGCATGTCCAAATACACTGTGATGGCCAGATTTGAGATTTCCATCTACTCTTCTTTGAGTTTTTTCAGCAGGCTCTGCAAACAATGTTTCCAATGTATCAGGTAAATAACAGATTCCTGCTGATTTTCCTGAAAAATCCAAAGCCTCTTCTTTTGGTAATGCATACCCTACTTTTGTTGATGCTATTACTTCGATTTTCATTTGTGTTGTACTCCTTTCACACATATTTATGAAAGTATAACACATCTTTTTTTCATTGTCTAGCTAAATTTCCCACTTTGGCACATATTCTTCTTCGTGTTCTCCAAGCTCTTGAATATAGCCATTTTCAAGGTCTAAATCATATAAATAATTTTCTACTTCTTCATATTCTTCTTTAGTTAACTTTCTATTTAATCCTTCAATTTCTTTGGCTTTGTATGTTGGAAAATATTGTGCCATAATACTTACAAAAACATTATTATCTATATTTTCTTTTATCCACTTCAAAACCTGTTTACTATTTTCTACTTGATTTGGTAGAATTAAATGCCTTATCATTAATCCTTTTTTCATTATTCCATTATCATCTAATTGTGGTGTTCCAACTTGTCTATACATTTCTTTTATTGCTTTTGTAGCAACTTCAAAATAGTTATTAACCTTAGAATATTCTTTTCCTAATTCATCATAAAAATATTTTAAATCTGGCAAATATATATCTATGTATCCTTCAAGCATTTTTAAAGTTTCTACACTTTCATAACCATTTGTATTATAAACAATTGGGATATATAATCCATTTTTTCTTGCTATTTTTATTGCTTCTATTATATGTAATGCATAACTTGTTGGAGTTACTAAATTGATATTTTCTACTCCTTTTTCTTGTTGCTTTATCATTATATCTGCAAGTCCTTCTATTGTTATCTCTTTTCCCTTTCCAAGTTGGCTTATTTCATAATTTTGACAAAATATACAGTTCATATTACAGTTAGAGAAGAATATCGTACCAGAACCGATTCTCGCCTGAAATACAAGGTTCTTCAAAATTGTGCGTAGAGTATAATGCAATTTTTATTTTATCTGTTGATTTACATCTTCCTGGATATTTAGTTCTATCTATTCCACATTTATGAGGACATATCTCACATTTAGTAATCTCTTCCAATTTTTCCTCCTATTGCCACTCACATGTTGCTGGTGGTTTACTTGTAACATCATAAATTATAAATTCTATTTTATCTGAAAATTTTTCTTCAATTTCTTTTACTGTTTTTTCTATTACTTTTCTATCAACTTCTGTTCCAATTTCTCCTGGTTTACCAGTCATAAAATCATTTGTTACAAATGTTCTAATTGCTACTGAATATTTCTTAGAGATTCCAATTGGAACTAATACTGCAAAAGTCTGGTTTACTTTACTTCCTTCTAAATTAGTTGTAACAATACTATCTAGCTCTCTTAATAAATCTACACATTCATCATTTATCTTCATATCAAAACACTTAATTTGGCTTTGAACATTCTTAACATTTAAAATATAACCCACTCTATTTATTGTGTTTATTTTATCTGTTATTTTTTTAGCAAGTGTTGTTACTTTATCCCATTCCAAATCAGTTCCATTTCCATATAAAAGTCCTAGGTTTCTATAGCTTCTGCAGTCCCCTTGTACACCTACAGATTTTATTGGAATTATTTGGCCTTTTTCATTGCTCTCTTTTAATATCTCTTCTAATTTTTCTATATCTTCTTTGCTTATTTCTACTTCTTCTTTTTTATCATGGCATATTACTCTAATAGCTAGTCCTGGTCCTGGGAATGGTTGCCTAGAAGCAATACTTTCTTCCAATCCTAACATTCTTGCTACTTTTCTAACTTCATCTTTATGCCAATCACTATTTGTTTCTACAATAAGACCTTTTTTACGTGCCTCTCTTACAATAGCAACATCGTTGTGGTGTGTTTTTATTTTATGTGCAAATCCACTTATTTCTGGATTTCCACTTTCTATTAAATCTGGTCTTAAGGTTCCTTGCGCAATAAATGTATGCTCTGGATCTAACCCTAATCTTTCTATAACATTATTAGCTATTCTAATAAATATTTCTCCTATAATTTGTCTCTTTATTTCAGGATCAATTGTATCTACTAATGGTCCCATTTTCTTTCCTTCAACTTCTACTACAGTATTAAAAAAGTAATCTTTTGCATTCTCTCTAATTAAATTTTTTAATCCTAATTTTTTTAAGTTTTCACAAATTATATCACTTTCATTTTTCCTCATAAACCCTGAATCTATATGTATTGCATATACATTATCTGGATTCAGAGCTTTTGTAAGTAATGCCGCTGTAACTGCTGAATCTACTCCTCCACTCACTAAAACAACAACTTTATTGTCTCCAACTTTTTCTTGTATCATTTTTATTGATGTTGCAATTCTATCATCTAATGCATAAAAATCTTTATATTCAGCAACTTTTCTTATAAAATTCTCTAAAATTTTCATTCCTTCTTCTGTTAAATCTACTTCTGGATGAAATTGTAGTCCATACATTTTCTTTTCTTCGTTTCCTATCCCCGCAATTGCTTCTCCAGATTTTGCTATTATTTTAAAATCTTTAGGTGCTATTTTTACAGTATCACCATGGCTCATAAGTACTTTTTGATTTTCATTTATTCCATCAAATATAGTTGATGTTGTATCAACCCAAATATCATTTTGTCCATATTCTTTTACTACATTACTAGCTACAACTCCACCAAAATAATCTGACATTAGTTGCATTCCATAACATATTCCAAGCACTGGTTTTCCTAACTCAAAAATTTTTTCATCAAATTTTAATCTTTCATCATTTGATATACTATTGGGCCCACCTGATAATATAATTGCTTGATATTCTCCTAGTTGCTCAGCCTTATCATTAATTGGTAATATATCTGACTTTACTCCCAATTCTCTTACTCTTCTGTCGATTACCTTTGTGTATTGACCACCACAGTCCAATATTGCTAATTTTTCCATACTTACAACATTCCTTCCTTTTTCTTTTGCACATTATATTATAAAAGTAACATAAAATCAAGATTTGTCTTACAATTTTTTACTATTATCTGCAATATCGATATTATCAATAATCTCTTTACATTCCTTCCAATTCGTATTTTTAACATATTCATAATCTGTTGATAATTTATTTAATATTTCTTTTGTTCTATCAGTTGAATTCAAATCTGTCACAATAATATCTTTTACCTCTTCTTCTTTTCCATATAAAATTTTAAATAATACCGAACGCAAAAATCCCTCTATTTTTTCTTCTTGATTTTTAACTGCTATTATAATATAAATTCCATCTGCCTTCATATTTGTATATGTACATATATATATAACTTGTTTAACCAATTCAAAAAAGCCATAAAGAGCAAATATCCAAAGTATCGAATTTATAATAAAATTCCCCATACCTTTTTCCTCCTTATGGCTATTCTATGAATTTAATATATTTTTGTTACTTTAATTCAATAATTTTTTCCCATGGTAATTCTGGCTTTCCAAAATGTCCATAATTTGTTGTTTTGGTAAATATTGGTTCACGCAATCCCAAATATTCTATAATTCCTTTTGGTGTCAAATCAAAATTTCTTTTAATTATTTCTTCTATTTCTTCTTCTGGAATTGTATTTGTTCCAAATGTATCTACAAATATTGACATTGGTTGTTCTACACCAATTGCATATGCAACTTGTAATTCACATTTTTTAGCATATCCATTTGCAACAACATTTTTAGCAATATGACGTAACATATATGCAGCACTTCTATCTACTTTTGTAGCATCTTTTCCAGAAAAAGCTCCTCCGCCGTGACGGGCATATCCACCATATGTGTCTACTATAATTTTTCTTCCAGTTAATCCTGTATCACCTAAAGGTCCACCAATTACAAATCTTCCTGTTGGGTTAATATAATATTTTGTATTTTCATCTAAATATTTTTCAGGTATTACTGCATTTATTACTTTATCTTTAATATCTGTAATTAATGCATCCATATCAACATTTTCATTATGTTGTGTAGAAATCAATATAGTATCAATTCTTTTTACTTTATCTCCTTCATATTCAACAGTTACTTGTGTCTTTCCATCTGGTCTTAGATATGGTAATATCCCCATTTTACGCACAACAGTTAATCTTCTTGCTAACTTATGTGCCATTGATATTGCAAAAGGCATATATTCTTCTGTTTCATCAGAAGCATATCCGAACATAATTCCTTGATCTCCAGCACCTCCAATATCTACACCTTGTGCTATATCTGAACTTTGCTTTGTTATATTAATATCAATTTTGCATGTTCTATAATCTATATCTAATTTGGCATCATCATAACCAATTTCCTTAATTCTTTCTCTAACTATTTCTTCTATATCTAATTTGGCATTTGTTGTTAATTGTCCTGCAATTGTTATTTGATTTGCAGATGCAAATGTTTCTACTGCAACTCTTGAATATTTGTCTTGTTTTAATGCTTCATCCAATATTGTGTCTGAAATATAATCACATAATTTGTCTGGATGTCCTTCTGTTACACTTTCAGATGTAAAATAATATTTTTTCATATTTATTACTTCCTTTCTTATTACTTGTTATAAATTAATTTTCTATAAATTTCATTATTTGATATATAATTCTCTACTGTCTTAGCTACTCCTAATGATAATGCATAAGGTATATATTCTTCTAATATTTCTACATAATCTATATTTTTTTCTTTGATTAAAGTATATTCTTTTAAATACTTTTTTAAAGATTTTGCTTTTTTTTGCTCTTTTTTTCCTTTTGAACTCTTTACATAATTAAATGTGATTTTTGCAATTATATTTCCTACAAAGTTATAAATTTTTTTTATTCCAAATATCATTAATATAATTACTATCATTAGTTCAACAAAACTTTCATTATTATTTGTTTTTATTAGCCCTATAATACATACAGCAAACATTATAGCTATAATCATTATTGTTAATATTGGCTTTATCCTTTCCGAACCAGTTTTATTTATTAATCCTAGAACTTCTGCATCTTCATATATTAATTTTTTAAATTCTACTTCATTAAATTTTTCTTTATTTAATATACAATTATATACATAAATTTCATGTTTCTGTAATTCTAATAAATCACATTTTTCTGTTTTATAAAAATTTACCTCATCATTAAAATTTGAAATATCAATATATTTTTTCAAATATAAATTTAAAATTGTAGCTGTATAATCTCTATAAATTTCTACATTAAAATTATCTAATAAAGAAAGTATAGCAGGAGCAGAAGAATTTGGTATATCTCTAATGTATTCTTTATTTATACTGCCTACATCTAATTTTATATAGAATATTTTATATATAAAATAAATTATCCCAAAAGCAAATAAATCAAATACTATCAAATATATTGCTATCATAATCATTAACTTTATTATAATTGTCGATTCTTGATTATTAAATCCTCCTGCCAATATTGACATAAATGCCAAAATGAATAGTGTAATTAAAATGATTAAAGTTATAAATTTTATTGCTCTCTTGCTAATTTTTATCCATTCTATTTCATCCATTTTTTATTTTCCTTTCCAAAAGACAAATAAATAAAAAACTCTTGCATTTTCGCTAAGAGTTCTTTATTAATAATCATCACTCAAAGCTTGTCTGCTTTGCCGGTTTTAGCACCTTGTCTTTCGATAGGTTGCTGTGGGATTAACGAGCCGTTCTCTACTCCACTCTTGATAATTGGTATTTAATTATTTGATTTTAATGGGTGTCCCCTATGGTAAATATTTTTACCAAAAAAGGGATCCCCAGTGGTAAATTAAACAAGTTGTAATATAGCAACTTCAGCTCCATCACCTTTACGTGGTCCAGCTTTAACTATTCTTGTATATCCTCCAACACGTCCTTCATATTTTGGAGCAATTTCATTAAATAGCTTTGCTATTAAATCTATATTGTTTCCTTTTTCGTCTTTTACTTTATTTAATTTTGTCATCATTTTTCTTCTTGCATTTAATCTTGATGGCATATCTTTTTGTCTTTGTTCTGTTTTTTCTTCTTTAACAACTTTTAGATATTCATTACCATTTTTGCTTTTAACTAATTCTGTAATTTTGTTACCTTTAGAATCTAGTTTTGCTTTTACTACTTTTACATCTACAGTTTCGAAGTTGTCTTTTTCTTTGATTGCTAAAGCTATTAAACTATCAGCGATTGCTTTTACTTCTTTTGCTCTAGCTTCTGTTGTTTCAACTTTTCCGTGTAATATTAAATCTGTTGTTAATGTTTTTAACATTGCATTTCTTATATCAGTAGTTCTACCTAATTTTCTGTTTGTTGCCAATTTTTTCACCTTCCTCTTCTATTTGTAAGGGGACACATCTTCTTCACAGGTATTCATCTAGGGACAAGATATGTCCCCTACCCTTATGAGCTAGTGATTACCCTTTCTTCATATTATTCGATAATTTTTATTCGTCTTCCTCTGCGAAGCTTAATCCTAATGAATGTAATTTTGCAATTACTTCATCTAATGATTTCTTTCCTAAATTTCTAACTTTCATCATATCACTTTCAGATCTATTTGTTAAATCTTCTACTGTAGCTATTCCAGCTCTCTTTAAGCAGTTGAATGAACGTACAGATAATTCTAATTCTTCTATTGATGTCTCTAAAACTTTCTCTTTTTTAGATTCTTCTTTTTCAATCATTACTTGTGTATTTCTTGTTGCTTCTGATAAATCTATAAATAACTCTAAATGTCCTGTCATAACTTTTGCTGCTAAACTTAAAGCTTCATGAGCTTTTAAACTACCATCTGTCCAAACTTCGATAATTAATTTATCATAATCAACCATTTGGCCTACTCTAGTGTTTTTTACTTGATAATTTACTTTTTTTACTGGTGTATAAATTGAATCTATTGGAAGCACAGATATGTCTTGATTAGGTTTTTTATTCTTTTCTGAAGGGGAATATCCTCTTCCCATATCTGCTGTCATTTCCATTATCAACTGTCCACCTTCTGATACAGTTGCTATATGTAAGTCTGGATTTAATATTTCTACAGTACCATCTGTAATGATGTCTCCTGCAGTTACTTCTCCCTCTCCTTTAAAGTTAATTCTCATAACTTTTTCTTCGTTTTCAGCAAATTTTAGTCTAACATTTTTCAAGTTAACTATAATTTCTGGAACATCTTCTACAACATTTGGTATGCTTGAAAATTCATGTAATACACCCTCAATTTTAACACTTGTAATTGCACATCCTGTTAAAGATGATAATAATATACGTCTTAATGAATTTCCTATTGTTACACCATATCCTCTTTCTAATGGTTCGCATACAAATTTTGCATAATTATTTGTGTTATCAACCTCTAGACATTCAATATTTGGCTTTTCAAATTCTATCATTTCTACCTCC
>USMB01000033.1 GCA_900555615.1 uncultured Clostridium sp. | reverse complement strand
AACCATTGGTATTACTGGTTTGTATAGGATTGCGGTTATAATATCTCATCTCCTCGCTAAACACACATCCACAATACTTTTGCATATACAAGCCAAGTTCACGAGCTTCAGCTTGTCCCTCTCTAAAACCTGGACGAAAATCCCTATATAAAAAAGTCAATTCATATTTATCAGCCATCTCTTGACCTATATTTTTAAGAGCTTCATGATTTTGATATGGACTAATTAACAATGTAGTAGAAAAAGTATCATATCCATTCTCTTTAGCATATTTAGCAGTTTGCTCAAGTCTAATTCTATAGCAATATTTAACACATCTATTTTCCAAATCATTTACGACATTTTTGCAAAAATCCCTTAATCCATAATTTTCATCAAAAATTGCATTTATTCCTATTGATTTGGTATATTCCTTTAAAGTATCTCTTCTTGCCTTATATTCCATATAAGGATGTATATTAGGATTAAACCAATATACTGTTGGCTCTATTCCTTCTTCTCTTAAGCTTTTTATGCAATATACACTACAAGGTGCACAGCATGTATGTAATAATAATTTCATTTTTTCCTCCTTGCTAATTTGGGGTCGGTCCTTTTTTTCGCATGCGAAAAAAAGGACCGACCCTATTTTCACACTACCCTAAATATGGATATCCTAAATGTTGATATGCTGGTGGCATAACGATTCTACCTCTTGGAGTACGAGATATAAAGCCAATTTGAATTAAATATGGTTCATACACATCTTCAATTGTATCAATTTCTTCTCCAAGTGACACCGCAATTGTTTCAATCCCAACTGGTCTACCTTGATATTGAGTTATCATAACCTCCAACATTCTTCTATCCACTTCATCTAAACCTAGTTCATCTATTTCAAGTTGATTTAATGCATGTTTTGCAATCTTCAAAGTAATTTCTCCATCCCCCAAAACTGCTGCATAATCTCTAACTCTTTTTAATAATCTATTTGCAATTCTTGGGGTTCCTCTTGATCTTCTGGCAATTTCAATTGCTGACTCATCATCTATCTCAACTCCCAAAATTCTTGCTGACCTTTTAACAATTACCTGCAAATCTTCTGGCGAATACAATTCCAATTTATGAATAATTCCAAATCTATCTCTTAATGGTGTTGTAAGTGAACCTGCCTTTGTTGTAGCACCAATCAAAGTAAATTTTGGCAAATCTATTCTGATAGATTTTGCACTTGGACCTGTACCAATTACAATATCTAATGTAAAATCTTCTAATGCAGGATACAATATTTCTTCCACATTTTTGCTCAATCTGTGGATTTCATCTATAAACAATACATCAAATTCTGAAAGTGTAGTCAAAATTGCAGCTAAATCGCCTGGCTTCTCAATTGCAGGTCCTGATGTAATTTTGATATTTGAATGCATCTCATTTGCAATTATATTTGCAATTGTTGTTTTTCCTAATCCTGGAGGTCCATAAAATAAGCAGTGATCAAGTGGTTCCCCTCTCTTTTTTGCTGCTTCTATATATATTTTCATATTTTCTTTTACTTTTGTTTGACCAATATATTCGTCTAGTGATTGTGGTCTTAATGAATTTTCCAATCGTTCTTCTTGTCTATTTTCTAGTTCTGGTCTAATTACTGAATTCTCTTCCATATCAACATGCCTTTCAATTTTTCTTTGTTAAAATTATATCAAAATTGCTTCAATATTTCAATGCATATTTTCACTATTCTCTAATATTATTTATAAGATATAAAGTTGTACTTTTTAGAAAGGATATTGCCTTGAAAGTTTTAAAAGTTTTCATATTAAATACAATAATTTTATTGCTAAGTTCAGTCATTTTACAAATTATCAATATGTTTTTTAGCATATATATTTCAAACACCATTGGTGAAGAAGCTGTTGGAGTATTCACTCTTGTTATGTCTGTCTATATGTTTGGAATTACTTTAGCTTCTGCCGGAATAAATATTTCTGCCACCAGAGTTGTTTCAGAAGAACTTGCATCTAACAATGAACTTGGTGCAAAAAAAGCTGCTCAAAGATGTGTACTTTTCAGTCTGCTTTTTGGGCTATCTGCAAGTGTAATATTTTTCGTATCAGCTGATTTTATCACCATTCATTGCTTACATAGTAAAATCAGCAAAAATGTAATATATCTTATTTGTATAGCCCTTCCATTTATTTCTATGTCATCTGCTGTAAATGGTTATTTTACTGCAGTTAGACGTGTTTATAAAAATGCATTAGCAAAATTTTTCGAAGAATTTGTAAAAATTTTATTTACTGCTATTTTATTAAAATCACTTATGCCTGATGATATAAATTATGCCTGTTATGCTCTAATTTTAGCAGATGTAATTTCAGAAGTAACTTCATTTGCACAACTATATTTTCTATATTTTCGTGATAAAAAAGGTTCACTTTCTGAATCACGTTATCGTGACTTAGATAGTTATAATAAGCGAATTTTGCGTATTACAATCCCAGTCGCTTTAACCTCCTATTTACGTTCAGGCTTATCAACTATAAAACAATTGATTATCCCTTCAAGCTTACAAAAAAGCGGAATGAACTCATCAAATTCTTTAATAGCTTATGGAATTGTAAATGGAATGGCCATGCCAGTAATCATGTTTCCTGTAATTTTAGTTACTAGTTTTAGTGGATTACTGATACCTGAATTTTCACGATTTCACGCTCAAGGTAAAAACCAAAAAATAAGAAGCCTCTCAATTCTTATTTTGAGTTGCACTCTTATTTTTTCAGTTCTCGTTGCTATTGCAATTTTTATGCTTTCTGACGAAATTAGCACAATAATTTATCATAAATCTGAAATAGCTAAATATATCCGTATCCTTTCTCCTTTAATTGTTATTATGTATCTTGATATCGTTATTGACCGGAATTTTAAAAGGATTGGATGCCCAAGTTGATGTTATGATAATTAATATTTTTGATTGCTTAATTACCATTACTTTTATTTATTTTTTAGTTCCTTTTTTAGGTTTTAGTGGCTATATTATATCTATTTTTATTAGTGAAGTAATTGACTTCTCTTTGAGTGGTTTCAAGCTTTTGAAGAGATTGAAGTGTTAAAAAAGTGACAAGAAAAACACCGACCCCAAATTGACAAGGTTGTCAATTTGGGGTCGGTGTTTTTCTTGTCACTATTCCATCTCAATTATAGCATGTAACACTGAATCGTCCTCACTTTTTACAGCTACAATATGTTTTCCGTTTTCAAAAGAATATTTGCACTTTACAGTTTCACCTAGCTTAATTTCTCTCTTATATGTAATCCTCAAATTATTCAAATGATTTCCTCTATATACCTCATCTGGCAAAGCTTCATTTGCCAAATCAACATAATTTAAATTATGCATATGATTATTAACATCAATATCTGCTCTTCTTACTTGATAATATGTTTCTTCCTGATATTGTTCAGGTTCCTTTATTTTAGGAAAATCCTCATTCTCGTCAAATGAAAACATCTCTAATTCAGGTTGATATGCACTTAATAAGTCAGCATCAATTCTAACTATCTTTCCTTTTTCTGTATCTACTAACACCCATTTAGTTGTTGCAACTGCAATAACATTATTTTGCTCATCATATAGTTTGAAATCACGGAAAGCATAACATCTTATTGCATTTCTAGACCAAGTTACAGCCTTTATTTTTTCAGCATAATTAGGTCTTCTAATTATTTTCAATTTCCATTCAATTAACACCCAAGATAAATGTGTTCTTTCGATATCTAAAACTCCATATCCAGCTATATCTGAATGTTTTCCTCCTACGTCTTCTAAATAACTTAATATCGCCTTATTTGTAGCTTTATTATCTTTTCCTATGTCTGATAATTTTATTCTATATCCTTCTTCTACAATCATTTTGACTCCTCCATCTGTCAATTTGGGGTCGGTCCTTTTTTTCGCATGCTAAAAAAAGGACCGACCCTAAATTAGCATAAAAAAATAAAATTAATATCCTGGTTTTTCAAGCAGTTTAAACATATTTTTCTTATATTTTTCTACACCTGGTTGATTAAATGGATTTACCCCTAAAATCATGCCAGACATAGCACAAGCCTTCTCAAAGAAATAGATTAAATGTCCAACTGTTTCTTCAGATAATTTTGGTAATTCTATTACAATATTAGGAACATCACCAGAAACATGTGCATCTATTGTTCCTTCCATTGCCTTTTTATTTACAAAGTCTAGACCTTTTCCAGCAAGATAATTTAATCCATCCAAATTGTCTTCCTCTTCTTTTATTGTTATATCTGAACTTGACTTTTCTATTCTTATTACTGTCTCAAATAAATTTCTTCTTCCCTCTTGAATATATTGTCCCATAGAATGTAAATCTGTTGTAAAATCCACACCTGCTGGGAAGATTCCAAGTTGGTCTTTTCCTTCGCTTTCTCCAAATAATTGCTTCCACCATTCTGTAAAATAGTGCATTTTTGGTTCATAATTTACTAATATTTCTGTATTTTTGTATAATTTATATAAAATATTTCTTACTATTGCATATTGATAACATGCATTATATTTCAAATTTGCATCTTCATATTTCAATTGAGCTGTTCTTGCTCCATCCATTAACTTGTCTATATCGATTCCAGCAACTGCTATTGGCAATAGTCCAACTGGAGTTAATACTGAATATCTTCCTCCTACATTGTCTGGAATTACAAATGTTTCATATCCTTCTGATTTTGCAAGTGTTTTCAATGCTCCTTTTTCTTTATCTGTTGTTACATAAATTCTACTTCTTGCTTCTTCAATTCCATATCTGTTTTCAAGCATTTCTCTGAAAATTCTGAATGCTATTGCAGGCTCTGTTGTCGTTCCAGATTTTGAAATTACATTTACTGAAAAATCCTTTGTTCCAAGCACTTCTATTAAATCATTTATATAATTTGGGCTCAAATTGTTTCCAACATACAAAATTTGTGGATGTTTTCTTTTTGATTCTGGTAACAAATTATCAAATGTATTTGTCAAACTTTCGATTACAGCTCTTGCTCCTAAATAAGAACCTCCAATTCCTATTACTATAAGCACTTCTGAATCTTCTCTTATTCTTTGTGCAGCTTTTTTTATTCTTTCAAACTCTTCTTTATCATAATTTGTTGGCAATTCTAACCATCCAACAAAATCATTCTCATCATTTGCTCTTTTATGTAGCTCTTTGTGGATTTGCTCTACATTTTCCTTATATTTCATTATTGCTTTTTGCTCTATTCCTGTGTGTTTTAAATTAAGTTTTAAATTTAACATAAACTTCACTATCCCTTGTATTTATTTAGATTTTTATTGGTTCTATCTATAAACCTTTTTATGCTCTCAATTCATCAACTATAACTTTGTAATCTGATGCTGCAAGTATTGCAGATCCTGCTACTAGCACATTTGCACCTGCATCTTTAACTCTTTGAGCTGTTTTTAAATTGATTCCTCCATCAACTTCAATATCAATGTCTATATTCTTTTTATCTATATAACTTTTTAATGTTGAAATCTTTGCTAACATATCTGTTATTAATGTTTGTCCACCTTTTCCAGGCTCTACTGTCATTACTAAACATGTGTGAATATATGGCAAATATTCATAAACCTCTTCTATATTAGTTTCAGGTTTTACTGCAATTCCAACTCTTGCTCCTCTTTCTTTTATTAGTTTGATATTTTCCATTACTTGTTCTTTATCTTTACAGGCTTCTAAATGAAATGTTATTATATTAGGTTCAACTGTTGAAAATACTTCAATTGCTGTCTTTACATCTTCTACCATTAAATGAATATCCATTGGTAAATTTGAAATCCTTTTAAGATAACTGCTATATTCTACCATGTCATGATATGTGTCTTTCATAACAAATTTTCCATCCATTACATCTATGTGAAAATAATCTATTTTTGATTTTTCTAAAGTCAAAAATGTTTCCGCTTCTCTCCCTTTTTCTACTGTAAGGATTGATGCTGATACTTCTACCATCTTATTTCCTCCTTTTTCCTTTTATGCTTATATTTTACTATTAGATTAGAAAAATATCAAGAGAAAGTAATAAAAAAAGGCTATGAGAGTGAATATTCCCACTCATCATAGCTAAATTTTATTGTGCTAATTTAATTATTATTTCTTTTCCCTTATTTGTAAATATGTGTACAGAAATTTCATCTGTTGCATCAAATGTAGTTAAATCAAATGTCTGAGTATAATTGATAATTTTATTTTCACCCTCTGGAACACCATATCCACTTGTTCCATTTTGAGCAACATCAAACCTTTTTCCATCTGATGTTTCAGCATATTCTTTTTGCAATAGCATTTTATCTGAAATTTTCTTAACATAATCTGAACGATATAAATCATAATCTACTTCATCTGTTAAAAGCATTTCTGGAATAAATATTTTAAATGATGTTTTGTTTATACTTGTTTCAATTTTATTTATATCAATTTTTTCATTGTTGCAAGATTTAACTTTATATTCAACTGATTTTCTATTGTAAAATTGCTCTGGAACATCAACTTCAAATTTCCAATCACCGTAATACCAATCATTTAATAGCTGTTCTTTTGCATTTTTTCTAACATGAATTCTTGAACATGTTACATATAATTTCTTACTTTTTGGAAAATTGATTCCTGATGATGTAGCTGTTAAATGATACATTAATTCATTGTCATTGATTATTTCATCGTCTGAATTCATGCTGTATGCACCACTATATATATTATAATTAGCTTTTGCCTCTTCTTCTGTTTTATATTTTTGCTTAATCTCTTCTGTTTGCAATTCATTAGTAGCAAAAATTATATTTTCGTTTTCGTCTATGACTTTCAAATCATATAAATCCATTCCGAATTTCATATCATTAATATTATATTCCTCACTAAATTTAACCCTAAAATTCATATCAAAATTCTCGTTATCCATTATGAAAGAATCTACTGAAATTCCAATTCCATCATATTCTTGGAATTCTGAATTTACCTCTGCAACATATCCATTATTTACTGCATTTTCAACACCTTTACTACTATTATATCCAAACTTTTTAACAATAATGTCTTTCGCGAATACTCCTCCTGCCACTGTAACCATTAAACAACATGCTATTGCTGAAACTTTTAATATATTTTTATTTGATTTTTTCACAAATTTCTCCTCCTCTTGAAAGCAAGATATAGAAATTGTTGTTTTCACCCTCTCTAATATTTTTTCTTTATCCATCATAACTATATCCTCCTTTTTCTAATTCTTTTTTTAACTTTTTTCTTATTCTATAAAGCCTAGACTTTACTTTAAATTCAGGAATATTCATAATATTAGCTATTTCTTTTATTTTTCGAGATGAATAATAATATAAATTGAATATTGTAATATCTTCTTGTTTTAATTGATTGGTTGCTTTACGAATAAGCTCTGTTTTCTCCCTTTCTTCATATACCATATCAATATCTTTCAAATCCCTAATAACATTTTCATAATCAGCTATATCGCAATTTATATTAATTACTCTCGTCTTTTCTCTAACTAAATTTCTTGCAACTCCTGCTATATATGATGTAATCTGCTTTTCTTTATCTAATTTTTCTGTATTTTTCCACAAGATAAAAAATGTGTCTGCTATTATTTCTTCTTCATCTTCTTCTGTGATGTTTTTTCCTACCATATTTTTTACAACTTTGTATACATATCCACTATATTCATCAACTATTTTTTCTAAATTAAGTCTATCATTTTCTATATAATTTTCTATTTTGTTTCTCTCTTCCAATTTAGATCTAAACTCCTTTTCTTAAGATATCTTACACCTTTATATTGATTTAAAAAATAAAAAAGTTACATTTTTTTCAAAATTTTATTGGCAATTAGTCTATTTGCCTGTATACTTATATTGATTTTTTTCAAATTTTTAATTCTTATATTTTTTATTATTATTGAATCAAAGGAGGTGATATCTATGACAATTGATCAAAAACTTGATTTAATTTTAAATAAGCTTGAAGGGCATGATAAAAAATTTGATGCTATTGAAGATAGGATAGACAGATATGAGTATAATATGTCTAATGATATTTATTTTAAAGTTAAAATATCTGAAATACATGAATATAGTGATCTATTAAATTCATTGAATTCTGCTTTTATAAGATATGAATCAGAAACTTCAGATAAATTCAAAACTTTATTTGATACTCGAAAAGATTTTTTAGAACACAAAAACTTATTCCTTCATGAATTAGCCAAATTAAATAAAGATTGCAGTTAGATTTTAAATCAAAAGCCCTATGTTAGTTCTTAACCTAACATAGGGTCCTTTAAATTACCATCTATACTTTTCTTTTTCCTTTAATTCCTCATAAATTTTGCAATATCTTTCATATCTTTCTTGTGAAATCTTTCCCGCTTCAATAGCCTTTTTTATTCCACAATTCTCTTCTTTTATATGAGTACAACCTACAAATTCACACTCCTGTATCTCTTGTTTAAACTCTCTAAAATACTTATCCAAATCAACTGATTCAATTTCTGATATTTCAAAGCTTGAAAATCCTGGAGTATCTGCAATATATGTATTTTCTTCTAGTTCATATAATTTAGTATCAGTAGTTGTATTTTTACCTTTTTTATTTTTATGGCTAATTTCTCCTTCTTGTGTTTTATCTATTCCAAATAATGCATTTATAATACTTGATTTTCCAACACCTGAATTTCCTGAAAATACACTAATTTTATTTTTCAAGCACTCTTTTACTTCATCTATTCCCTGTTTTTCTTTTGCGCTAGTTACAATAACTTTATATCCTACCTCTGAATAATTTTTTCTTATTTGCTCATATGTATCTTGTAAATCACATTTATTTATTATAATTATTGGCTCAATTTTCAGCATTTCTGCATATGCCAATTGTTTATCTAACATTAATAAATCTGGCTTTGGATTTTTAGTAGATATTATAAACACAATCTGATCTATATTAGCCATTTTAGGTCTTTTTATTTCATTCTTTCTAGGCAATATCTCTTCTATTACTGCAATTTCTTTTACTTCATCTGTAACTTCTATCTCAACTTCGTCTCCTACAAGTGGTGTTATATCTTGATTTTTAAATTTTCCTCTCGCCGTTGCAGTATATATTTTTCCACTACTTTCTATTTTATAACTATTTGATATGTTTCCAACTATTATTCCCTTCATACTTTTCCTTTCTCATTTTACCTTTTTATACTATAACATATTTTTTTCAAAAAAACAACTTTTTATATTGACAGCTACTCTATTTAACTGTATACTTTTATTGTATTTATTCAATCTTTTTGAAATTTTTTATTTTTATTCTTAATAATTTATTATCGTATTAATTTTTTCGTAGAAAGGAGTTGATATGCATGGATGTTAATGAAAAGTTTGATTTAATTTTAGACAAGCTTTCTAAAGTTGATAAAATTGATACTGTTTTAGAAAAACTTGATAACGTAGAACATCGCTTAGATGAGCACGACAAGAAATTCGATATGATTTTTGCTAAACTAGATGAGCACAGCCAAAAATTAGCTGAGCACGATAAGAAATTTGATATGATTTTTGCTAAACTAGATGAACATAGCAAACAATTAAAAGACATCAATTATAGATTTGATAGACTTTTATTTGAACTAAAATCTGATTTCAATAAAATCGAAGATAAATTTAATGAAGTTGACGAACGATTTGATGAAATAGATGAAAAATTTGGCAATTTAGCAATTGGAATATCATTAGTACCTTAATAAAATAATATTTCTAAAAATTCAAAACCCCTATACTTTGGTTCTTAACCTGTATAGGGGTATATATTTTATTCAATTGTCATTGTCGTTGTATTTGATAAGTCCATGTCCACTGTTCTTTTTAAAGTATCATCTATATAAACTTTAATTTGAACTCTTCCTGTTCCACTAACATTATCTACCTTAACAGCTGTATTGTTTTCTTTTACTGAATTTTTGTATACTTGTTCTCCATCAACAGTAACTTTTAAAGTTACATCTTGAGCTTTATTTTCTTTTTTTACTGTTTCTGTACTTCCAGCGACTGTATTATTATTTTTAGTTGTTTCTTCATAAGTGTCTTGGAACCCTGTTATAGACTTAACATTAATTGTAACAGTACCAGTTTTCAATTCAGCTAATTTATTAACAGTAATTGTAATAGTTGAACCTTCATCAACAGTCTTACCAGATTCAATGCTTTGTTTTAAAACAACACCATTTCCTCTAGTTTTATCTTCTCCATATTCAACATTAACAGTTAATCCTAAATCTTGAAGAGTTTGTTTAGCTGTTTCTTCATCTTTATATAATACAGAAACAACTGCAACTTGTTTTATACCTGTACCAATACTTACATAAACTTTTACAGTATCACCAGCATTTACGGTTTCGCCTTCATCTTTTTCTTGTTTAATAATAACTCCTGCTTCAACTGTTTTACTTATTTCATCAACAAATTCCAATTTAATTTTAGATGATTTTGCTGCATCTTCAGCTTCATCTTTTGTTAAGCCTTTCAATTTTGGAACTGTAGTTGTCTCTGTTCCTAAACTTACAACAACTTTTACATCAGTATTTTGTTTAATTTTTCTTCCATCAACAAAATTTGGTGTTTGTGAAATAATTTGACCAGCTGGATATGTTGTATTATATTCTGAACTATCTTCAACATAATTTAATTTGTTTTCTATTAAAATTTGTTTTGCTTCATCAACTGTTTTTCCAACTAAATTTGGAATAGCAACTTCTTTAGGTCTTCTTGCATTTGAAATTCCAATAGTTAATCCTAATGTAATTACAAATAATAAAATTAAACCTACAATTGATGATAAAACTTTATGATTTTTTATAAATTGTGCAAATTTATTAGGCTTTTTATTATTTTTTGCATTAGTTGATTTTGAACTTCTTTCCTCTTCTAATCCTATTGTAGAAATTCTTTGAGTTGGAAAATCTTGATAATCATTGTTATCAACAAAATCACCATTTGGTTCTTTTAATGCTCTTTTTAAATCTAATAACATAGCTGTTGCATTTTGGTAGCGTAAATTGGTATCTTTCCTTAGTGCCTTCATTATTATATCATTAACAGCTACTGGTACATTAGGATTTACTTCTATTGGTGGTTTTGCTTCTTCTTGCATATGTTTCAATGCAATTGATACCGCTGTGTCTGCATCAAATGGAACTTTTCCAGTTAACATTTCATACATTACAACACCTAATGAATATAAATCTGATTTTTCATCTGTAAATCCACCTCTTGCATGTTCAGGTGAAAAATAATGTACAGATCCAATTGTTGTTCCAAAAGCAGTAATTGTTGAATTTGAAACAGCTTTTGCAATTCCAAAATCAGTTACTTTTGCAACTCCATCTTCTGTAATAATAATATTATGTGGTTTTATATCTCTATGTATAATATGGTTTTTGTGAGCTGTCTCTAATGCTGATGCAATTTGACTTGCAATATTAACAGACCATTTCCATGGTAATGGACCTTTTTCTTCTGTAATTATTTCTTTTAATGTTTTTCCTTTTATTAATTCCATTACAATATAATATAAATTTCCGTCTACACCTACATCGTAAACAGAAACAATATTAGGATGTGTTATGCTTGCTGCTGATTGTGCTTCTACTTCAAATCTTTTTATAAATTCCTCATCTGTGGTGAATTCATCTCTTAAAATTTTGATTGCTACATATCTATTTAGTACATGACATTTTGCTTTATATACTGTTGCCATTCCTCCACTGCCTATTTTCTCTATAATCTCATATCTGTTTCCTAACAATCTACCCTTTAAATCCATTTTTATATCTCTCCTTATAGGTTATATGTTTTTAATTACTACAACTGTTATATTATCTAACCCACCATTTTCATTTGCTAAATCAACAAGTTTGATAGGTGCTTTTTCTATATTCCCTTTTGCAATCTCAAATATATCTTCTTGTTTTACCATATTTGTTAATCCGTCTGATGATATAAGCAAAATATCATCTCTTAAAAATCCTTTTACTGATACATCAGGCTCAACAAATGCATTACATCCAAGTGCCTTCATCAACATGTTTTTCTTAGGATGATTCTCCGCTTCTTCTTTTGTTATTGTACCATCTTTTACTAATTTTTGTACATAACTATGGTCTTGTGTTAATTTTCTAATAAAATCTTTTCTAATTCTATAAATTCTACTATCTCCAACATGACCAATATATGCCTTATTATTATATATTAAACAAACTTCTAAAGTAGTACCCATTCCTTCAAGTTCTTTGTCTTCTTTTGACTTTTCATATACTACCATATTTGCATATTCCATACTACTAGCAACTAGCTGAATTAAACTATCTCTATCTTTTGCTACATCTTTAAAGTTATTTTCAATATAACTTCTTGCGCATTTTATTGCAAGATTACTCGCAATTTCTCCGCCTTTATAACCACCCATTCCGTCTGCTAATAAATATAATTTAATTGGACTTGATGGTTCTGATATATAATAAGCATCTTGGTTCATTTCTCTAGCTTTTCCAATGTCAGATTTCGCATAAGCTATTATCATTGTTTCACCTCGTATCTTTCTTACAATGTTATATCATAATAGATTTTATTTTGTCAAGTTACACTATTTTAAATTTTTTCTTCTTAATTGACCGCAAGCTGCGTCAATATCAGAGCCTAACTCACGTCTGATAGTTGCAACAATTCCATGGTCATTTAAATAATCTCTAAATTTCATAATATTTTCATTTGAGCTTTTTGAATAAGCTCCATTTTCTATCTTATTAATAGGTATTAAATTTACATGACATAACATTCCTTTTAAAAGATGTACTAATTCTTTTGCATCTTCTAAGTTATCATTATTATCTTTTGCTAATGCATATTCAAAAGAAATTCTTCTATTTGTTTTGGCAATGTAATCTTTACAAGCTTGTAATAATTCTTCTATTGGAAATGCATTATTTACAGGCATCATACTACTTCTTTTTTCATTTGTAGTAGCATGTAGTGAAATAGACAATGTACATTGAATATTTTCATCTGCAAGTCTATAAATTCCTGGAACTAGTCCACTTGTCGAAACACTTATGTGTCTAGCTCCTATATTTATTCCTTTCGGATTATTTATTATTCTGATTGCATTTACAACATTATTGTAATTATTTAAAGGTTCACCTATTCCCATAAAAACTACATTTGAAATTCTTATATTATTATCTCTTTCAACTGCAAGAATTTGTTCAACAATCTCACCAGAAGTTAAATTTCTGATAAAATCGATTCCTGTTGATGCACAGAATTTACATCCCATTTTACAACCTATTTGTGAAGAAACACAAATACTATATCCATGATGATAACTCATAAGTACTGTTTCTATAGCATTTCCATCTAATACATCAAATAAATACTTTTTAGTTCCATCAGATGATTCTTGTTTTTGTAATATTTTAAAATTATGCATTTCATAATTTTGTTTTAATTTTTCTCTTAAATCTAATGATAAATTTGTCATTTCATCAAAACTTGTAACTTTTGCTTCATATAACCACTTAAAAACTTGTTCAGCTCTAAATGGTTTTTCTCCCATTTGTACAAATTCTTCTTTTAATGCTGGCAAATCATAATCTTTTATGTTTTTCATTATTTTTTTCTCCTTGCTAATTTAGGGTCGGTCCTTTTTTTAACACTTCTTTCTTCTTAATATCCAATCTTTTTCGCATTTAATTGGAAGCATCATTTTTACTTTTTGATCTTTAACACCTGGGCTAACTGCCTCTATTTCTTCATTTGTGTCAATATCCCATAATTTATCAATTGTAAATACTACTGGTTCTAATTGATGTGGAACTAAGATTTCCATAGTATCTCCTACTTGTAATCTATTTCTAATATCAATAATTGCTTTTTCGCCATCATAATCAACAACTTTTCCACCAAATTGATATAATTCATTATATTGATGTCCATCATATTCTTGAATGTCTTTGTTTTTTCTATCATTAAAATAAAATGTTGTTAATTCTCTTGTTTTGATTTTTTCAATTTCCTTCATATATTTTTCTGCATCATAATGTGTTGGATCTTTTTTATAATCATCAATTGCATTTCTGTATACATTTACAATACTTGCAACATAATATTCTGTTTTTAAACGTCCTTCGATTTTTAAACTATCAACTCCCATATCGATAATTTCTGGAAGTTCTTTTATTAAACACAAATCCTTTGATGAGAAAATGCTTGTACCATATTCATTTGTTTCGATTGGCATAAATTCACCTGGATTATTTCTTTCTTCTGCGTATAATTTGTATGACCATCTGCAACTTTGTGCACAATCTCCTAAATTAGCACTTCTGCAAGCTAAGAAATCACTTAAAAAGCATCTTCCTGAATATGCAAAACATATTGCACCATGTACAAATATTTCTATTTCCATGTCTTCTGGCTTATTTTCCATAATGTATCTCAATTGCTCTTTGTTCATCTCTCTAGCCATTATCATTCTTTTAGCGCCATTTTTACGCCAAAAATTGCATGCATGTAAACTTACAACATTTGCTTGTGTACTTACATTTATTGCAACACTTGGTGCATATTGTTTTAATACATCTATTACTCCACCATCTGCTGCAATAATTCCATCTGGCTTTAATTCTTCTAGCTTTTTAGCCATTTCTATTATTTCTTCATATTTTTCATCCCATGCAAAAATATTTAATGTTACATATATCTTTTTTCCTATGCTATGTGCATATTTTATTGTCTTTTCTAAGTCATCATCTTGCATGTCTGCTCTTGTTCTTAATGATAATGATGAGGTTCCACAATACACTGCATCAGCTCCATATAAGAATGCGATCTTTGCTTTTTCATATGAACCTGCTGGTGCTAATAATTCTACTTCTTTCATTTTTATCAAATTCCTTTCTCTTTTTAACATCTTATATTATATATTTTTTTATCAGTTATGTCAATCATTTTTCAGGCAATACTGTACTTTTCCGGAAATTTATGGTATAATGTATTAGTATAAGCTTTTTATATACGAAAGGTGAGGTAAGCATTATGACAAAAGAAACACTAAAACTAATACACCGGAGCTATCAAGAAGCTCTAGAAAGGTCAGAAAACATTCTGGAAATTGTGCAAAATTTGTATAATATCTTGGATGAACTTGAAGTTGCAGAAGAAGATTCTTCTACCTTCGATTCATTCCTTGATGGACTCAGAGGTTGTATCAATTCTCGGAAAAAAACTTTCGAAATCACAAACATGATTACTTATGTGAATATTACATTTATGTATATCATTTTGTGGTTGAACAAAACTCAAAATGTGAATATTGATATCAACTGGTATTCCAGGCGCAAGTCTTTGGAAAGCGAACTTTCGAAACTTTTGCGGAAGTCCAATTCGAACTTGTCAGCAAACATTCGCGATCGGTTTGGATTGCGTGGGATTTTGCTTAATAATGATTCAGATGAAATTGTTAAAGATTATATCTATTTAATCTTTGATACTATCTCTGGCGTCATTGCAGGTAAAAACCGTAAAATTAGGAAAGAATTTATTGAATGGGTTGACACCAACAACGGAATCACAGACATCGATAAAAGTATCATTGAGCAGGTTTTAAAAATTCCTTTTAGCATTGATTATGTAAAGGACTTCATTAAAACACCCAAAGAAAACAATTATCAGACTTTACAGTTTACGATGTCCGTCCAGATGTATTCAGATGTTCTGCCCGGTTGCCAATTCGAAGTTCAACTTCGCAGTATGAAAATGCATGAAGAAGCAGTATATGGTACCGCTTCTCACGAAAATTACAAAAAATACCGCGAAGACGGACTTCAAGATGAAGACCCCATTTTGAAGGTCTTCTGCGTAGACGACTTTTCTAAACTTCATGTCAAAGGCTTCACAAGCTACGATAGCAAAGAGCATGATCAAGACGGAATTCACTTTGCGAAGGAATTTTCTGATAGAAGAATTTCCACCACCCTGGTTCCTCACTAGGCTTAATTGCTCTTAAACCTTTCGCTCCCCCAGAAATATTTTCTGAGGGAGCCCTTTTTATTTTATGAAATATTATATTTTTATTGTACCTTTTAATCTGCTTACAGCAAGCCCATCTCCAACTTCTAATATTTCTGTTTCAAGATTTGGTGCCTCTGTAACTTCTTTTATGTATTCACGCAAATTTCTTACAGCTGTACGTTGTTTATGTTTATTATAATCGCTCATAACATATCCTTTATATAGAATGTTATCAGCTAGTATAACCCCTGTTGGTTTTATCATTCTTAATGCTTCTTTTAAGAAAAATGGATATTTTCCTTTTGCAGCATCTATAAATGCTACATCGTATTTTTCATTTAATGTTGGTAATATTTCTACTGCATCACCTTCATAAATGTTTATTTTGTCTTCTACTCCAACATTTTTTATATTTATTTTTGCTTCTGCTATTCTTTCTTCGTCTCTTTCTATTGTGTCTATTTTTCCACCTTCTTGAAGATATTCTGAAAAACACATTGCTGAATATCCTACTGCTGTTCCTATTTCTAATATTCTTTTTGGTTTTACTTCTTTTAATATTTGGTCTACTACTTCTAAGGTGTCATCCATTATTATTGGAATATGTTCTTCTAATGCTTTTTGTTTTATTTTTTCTAATTCTTGTTTGTTCATTTTTCTTGCTCCTTAAAATTAATGCCAGTACATATCACTAAAGTACTGGCATATCATAATTATGCTTTATTAGCATTTCTTGCTGCTCTTTCTCTTTCTTTATTATCTAAGATTTTCTTTCTTAATCTAATTGATTTTGGTGTAACTTCTACTAACTCATCATCTTGAATAAACTCAATAGCTTTTTCAAGAGACATTTGAATTGGTGGTACTAATCTTAAAGCATCATCAGAACCAGAAGCTCTTGTGTTTGTTAAGTGTTTTTCTTTACATACATTTATAGCTAAATCTTCTCCTCTTGAATTTAATCCAACTATCATTCCTTCATATACATCAA
>USMB01000032.1 GCA_900555615.1 uncultured Clostridium sp. | reverse complement strand
ATTCTTGCTTGTCCATCATAATTGTTGTTCTAACATCTTTACCTTTTTCATCTGCAATAGTCATATCAAACATTCCGTTTTGCATTAATTTATATACTGCTTCTATAAATGTTTTTCTTAATTTCATATTGACTAATTTATAATTACCTTTTTTGTCTTTATCTACAGTGATACTTTCTAAAAATTTTGATATAAATTCCTGTTTTTCTTCTTTTGTTTTGCTTTTCCATTCTGCTATAAGCATATCGTAAAATTTATTAGAACGAATTAACTTTTCTTTTTCTACATCTCTATCTGCCATTAAATGTTGTGGAGAAAAAGTTTGCTTATTCAAATCAATGGCTTCAATTCGTTTTTGTTCAAGTAAATTTAGCTTTTCATCAACTTCTTTATATTCTTTTGAAAATTCCTCTACATTAACAATTTCTTTTAAATATGCTTCTTTTATTCTGTTCTTTCTACTTTGTAATGATGATATTTCTTTATCTAGTTTGGCTGTATTTCGTTCTTTCTTATCTGCTAAAACAGGATAAAAATATTTCTTTACTGTCATATCATATTCAATTAAATCCATTATCATTGGCATTACCTGTTCTTCAATTAAATCTTCACGAAGATAAATTTTACAATCTGTGCAATGATAATACATATATTTCTTCTTTTTACCACCTGTACCTTTACACTGCATTATTTTGCCACATTTAGGACATATCATCTTTTGCATAAAGATATAAACTCTGTCTCTGCAATAGGCTCTTTGATTTTTTTCTTTTTGAATTTGAACATCTTCAAACATTTCTCTTGCTATTATTGGTTCTACAACATTAGGATATATTACAGGCTCTTTTCCTTGTTCTTTTGCAACTCTTTTAAATCTTTCATAATCTCCTACATAAATTCTGTTATTGATTATTTTTTCGATTTTAGAATCTTTCCATTTCATTGGACTTAAAACCTTTTCTTCGTTTAGGATATTAGCTATTGTTTGATAACTTTTGCCTTGTAAATACAGATTAAATATTCTAATAATTATATCTTTTGTAGTTTCATCAATTATCACTTTCTTTGTTTCATCTCTTTTGTAACCTAGTGGGCAAGTTCCGTGGAATATGTCCACATTTTATTGCACCTGTTAGACCAAATTTTGTTCTTTCGCTTACTATTTCAATTTCTAATTGTGATAAAACAGTTAGCATACGGACAAAAAATCTACCGATTAGCCGTGCTAGTATTTACATCATCACGGTCGCAAACAAGATAGCAATGATGTGTTTCTAAATCTGATATTAAAACCTCTAAATCCCTTACAGACCTTGTAACTCTATCTAGTTTATATGCAATAATATAATTGATTTTACCTGCTCGCATATCTTCTAGCATTTGCTGAAAAGCTGGTCTGTGTTCCATATCTTTTGCGGATATTCCTGCGTCCTTATAGACTTTGTAAATCTTATAGTCCTTATACTCACAAAGTTGTTTTAGCTTTTCCTCCTGTTCTCCTAAACTAAATCCTTCCCTTGCCTGATCTTCTGTACTTACACGAATATAGATTCCTGCAACTTTTCTTTCTTCATTCATTACAACATTACCTCCTTCTTTTAATGAATAATAGAAAGACACCAAAAAAAGTGCCACATAGCATATCTGCTTAGCTATTGACACTTTAGAATTTTATATTTATTGTTTTAACTATCTCTATTTTTCTTTTAAACACAATTAATAAATCAATATAGTACAATTTTTTAAAAACTCTAAAATATCAAATGCCTTGCTTCTCTATGTTATGTATTCATTAAATTTTGATAGTGGATATTTATTTTCCAACCTATCTATGTAAAAGTAATCTTGCTCATTAAAGAATAAATACAGCTTATCTTTAATAATTACTCTGTGTGGCTCTACATACGCTAAATTGGTATGTTCCACAATTCTTAAGGTACCATTGATAATTTCTGGTTTTACCTTTTTCATTTTGCAAGTCCATTCAATTTTAGAGAGTAATTCTTTACTCATATTGATTTCTTTTTTAATTATATGTAACATAATACCACAAAAACCTCCTTTTTTCAATATTTTTGGTCAAAAAAAGACCGTTTCTTTTGAAACGGTTTAAGATTTTTGTGTTCATCAAAATTTTTGTTGTCTTGGAATTAAGTTATATCAACACTTTCAAAAAGTTCGACGAAAACTTGTCTTGGTGCCCAAAGTGGGACTCGAACCCACATGGTTTCCCGCACGATTTTGAGTCTTTTAAGCTATTTTATACTTATTTATTTTTAGTATTAAATATTACTTTTTAAGAAGCTCAAAACTATAGATTTTCTAGCACTTATCATCGTTTTTCTTACTTGCTTAACTACAACATAGTTTTTATACCTTTTGCAAGTTTTTTGAAAAAATGTTAGATGTTTTGTTAGATATGTTAGATGTAACAGATATTTATTATTGATTGAATTTAGACTATTTACTTAATTGTAAGTAGTCTTTTTATTATACAGAGAATTGCAGTACCTCTATAAAAGTACTAGGTTTGGCAAGCCGATGCTATAAAGTTTGCCCGTATTCGTATAAGCGGTCTATTTATACAAAGTGCGTGAGTGAGATTTTACAACCATAGACTCACAATAATAAAAGAGTTCTTGGGAGGCAAAGCTTGGATGTGGATTTGCAATTGTAAAAAGTGTGGACAAGTATGCACATTGATAATTAAATCATTATCAGCAATTGTAGTAGTTCTTCTACTTACTAGACTACCTATGAAACGAAGCGACTGACTGACGGTTTCTTATTCTTTAGGTGTAATAATCCTTTTTAAACATTGGGATTATTACGCCTAATTATCTTCGCTCTCTCCCTCTGGTTTCTATAAAAAAAATGAAAGGAATTGATTTAATATGAAAATAGAATATACAAAAGTTGGTGATTACTATTTACCTAATTTAGTTGCACCAGAAAATATGAAAAATTTTGAATTAGGAAAATACGGAAAATTAAGATTAAGATATTTAAAAGAACATAAAAAAGCTGAATACACTATCTTGCTAATGGATAATGAACTACAAAAACATTTAATGGATGTTGATAAAATTGCTACTGAAAGATTTGAATTATTGATGAAACAATTTGCAGAAAAAGAAAATATTACTGAAGAATTAAAAGCAAAAGACCAACTAAAATGGGTTGGATTAATGAACAATATAAAGCACTCTGTTGAAGAAATTATATTAAAAGAATTGATATATGTTTAGGAGGAATTGTTATGTTAGAAATAAAATCATTTTATAAAGAATATGAAGATATGTTTGAAGAATATTTAGATGATGTTAAAAGAATTTTAAGAAAGAAAAATGAAAATATATAAAATTACAAGAAAAATATCACAAAATTTTAGATGAAAATGAAAATCTAGTTTGGGTTTTAGAAGGTCAAACTGAAGGTAGAAATTTATCAAATAAAGAGTGTGTTGCACTCGCAAAATTAGTACAAATTTATTACGATATGCAATCAATAGAAGAAAAAGAAATATTCTTTTTAGGTGGTAAAGAAGCTTACTTTTGCTTCAAGAAAATTGGAATTTTAAGATAAAAAATTAATAATTTTAAGGCACAATTTTTAAAATTTTGTGCCTTATTTTTTCTTTCAGTAAGTAATATTAAGAGATTTTGAATGTGAGTACTCATTAGATTTCTTGAATATGCAAGCAACGTATTTGTACTCACGCCACAAATACTATCAAGAATGGGACAAATCCCAAACCCTATTTTTAAATAAAAAGAAATTATAAATAATTTTTTAGAAAGTGAGGTGAAATTTTATGAGAAATCGCAATATAAAAATTAATGTTTTCTTAAATGAAGAAGAGAAAAAAATCTTTGATGAAAAAGCAAAAAAATCTGGATTAAGCAAGTCAGAATTTTTTAGGAAAATCATTTTAGATTATCAATTAAGAGAACAACCTGATGAAAGATTTTACGAAATACTTTCTTTGTTAAGAAATATGGCAAACAATTTAAATCAGATGGCAAGAACTCATAATAGATATCAAGGTTATATGAGAGAAGATAAATTCACACCATTATTAAATCAAATTCAAGATTTTGTTTTAAGTATGCAAGAAGTTTATCTTACTCCTCAAAAAAAAGGAGTTTCAAATGGCTACAACAAAAATATGGAAATTCAAGAGCAGACTAGACAGTCTTATTGAATATGCAATTAACGGAGAAAAAACAGAACACAAACTATATGTATCAGGTATAAATTGTATGCCTGATACAGCTTTTTATGAGATGAAAAATGTTAAGAAACAATTTTTTAAAACAGGTGGTATAGAATGTTTTCATGCAATTCAATCTTTTGCTGAAAAAGAAGTTACACCAGAACAAGCACATGAAATTGGACTAAAACTTGCTGAAGAGCTATGGGGAGATAGGTTTCAAGTAATTGTATCAACTCATCTAAATACTGATAATATTCATACTCATTTTGTTTTAAATTCTGTTTCTTTCCTAGACGGAAAAAGATTTTGTAATACAAAAAAAGATTATGCTACTATGAGAAAAACATCTGATAGACTTTGTGAAGATTATGGATTAAGTGTTTTAAAACAAGAGGAAAAATATAATAAATATGCTACAAGTAGTTTATATAAAGAATTGATGAAGGATTCTATTGATTATGCAATAGAAAATGCAAAAGATTATAATGAGTTTATAAAAATTCTTCAAGATTTAGATTATATTGTTACTGATCAAAATGATACTTTATCAATTAGGCGAGAGCCTTATAAAAGAAACACTAGAATTGAAAGACAATTTGGAAATAAATATTCAAAAGAAAATATTTATAAAAGAATATTAGAAACTCAGCCACGTTTTCCATACACTCCTAATCCTAAATCATTACTTGACAGAACTTTTCAAAAATATAACAATATAAAAGAAAATCACTTTCAAAATAAAAGCTCTATTCTTGGTTTGATATTTCATTATGAGAAATTATTCGGGATAAATGTAGAAAATATCTCAAAATCGAATATAACAAGAATGACTCCAGAATTGTTAAAAGAACTAAAACAAATGGATGAATATTCAAATCAAGCAAAATTTTTAGCTAAATATAAGATTAATACGGAGCAAGGATTGTTTGATTTTAAAAAATCTGCTTATGATAAAATTAATCCTCTAAAAAGTGAAAGAGAAAACTTATGGAAAAAGCATAAAAGAGCTAAAACAGAAGCTGAAAAGAAAAGCATTGAGAATCAAATTGCAGAAATTTCTAAAAAGATTACACCGCTTGCTGAAGAAATAAGACATTGTGATAATATTCAAAGTAGAATAGATAAAATTAAAATATATGAGCTTCGTCAAAAATTAGAAGAAGAAAGACAAAAGGCTGAACAACAAGAAAAAGCTAAATCTAAAAATAAATATAGGGATAGATAAGTAAAAGGAGCTTTTACTGCTCCTTTACTAATACAAATTGGATATTGTCGCTTTAAAAAGTTTTTTATTTTCATTCCATTTCTATTTTTATCACATTTAATCTACGTAAATTCCACAAAAAAAGTATTTATCTAAAATCTTACCTGTATTAGCATCTATTATTATATAACTATTACCTGTTGAAAATTGCATTTTCCAAGATGTTTTAGAATTATATTTGTACAACTCTACTGTACATGTTTCAGTATTAACACTACTAATTTCATGAGTAGAAGGATCAAATGAAAAATTAAAACCACTTCTTAATTCTTTATAATCATCTGGATTTTCATATAAATAATCTATTACAATTTGCTCAGCTTGTTCTTGTGTTATTTTAACATTATCAATAGCACTTCCGCTTTTCCAAGTGTTTCCTATTAAAAATTGAATTTCAACACTTTCATCCTCTTTAATTAAAACATTCATATCTGTATCATCTAATTTTTGTCCATTTACTATTTGCATACATCTATATAACTCTTTAGCATCAAAAAGTGAAGCGCTTCCTAAATTTCTTAAATATAAGATGCTTTTACCAGGATATTTTACTTTTAATTGATTGGCTATTATAGTAAGATTATCTTTCAATTCATCATCTATCTTCAAGTTTTTACTATAAAAGACCACATCATCTATTGATTCATAATTAGCGGTTTTAAATACTATATAATCCGAAATTTCACTTATACTGTTCGAATTATCTGACTGTAATTTAATAATAAAAATAACTCCTATTAATATTATTGCCAAACATATTAAAGTAATTATTGCTATTTTAACTTTTTTCATTTTTTATTTCCCCTTTAATTAATAATTATTATTCAAATTTAATATAGCATAAAATTATAATTATAACAAGATTAAAGCAAATATTTTTATTTTGTAACTTTTCCAATATTTAATTATTATTCCATCTATCTGTTATTCTTTCTTTTTCACTATTGGCATACAATTATCTTACAAATTCATAATTATCTGTAGGTAATTTTGCACCACTTCTTTTTAATAATTCAAATTCATTATATTCTGTCATGCCATATTCTTCTAAAATTTTGTCAATTTCAGGTCTCCTTCTATCTGGAAGTCTTGCTCCAAATACTGCAAAAAGATGTGGATTTTCGTATGTTGCATTGATTTGCGGAAAAGCAACTAATAATTCAAATCCATCTTTTTGGGCTTCTTTTACATTTTCTAAAATATATTTAAAATAATATGTTTCATTTTCTTTATATAACATAGCAACTTTATATTTGTTGCCTGTTTTTACATCTGTCCATACTAAATATACTAAATCTTTTTCCATTTTTCTTTTACACCTCATCTTTCAAACTATATATTTCTAACATTCTTTTTCTTCTTTCTAAAAGGAACATTTTTAATAATTTTTTCATATCTTCATTTATTATATTGTTATCAAATTCAGTTAAAATTTTGTCTATGCTTTTCTCATTAATATTGTTTTTTATTTTCTCTATATATGGAATAGTTGCTTCATATTTGTTGTCTTTTAGTTTCTTTAATAAATCAAAATGTCTAATAGGTCTTTCATTTTCCCAGCCTATTGCAGATTTTGACTTTGTATTTACTAATGCTTCAAACTTCATTCTGTCTTTAAAAAATACTTCTATATTGTTATTATCTTCATAAGCACATAGTGACGAACCATTGTCATATAAAGGACATAATCTTAACTTCAAATATTTTTCATCATTAACCTTTTTAATGTATGGTATAACTCCCCAATTACTATGATGCCTGTCACTATTTCCAATCAAACAGTCAAATACTATTAGCTTTAATATTTCTGATATATCTAACAATTTACCAACACTATTTTCAATCATTTGTAATGAATATTTATTATTATTATATTCATCTGTTAAAGTTTCTTTATTGTAAAATGGATAATGTGCTTGTATATGCTCAAGACCTTCTCTAAAGGTAATACCATTATTTTTGTTAATGTTATAACTCATTGAGCCAATTCTTCCTTTATATGTACCTATATCAACCTTAGCACATTCAACATCTATTAACTTTCCAATTTCAGTAGCAAGTTTTTCTGCCCAATATTCTCCTGTTATTATTCCTTTTTCTTTATCTTTCACTTTTGGAAATTTAAAAAGTCCTTTTTCATTTGTTTCTGGATTAATAAGCCATATCTTTTCACTAGCACCACTACCAAATTTACCAGAAACTTTATCTTCTATCCAATTATCAAAGTTTTTAATTTCGATCATATAATTCCTCCAATCTATTTATTTTTCGCTCTACTCTTATAAACATTAGCTTGATTTCTACATTGTGGACTACAGTATTCTGCTTTCAAGTTATCTGAAGCAAAAGGCTTACCACAATGTTTACACATTTTTACTGTTTTTCTTTCAGTTGTTTCATTTAACGCAAACATTGTATCTATTGCTAATTTTAAAGAGTTAAAATTCCATTCTATAACAGGTCTATCTTCTTTTTTATTACCCATTAAAATCTTACAAGCTATTTTGGATGGATTAAAGCTCTTTATTCGATTATCATATAATTGTTTTGTATATGCATCTTCAACTTTACTATAATTTTCTATTGCTTCAAAGGTTTGATATAATATTCTTGCATAATGCATTATCCAAACTAAACACTCCGAATAAGCTTTTGAAAAAACAACTGCATATTCAGCTGGTCTATCTATAGCTACAAGAGGGTTCATTTCATTTTCTACTGATAATTCTAAAATTTCTCCTTTCGCATTTTTCTTCATTGTAATTTTTTGTTTCTTTTTACATTTTAAAAACAACTCTATGTATTCAGCAGTAGGTAATGTTTCTTTATCACTAACTAAATTTCCACTAGGTAAATAAACTTTATTTTGGGCAACAATATCAGTATTTAGTGGTAAATACGTTAATTCTCCTAATAATCCATACTTTTCTACAAATTCCATAATCTTTTTATTAGATTCTTCTATATCATTTTTTTCAACACATCTTCCTATTGTTAAAATATCTACTAATATGTCATCTGCCACATCAAATGGATCATACATAACTACTTTTGAATTTTCTTTTGGTGTTATATAGTGTTTTTCTTCTATTTCTTTCATTTCATAACTATCATATCTAAACCAAAAAGTTCTGAAATTTCCTTCATTATTTTTCTTCATTTTCATTCTCCTAAAAATTTTTTTAAAATTTTAATTGTAATACTTGACAAGTGTGAGTAATTACTTTATAATGTAATTAGTGGTTAATGGTAAATATTACATTATATAATCGTTACTCCCTAGTTAGATATTACTATTATATCGTTTTTATAGACAATAGTCAAGTTTTGTTTGGAAAATCAACAAAAAAGTCCTTAGGCTTATTGTATCTAAAAATCAACAAACAAAAATACAACCAAATGAAAGGAGGAAATTTTTTGAATAAGAAAGAGCGAATATTAGATTTATATTTTAATAAGCATTTAAAACAAACAGAAATTGCAGAAATAGTTGATGCTTCTCAACAATATATTTCTAAAATAATTAAGAAAGATGAAAGACATGAAAATGAAAAAAGTTCTAGAAAATCTATTAATGCAGAAAAACGAAAAATTGCTCAAGCTGAATATCAGAAGAATTATGTTAGAAAAAAAGAAAAAGATATTGCTTATGAACAATTATTAGAACAACAAAGACAAGATTCAATAGAACTTTCTTATAACCCTCATCCTCTTTCTGACTATGCCTTTAAGAAAGCTAATTCTAGTATTTACACTTATGATAGTATTAAAAATCAATTCGTTATGCTAAAAGGGATTAAAGCAGGATTTGATGCACCAAAAAGAATTAGTATGAATGCTTTTTTAAGAATTTAAACCAAGTAAGAGATTTACCTTTCTCAAAATCCAATACGCAATACATATAGCGAAAATTATTTAGCTATTGAGATTATTGAAAAAGGAGGTCATCGTATGAAAGATTTAAAACAAATTTACCCTACTATGTTTACTACATATAAAGATGTAGTAAATGTAAATCAATTAGCAGAAATGCTAGGCATAGGAATTACTCTTGCTTATAGATTAGTAAAGCAAAATACTATTAAGTCTATAAAAGTTGGTAGACAATATAAAATTCCTAAACAAAATATTATTTCTTATTTATTAAATCAAAGTGTTGTTTAGGCTAAATTTTATATTTACTACAAAAAAACAAAATCAATAGTAAATTAATTTAGTCTGTTACATCAGAAAGGAGTTTATAATGGTAACAGAAAATTTACAACAAATCAAAGTATCTGTAAGTAGTCTTGTTGTTCGAAACGGAATATATCAAGCAGTTTTAGAATATTATGATGAAAACGGAAAAAGACAACAACCTTGGCGTTCTACTGGTTTAAAAGAACGCGGTAATAAAAAACAAGCTATGCTAAAAGCTGAAGAAATAAGAGCTAATTTAGAAAAAGAACTAAATTTAAAAGCTCTAAACAATTCAAAATCAAATAAAAATCCAACTGATATTCTTTTTATAGAATATCTTTTTTATTGGCTAGAAATTATTAGACATTCTGTAGAAAATTCTACTTTCACATCATATAGGCAAATAGCTAATAATCATATTAAAAAATATTTTACAAAAAATCCTATAAAGTTAGTTGAAATAACCCATGTTCATATTCAAGATTTCTATAATGAATTAATGGTAGAAGAACATCTTTCTGCAAACACAGTAGTTCATCATCATGCTATCATAAGAAAATGTTTAGAATATGCTTTTACAATGGATATTATTCCTAATAATCCAGCTGATAAAGTTCAAAAACCTAAAGTTGAACAATATATAGGAAGTTATTATACTCAAACTGAATTAAATACCTTGTTTGAAAAATCTAAAGGAGATCCTTTAGAAGTTGTTATTTTAATAACTGCTTTTTATGGTTTAAGAAGAAGTGAAGTTTTAGGATTAAAATGGGACTCATTTGATTTTGATAATTTAACATTTACTATAAAGCATACAGTTACAATAACAAATACAGAAGGTAATAATAGAAAACTTGAATGTAAAGACAAAACAAAAAACAAATCAAGTTATAGGTCATTACCTTTATTAGATGATATTGCAGAAAAACTTTTAGAACTCAAAGAAAAACAAGAAGCATTTAAAAAGGCTTTCGGTAAAAGTTATAACAAACAATATTTAGATTATGTATTTGTTAATCCTCAAGGCAGATTAATTAGACCTGATTATATTACTCAACATTTTAGTATGTTGCTAGAAAAAATTGGTATGAAACATATTCGTTTTCACGATTTAAGACATTCTTGTGCAAGTTTATTACTTGCTAAAGGCATTCCTATGAAAGCTATACAAGAATGGTTAGGACATTCTAATTTCTCTACTACTGCTAATTTGTATGCTCATTTAGATGTTAATTCTAAAAAAGCTTCAGCAAATGCGTTAGTTAATGCATTAAAATTTACAGATACAAAAAAAGAAAATGAAGAAAGCACATCTTCATCTTCTCAAAAATAATTGAATTATGGTGTCGATGGTGGGAATCGAACCCACATGGATGTTATCCGCAGGTTTTTGAGACCTGTGCGTCTGCCTATTCCGCCACATCGACATGTTTTTATTAAATTTTGGCGGTTTTACAATTATGTTAGATATTTGTTAGATGTTTGAAGATTTTTCTCATCTAGCAAATACCTAAACATTACTATTTTCAATATTTATAAGTTTCAACACGAAAAAAATCCATTTAGATTTTGAGTCGTGTGCGTCTGCCAGTTCCGCCATTCGGGCATTTATAAAATTTACTTTATTATCTTAACACATAAATTATTTTTTGTCTAGACCTATTTTACAATTTTCTCAATAATCTATATCAAAACCTCATTTCAATTCCCACCAATTTTTCAACAAAATTTCCACTGTTCTCCATGGTCAAAATCTTGTTGAACAATGCATTTTCTATTGACTATTTGGGAAAATTAATGTATGATATATAATATTAAATTAAAGAAAAGAGGAATTTATATATATGTTATGTTCAGATTGCAATAAAAACAATGCAGAAATTTTTATAAACAAAATTGAAAATGGCGTTTCATCAATGGAAGGTCTTTGTCGCGACTGTGCAAAAAAAAGAGGTATTGATATTCCAGATACGCCTCCAAAAAGCAATTCTAATAAAGACAATCAAAATACCAAAAACAACAGTCAAAGCAATGTTCCTCCTATTACAAATATAGATATGTCAAGTATGTCAAAACAACTTGAAACATTATTTAAAGATTTATCTTCAAACTTAAAAATGGAAAATCTTGAAGGAATGGAAGATTTCGATCCAGAAGATATGGAAAATTTTGAGGAAGATAGTGAAAATGAATACGGAGAAAATAATCCATTAGGTATTCCTATTGGTTCTATTTTCGCAAGCATCATCCCTAAAAAACAATCTCAAAATGAAGAAGAATCTAATGGTAGACAAAAAGTAAAAACAGAAACAAAGAAAACTAAAAAGAAGAAAAAATATCTTGATGTTTTCGGAACAAACCTTACTGTAAAGGCTAAAAATAATGAATTAGATATGGTTATAGGGCGTGATAAGGAAATTCAAAGAGTTATCCAAATTCTAAATAGACGTACAAAAAATAACCCTTGCCTAATTGGTGAGCCTGGTGTTGGTAAAACTGCTATTGCTCAAGGTTTAGCTATAAAAATTGCTAACAACAATGTTCCAGCCAAACTTTTAAATAAAGAAGTTTACTTACTTGATATGACTGCTGTTGTAGCAGGAACACAATTCCGTGGTCAATTTGAAGCTCGTATGAAGGGAATTATCGAAGAATGTAAAGAATATGGAAACATTATTCTTGTTATAGATGAAATCCACAATATCATCGGTGCTGGTGATGGAGAACATTCTATGAATGCTGCTAATATTTTAAAACCTTCCCTATCTAATGGAGAAGTTCAAATAATTGGTACTACAACATTAAAAGAATATAGAAAATATATAGAAAAAGATTCAGCTTTAGAAAGAAGATTCCAACAAGTTTTAGTTGAAGAACCAAATATCGAAGATTCTATAAAAATACTAGAAGGAATCAAAAAATATTATGAAGAATATCATAAAGTAAAAATTTCTAATGATGTTATAAAACAAACTGTTATAATGTCCGAAAAATATATTCATGATAGATTCTTACCTGATAAAGCTATTGATATCTTGGATGAAGCTTGTTCAAGAATCAATCTTGAAAATAAAGAATTATTCAGACTAGAAATGCTAAAACAAGAACTTGCACAAGTTCAAGCTCAAAAAGAAGATGCAGCAAATGCTGATTCTACTGAGGATTATCAAAAAGCTGCTGATTTAAAAACACAAGAATGTAGATTAATTGAAGAAATAGATAAATTAAATAGTACAATTCAACTTAAAAATTTAACTACTCAAGATATTGCTCAAGTAATTGAAAATTGGACTAAAATTCCAGTTAAGAAAATTACAGAAGCTGAAACCCAAAAATTACTAAATCTTGAAACAAATCTTCATACAAGAATTATTGGTCAAGATAAAGCTGTAAGTGCTGTTTCTCGTGCTATTAGAAGAAATCGTGCTGGATTGCAAAGCACAAAGCGTCCACCATCTTTCATATTTGTTGGTCCAACTGGTGTTGGTAAAACAGAGCTTGCAAAAAGTTTAGCATATGAAATGTTTGGATCAGAAGATTCAATTATTCGTGTTGATATGTCAGAATATATGGAGAGTCATTCTACATCTAAATTGATTGGTGCTCCCCCAGGATATGTTGGATACGATGATGCTGGTCAACTTACTGAAAAAGTTAAAAGAAAACCATATTCAATTATTCTTTTAGATGAAATTGAAAAAGCACATCCAGATGTATTCAATATTCTTCTTCAAGTACTTGATGATGGAAAACTTACAGATTCACAAGGAAATACAGTTAGTTTCCAAAACACAATTATTATTATGACTTCAAATGCTGGTTCTAATTTAAATAATAATTCAATCGGTTTTGCAAAACAAACTATTGACACAAATAAAATAGAAGAAAATCTAAAACAAGTATTTAGACCTGAATTTTTAAATAGAATTGACGAAATTATAGTCTTCGATTCTTTAACAAAACCTGAATTGATGCAAATTGTAGATTTAATGTTAAAAGATACTAAGAAAGCTTTAAGTGATAAGAATATAAATTTAACAGTATCTGATGAAGCAAAAGGCTTTATACTAGAAAAAGGAACAAATCTAAAATTTGGTGCAAGACCTTTAAGAAGAGCAATTCAAAGATATGTTGAAGATGAAATTTCAGAAATGATTTTAAGAGGAACAGTTCACGAAGGGCAAAATATCACAGTTAACTTTGAAGATGAGCATTTAAAATTTGATGTAAATTAAATTTATTTAGAAAAAAGGGTATTCAATTTTCCCTTTTTTCTATAATTTATTACTTCAAAGAAAGGATTTTGTAGGAAATGAAAAAAGAAAATATACCAAATATATTAACTATAATACGTTTTATTTTAATACCTTTTATCTTTTTTTCTGTAATCTCTCATCATTATTTAACAGCTTTAATTATTTTTACTCTTTCTGCTATAACAGACGTTCTTGATGGATATATAGCTCGTAAATATAATTATATAACTGATATAGGTAAATTAATTGATCCACTAGCAGACAAATTAACACAAATCTCTCTTCTTTTATCTCTTACTATTTTAAATATTTTACCATGGTGGATTTTTGCAATTGTTTTTATAAAAGAAGTTTTAATGGTAACAACTGCTTCTCTTTTATACAAGAAAAAAGACGTTGTTGTATATAGTAAATGGTATGGAAAACTAGCTACAGTTCTATTTTATTTAGCCATTGTAATGTCTTTACTTATGAACAATTTTAACTTAGGAATACCATTTAGAATCGATTTATACTTATATTACCTAGCAATATTAGCAACACTATTCTCATTAATTATGTACGCAATTCAATTTGTAATATCTAAATTTATAAGAGCAAAAAAATAAGGCATACACTCAAAAGTATGCCTTTTTTATTCAAAATCTTCTATAACTTTATTCAATTCTTCTTTTCCATAAATCTCTAATCCATCTTGCATATTTATTAAATCTGTCTCTGTTAAATACTCACTAGAAATATTCGTTTTTTCATATAAACTTTCTCTTCCTTCTTGACTTACAAGATATATAACAACTTTGCCGTTCTCCACTCTCAATTTAAAGTGTTCACCACATACGCCATCAAATTCTTTATATAATATTATTTTGCCCTTTTCAAAACCAATTACTTCCCAATCCGGATAATGTGCTTGAACCTGTTCTTTTGTCATATTTACCAATTCTTGTGGCAATTCCACATATTCATTTATTGTATGGTCACATTGAATATAATATTTTTTTAAAATTAATATTGCATTTGACGAAACTTTTTCTTCTGTTGAATTTACCTCTGTTACATTTTGTTCTTCTTTATATTCTTCAGTGCACTCATCTTCTATTACTTCTGATATTTTGGGAGCATCTATTTTTTCATCTTTAGTTTGAAGCAATTTTCCAACTCCATATCCTATAATCACTGCAGATGCTACAGTTATAAGTATACATATTAAAATAACTCTTTTTCCTCTTCTTGTCATTTAATCACACCCCTTCATTTTCTATTATTATTTACCTGAGTTGTAATTTTTATACAATTTGTTATTGTTATTTCACCACATTCATCTGTCCTGTATATTTTGGAATTTAGACTTTCATATCTTTCTAAAACCTCTTTATTAGGATGTCCAAATTTATTATTTTCTCCTACTCCTATTAAGACGATTGTTGGTGAAACAGCTCTTATAAATCTCATACTAGAGGATGTTTTAGAACCGATGATGTGGCGCTTTTATAATATCTGATTTTAATTCATTTGCACTATATAATCTTAATAGTTCTGCTTCTGCCTTTTCTTCTATGTCTCCAGTAAACAACACTGAAAAATTTTTATAACACATTTTTAAAACTAATGAATTATTATTTAAAATGTTATCAGTAATCAGTTTTTCAGTTGGAAATAGTACATTAAAGCAAAGATTTTTCTCTATATTTATTTTATCACCACATTTTACAGTTATAATCTTAATTGATTTTTCATTAGCAATATTAACTAATTTCTTGTAATTCTCATTGATTTCTCCTTGCTTTCCAACAATAATCTTTTCTACCTTAATTTCCTGTAAAACTGTTAGTATTCCTGAAATATGGTCTAAATCTGAATGGCTAACTATAACATAATCTAACCTTTTTATTTTTCGTGCTAGCAAATATGGAACTAAAACATTTTTTCCAATATCATATGTACTACTTCCTCCTCCATCAATCAAAATTGTTTTTTTCATAGTTGTTACTATCAATGTACTATCTCCTTGTCCAACATCAATAAAATGAATAGATAATTCATTGTTTTTCACAATCCCAAAACATATACTAACTATTATTATAACAACAATTGTCTTAAAAAAATATGGTCTAATTTTATATTTTACTAAATAAATACTGTTTTTTATTCTTTCTTGAGTTATAGTTAAATTTTTCGAATTAAAAATTGAATATAAATATTTTATGATAAAAGCTATCACATAATACAATAAAATTTCATACCAATTTGGTGTGACTACTCTAAAATTCCATAGATTTATTTTTGAAATCAAAACAATTGCATACACTGGTACTTCAACTATTTTTGCTATTGCAATTCCTGCATTAACTGAAAACATTGTTATAATAATTTGAATAAAACCAATAATTACAACACTCCCAATAACATAACTTAACAATAAATTAGTCACCAAAAATCCCAAACTAAGTTTATTAAAGAACATTATCATTATTGGAGAAATAACAATTTGAGCTGATATAGAAACAGAAATAATACTAATTAAATTTTCACATTTTCTTTGCAATTTTAAAAATACATATTTCCATTTTCTATTCCTTATTTTTATGTTTTTTATAAATTTTTCTACAGGTGTCTTAAAATATATAATTCCAATAGTTCCACCATATGTTAATAAAAAACTAATAGATTTTATGCTATATGGATTATCAATCAAGGTAATGAGCATTGCAATAGAAATATTATTTAATGTATCACTTTTTCTGTAAAACACAAATGCCATACATGTCAAAATGCCCATAACACATGCTCTTACAACAGATATGCTAAAACCTGTAATGCACATATATGCCATTAATAATATACTTGCAAAAATCTTACTTTTACGCTTTCCTAAAATTTTGGAGCTACTACTCGTAGCTAAAAATATTATATATGATATATGCATTCCTGACACTGCAAGCACATGTGAAATATTGCTATTAGAAAAATCATTTTTTGTCTCATCATCTATATCTTCTGTATATCCAAGCATTATTCCTTTTATGATAGATGCCATTCTATTACTATATGTTTGTTCAATATCATTTTTTATTTTCAAAAATATTTTATTTGATATTTGTAATATCGAACTAGCAGAAGAAATGCCTATTTTATTTACTTTCTCTGCCTTTATTGTGCCATATATCTTTTGAGTTTTTAAATATTCTTTATAATCAAATCCTTTATAATTTCTTCTAATTTGAGGTTCTATAAATTCACCTTTTATTTCTACTTTGTCCCCAAAATTTAGTTCTTCACTTGTATTTAAGTACATTTGGATATTTTTAAATTTTCCTTCACATACTTTAATTTTATATCTATTATAATACTCTTTATGCACACAATTTCCAATTATAATAGCTTGTACTTCTAATTTTTCTCCACCATAAAAGGTATTATATTTGTTATCTTGATATTTGATTATACAATTTGATATAAATGATGAAATAATAATTACTATAATAATATCTACTTTAAAAATTAACTTGAAATATTTAAAATATCTTTTGATTGAAAAAATTTTTAATTTTTTCTTTTTATAAGATTTATTGATTATAATATAGGAAATCAACAGCATTGCATAAAAAAAGACTATACTCATTTTAAAGTATAGCCCCCATATTATACCTATAATATAACCAATTAATATAATAAAAATTGGTCTATTCAATTAAATTACTCTCCTTGC